>NZ_CYTU01000002.1:312277-357283 GCF_001299375.1 Achromobacter sp. 2789STDY5608621 | reverse complement strand
AACGCCGGCAAGGCGCGGCAGGCGGCGTCGATGCGCACCACGGTGGGCATCGCGCTCAGGTCGCATTCGAAGCGGCGCGCGTTGGCCACCTGCGGCACCAGGCACAGATCGGCGATGGTCGGCGTGTCGCCATGGCAGAACGCGCCGGTGGCGGCCGAGCCGGCCAGCTGCGCTTCCAGGGCTTCCAGCCCCTGGCGCACCCAGTGCTGGTACCAGGCCGTCTTGGCGGCCTCGTCCACGCCCAGCGTGTGCTTCAGGTATTTCAACACCCGCAGGTTGTTCAGCGGATGGGTATCGCAGGCGATGCCCAGCGCCAGGTCGCGCACGCGCGCGCGGCCGATCGCGTCGGCCGGCAGCAGCGGCGCCTGCGGATGCGTTTCCTCGAGGTACTCGATGATGGCGAGCGACTGGCCGATGACCGCATCGCCATCGACCAGCGTGGGCACCAGTGCGGTCGGGTTGACCTTGCGATAGTCGGCCGACAATTGCTGGCCGCCGTCCTTGAGCAGGTGCACCGCCAGGTATTCGTACGGCAGGCCCTTCAGGTTCAGCGCGATGCGCACGCGATACGCGGCCGAGCTGCGGAAATAGCTGTACAACTGCATGGAGTCTCCTCGATTCTTGTTCTGCGCGACGCCCGCGGCGGGCGTCGCGCTCATTCCAGCGATTCGGTCTGCGCGGCCTTGCGCGACAGGCCCTTGGGCAGCGGGAACGCCACGTTCTCTTCCAGGCCCGGCATGGTGCGCACCGACACCGCGCCCAGTTCCTTGACCCGCGCGATCACCTGCTGCACCAGGATCTCGGGCGCCGACGCGCCGGCGGTCACGCCGATGCGCTTGCGGCCCTCGAGCCAGGCCGGGTCGATGGAATGCGCGCCGTCGATCAGGTACGACGCCACGCCCTTGCGGTCCGCCACTTCGCGCAGGCGGTTGGAATTGGAGCTGTTGGGGCTGCCGACCACCAGCACCAGGTCGCACTCGGGCGCCAGCACCTTGACCGCGTCCTGGCGGTTCTGGGTGGCGTAGCAGATGTCGCTTTTCTTGGGCTCGACGATGCTGGGAAAGCGCGCCTTGAGCGCCTTGGACACGGCCGCGGCGTCGTCCACCGACAGCGTGGTCTGCGTGACGTACGCCAGGTTCTCGGGATCGGTGACCTGCAGGCTGGCCACGTCGTCGACGGTCTCGACCAGGTACATGCCGCCCTGGGCCTGGCCCAGCGTGCCTTCGACTTCCGGATGGCCCTTGTGGCCGATCATGATGATCTCGCGGCCGGCCGCGCGCATGCGGGCCACCTCGATGTGCACCTTGGTCACCAGCGGGCAGGTGGCATCGAACACCTGCTGCCCGCGCGCCTCGGCTTCGGCCCGCACCGCCTTGGACACGCCATGGGCCGAGAACACCACGATGGCGCCGGAAGGCGCATCGTCCAGTTCGTCGATGAAGATGGCGCCCTTGGCGCGCAGGTCTTCGACCACGTAGCGGTTGTGGACGATCTCGTGGCGCACGTAGATCGGCGCGCCGTGCAGCTCGAGCGCGCGCTCGACGATGTCGATGGCGCGATCGACGCCGGCACAGAAGCCGCGCGGCTGCGCCAGCAGGACTTCGGCGCCGGCGGCGGTGACAGCCTGGCTCATCAGAGAACTCCCAGCAGCGCCACGTCGACCCGCAAGCTGATGCCCGCGAGCGGGTGGTTGAAATCGAACAATGCCGATTCCTCGTTGATTTCCTTCAGGACGCCCGAATAGCGGCCGCCGTTGGGCGCCGCGAACTCGACCAGGTCGCCGGGCTCGAAGGTGGCGTCGGCGCCGGCGTGCTCGGCGAGCATCTTGCGCGTGACGCGCTGGATCAGCTCGGGGTTGCGGTCGCCATAGGCGTCGGCCGGCTCCAGCGTGACGCTGAAGCGGTCGCCCTCGGCCTTGCCCAGCAAGGCGGTCTCCAGGCCCGGCGCCCATTGGCCGCTGCCCATCTGCAGCGTGGCGGGACGGCCGTCGAAAGTATCGGTGAACACCGAATCCTTGCCGGGGCCCGAAGCCAGGGTGATGCGGTAATGCAGCGTCAGGTAGGAGTCCGGACGGACCAAAACATTCATTTCGTTAGAGGCGATGCTCAAGATCTGCCACCGTAGTCAGACAGTAAGTGAACCCTGATTTTAGAGCCTCTTATGAAATTGTCTGTCCAGGTGTCCAAACACGAGCGTCCCCGCGAGCGCCTGCTGCGCCTGGGCGCCTCGTCGTTACAAAATACCGAGCTGCTCGCCATCGCCCTGCGCACCGGGGTGCCCGGGCTGAATGTGCTGGACCTTTCCAGCCAGCTGCTGGACCGGTTCCGCGGCCTGCGCGGGCTGCTGGGAGCCTCCCCGGAAGAGCTGCTGGCCGTGCCCGGCCTGGGCACGGCCAAGGCCTGCGCCCTGGCGGCGATCCTGGAACTGGCCAAGCGCGCCATCGAGGAGGAACTGACGCTCGCCAGCACTCTCGACCATCCTTCGCAGGTGAAACAATATTGCAAGGTCACGCTGGCCCACCGCCGGGTCGAACATTGCATCGCGCTCTACCTGGACAGTCAGCTGCGGCTGATCGCCAGCGGCGAACTGGCGCGCGGCACGCTGTCGCAGGCCTCGGTCTATCCGCGCGAGGTGGTGCGCGAGGCCCTGCGCCATCACGCGGCGGCCCTCATCATCGCCCACAACCACCCGTCCGGCCTGGCCCAGCCCAGCGCCGCCGACCTGGCGTTCACCCGCCACCTGAAGCAGGCGCTGGCGCTGGTCGACGTCGCCCTGGTCGACCACCTGATCGTCGCCGGCGACGAAGTCGCCTCGATGGCGGAACACGGCCGCATGTAAGGCTGCGCCCGCGGCGGGAATTCGTTAGACTACGGCCCGATATTGTTTTAGGCTTAACCTAATTTCCGCTTCCGCGACCTCGCGCCTCCATGAAACGCCTGTGGGATATCTCCCCTCCCGTCTCCACGGCCTCGCCCGTGTTTCCTGGCGATACGCCGTATCGCCAGCAATGGAAGTGGTCGCTCGAACCCGGCTGTCCGGTCAACGTCAGCGAAATCACGATGTCGCCGCACGTCGGCGCGCACGCCGATGCGCCGCTGCACTACCAGAACGGCGGCGCCGCCATCGGCGCGGTCTCGCTCGAACCCTTCCTGGGCCCCTGTCGCGTCATCCACGCCATTGACTGCGGGCCACTGATCACCCCGGAGCACCTGCTCCACGCCGCCAACAACCTGCCCCCGCGCATCCTGGTGCGTACCGCCAAGCATGCCGCGCAGGAATGGTGGACGGACGACTTCTCGGCCTACGCGCCCCAGACCATCGAATGGCTGGCCGAACGCGGCGTCATGCTGATCGGGTTGGACACCCCCAGCATCGACCCCGCGTCCAGCAAGACCCTGGACAGCCATCACGCCATCCTGCGGCACGACATGCGAGTACTGGAGAACCTGGTGCTCGACGACGTGCCGGAGGGCGATTACGAACTGATCGCACTGCCGCTGGCTTTGATCCAGGCTGACGCCAGCCCGGTGCGCGCCGTCTTGCGCGAACTGGGCTGATACCGGCCACCGGGCAGGCTGCGCGCGAGACGCGGCGCGATGAGCGCGCCGCCCCGTCACGCGCGGCCCGCCTTTTCGAAGAAGCACGACCATGAAGACTCCCTCCGATCCGCGCATGGCGCTTGCCTGCGCCCGCCTGCCGCATTCCGGCTGGCGCAGCCTGCCCGCCTCGGCCCGCCGCGCCGCCCCGCCCTGCCAGGGAGGCCGCGCATGAGCCAGAGCCAACGCCCCGAAGACATCGTCCGCGAGGAAAAGGCGCAGCTGGATTTCACGCGCGACATGACCTACGGCGATTACCTGCACCTGGACGAACTGCTGGGCGCGCAGCATCCGCTCTCGCCCGAGCACAACGAGATGCTGTTCATCATCCAGCACCAGACCAGCGAGCTCTGGATGAAGCTGATGCTGCACGAGTTGCGCGGCGCCATCGCCAACCTGGCGGCGGACCGCCCGCAGCCGGCCTTCAAGATGCTGGCCCGGGTCAGCAAGATCATGGAACAGCTAGTCCACGCCTGGGACGTGCTGGCGACCATGACGCCGCCCGAGTATTCCGCCCTGCGCCCCTACCTGGCGCGCTCCAGCGGCTTCCAGAGCTACCAGTACCGCCAGATCGAATTCCTGCTGGGCAACAAGAACGCCGCCATGCTCAAGCCGCACGCGCATCGCGCCGACCTGCTGGCGCAGGTGCAGCAGGCCTACGAGACGCCGTCGCTGTATGACGAATCGCTGCGCCTGCTGGCGCGGCACGGCGTGGCGGTCCCCGCCGACCGCCTGGAACGCGACTGGACCCAGCCCTACCAGGCGTCGGAAGGCGTCGAGCAGGCCTGGCTGACGGTCTACCGCGACACCGACCGCTACTGGGACCTGTACCAACTGGGCGAGAAACTGACCGACCTGGAAGATGCCTTCCGCCTGTGGCGTTTCCGCCACGTCACCACGGTCGAGCGCGTCATCGGCTTCAAGCGCGGCACCGGCGGCACCTCGGGCGTGGATTACCTGCGGCGCATGCTGGAGGTAGTGCTGTTCCCGGAGATCTGGAAACTGCGCACCGATCTCTGATCGTCGCTTCGATCCGTCCCCGGATGAAAAATCCGGGCCTCCCCACCCGGACGGCCCGGATTGCCTGTTCCGGCCGGACGATCCCATGCTAGAATCCACAGTTACTTTTCGGATACGTGGCAAGAACGCCTGAAAAAGCGATTCGTGCTGGCGACCCTAACTTTTGACATGACTCCCTTGAGGGAGTCCTAGGAAAGCACCATGAAAGAAGGCATTCACCCCGAATACCGCGAAGTCGTCTTCGCCGACCTGCAAACGGGCAGCAAGTTCATCACCCGCTCGACCGTGCAAACGCGCGAAACCATCGAACTCGATGGCAAGACGTACCCGCTCTTCAAGTGCGACGTGACCTCCGAATCGCACCCGTTCTACACGGGCGCCCAGACGCGTATCGTCGAAACCGGCCGCGTGGAAAAGTTCCGCGCCCGTTTCGCCCGTACCGCCGGCACGGTCAAGTCCGCTTCCTGATCCTGTCGCTCCTACGGGAGTCACAGCAAAAAGGCAGCCTCCGGGCTGCTTTTTTTTCCCCTGATCCCGCTCCTACGCAAACCGGGGGCTGGCGCTTCCCGATCACTCGGTTACATTAACGCCCGTGTCCCCACTTTCCATTTCCACTCCGGCCAGGCTGACGTCCGTGGCCACCGCGAAACTGCCCAGGCTGATTCTGCTTGGGCTGGCGCTGGCGTACATCATCGCCGGCCTGTTCATGCGCGACCCGTGGAAAACGGACGATGCGGTCGGCCTGGCGACCATGATCACCGCCATCCGTGAAGGCGGGATCACATGGCTGCTGCCGCAAGTGGGGCACCTGGCTCACGCCGAGGAAGGCCCGCTGATCACCTGGATCGGCGCGATCAGCATCTGGCTGTTCGGCCCCTTCATCGGCGACATCACCGCCGGCCGCCTGCCCAACCTGCTGTGGTTCGGCGTGACGGCGATGAGCGTCTGGTACGGCACCTACCTGCTCGGCCGCCGCGCCGAAGCCCAGCCGCTGGCGCTGCCCTTCGGCGGCGAACCGGAGCCGCGCGACTACGGCCGCATGCTGGCCGACGCCGCGCTGCTGCTGCTGCTGGCCACCATCGGCATCCTGCAGCGCACCCATGAGACCACGGTGGTGCCCGCCATCATGGCCTGCCAGGCGCTGGCCTTCTACTCGCTGGCGCGCACCGTGGACCGGCCCGTCACCGGCTCGACCACGCTGGGCATCGCGCTGGCCGCCAGCTTCCTCACGCGCGGCTGGATCGGCGCCCTGCCGATCATGGTCGCCGCCCTGCTCGCCTTCTATCCGCGCGGCCCGCTCTGGAAGTGCAAGCGCTGGCTGCCCTGGGCCGCGCTGGTCGCCGCCGTCCTGATCCTGGCCTGGTGGATTCCCGCCAGCCAGAGCAGCGAGTACTGGATCCGCAACTGGAAGACCTGGAACCTGGCGTCCTTCGCCGTGCCCACCTGGCACGACGTAGGCCGCACCCTGCGCGACCTGCCCTGGTACCTGTGGCCGACCTGGCCGCTGGCGCTGCTGGCCATCTGGCGCTGGCGCGCCTGGATCTACGCCCCGCACATCTGGCTGCCGCTGATGCTGCTGATCTGCTCGACCCTGGGGCTGTTCGGGCTGGACGAGGCCAGCGACTCCGAATACGTGCTGCTGGCCGTGCCCTGCGCGGTGCTGGGCGCGTTCTCGCTGCCAACCCTGCGGCGCGGCGTAGTCAACACGCTGGACTGGTTCGCGGTGATGTGTTTTTCGCTGACCGCCGCCACCGCGTGGCTCGGCTGGATCGCCCTGCACTTCCAATGGCCCGCGCAGATCTCCCGCAACATCGGCCGCCAGACGACCGGCTATGAGCCCGTCATCTCGTGGGTGGCGTTCGCGCTGGCGGTGGTCTTCACCATCGGCTGGATCGCGCTGGTGGTCTGGCGCCTGCGGGTCAAGCCGCAAGCCCTGTGGCGCGGCACCGTGCTGTCCGCCGGCGGCCTGACGGTCACCTGGATCCTGCTGGTGCTGTTGTGGCAGCCCGCGGTCGACTATGCCCGCAGCTATCGCACCGTGTCCGGCGAGCTGGCGCAGGCCCTGGAGCAGAACATCCGGCCGGGCGAATGCGTGCGCGGCCTCAGCCTGGGCAGCGGCCAGCGCGCCTCGTTCCTGATCTTCAACAACCTGACGTTCACGTTCGATTCCAAGTGCACGCTGGTGCTGCAGCAGACCACCAACCAGAGCCTGCGCGACAACACCGCCGCCTACAGCGACAGCGCCGACGTGCTGTGGCAAGACGGCCGCCGCGCCGATCGCCAGGAAGTCTTCCGCCTGCTGCGCGTCGGCCCCACGCGATGACCCCCGTCCACGCGGCGCCGGCCAGTTTCGGCGCCACCCTGCGCTGCATCGCCAAGCAGGCCTGGCCGGTCCTGATCAGCCAATGGGCCGGCATCTCGTTCGGCGTTCTCGACACCGCCATGACCGGCCACGCCAGTGCCAATGACCTGGCGGCGATGGCCCTGTCGGCCTCCATCTACATCACCGTCTTCGTCGGCCTGATGGGCGTGGTCCACGCCCTCATCCCGATCCTGGCGCAGCACTTCGGCGCCGGCAACAACCGCGAAGTCGGCCGCAGCTGGGGCCAGGGCGTATGGCTGGCGCTGGGATTGTCGGTGGTGGGCGGCATCCTGATGCTGTTCCCGGACTTCTGGCTGTCGATGTCGGGCAACGTCGATCCCGGCGTGCGCGAGCGCATCGCTTCGTACCTGCGGGCGCTGATCCTGGCCCTGCCGGCCGCGCTGGTGTTCCGCACCATCTACGCGCTCGGCACCTCGGTCTCGCGGCCCAAGCTGGTGATGGCGATCAACCTCACCGCCATCGGCTTCAAGGCCTTCTTCAACTGGCTGTTCATCTACGGCAGCCTGGGCCTGCCCGCCATGGGCGCCACCGGCGCCGGCCTGGCCACGGCGGTGGTGTCGTGGATGAGCCTGGGGCTGGGCCTGTGGGTCATCACTCACGACCGCTACTACCGCCGCTTCCACCTGCACGTCGGCCGCCCCGACTGGAAGACGCTGAAGGAACTGCTGCGCCTGGGCATCCCGATGGGCGGCTCGTACCTGGTCGAGGTCTCGGCCTTCACCTTCATGGCGCTGCTGGTCGCGCGTGAAGGCACCTTCGTCACCGGCGGCCACCAGATCATGGCGAACCTGGCGGCGCTCTGCTACATGATGCCGATGGCGCTGGGGGTGGCCACCGCCGCCCTGACGGCGCAGGCGATCGGCGCCGGCAACCTCGCGCACGCCCATCGCACCGGCATGGCCGGCCTGGCGCTCGGGCTGATGGGCGCGCTGCTGACCGCGGCGGTGCTGCTGGCCGGCCGCCCCCTGATCCTGGCGGCCTACACCGACAACCCGCAGGTGACCGCCGTGGCCACCACGCTGCTGGCGGTGCTGCCGCTGTTCCACCTGTTCGACTCCATGCAGTGCATCAACTCGTACCTGCTGCGGGCCTACAAGGTCGCGGTGGTGCCGCTGCTGCTGCAGACCGTGGCGCTGGCCGGCGTCGGCCTGGTCGGCGGCTGGTGGTTCGGTTTCGGGCCGGGCCAAGGCGGCCTGGACGGGCTGCGCGAGATCCTGGTGCCGGGCTCGCCGCAGGGGGCGGGCAGCATGTGGCTGATGGCCATGGTCGGCCTGGCGCTGTCGGCCACGCTGCTGCACTTCTGGTACCGCCACATCGTGCGCGACGTGACGCGCCAGGCCTGACGGCGCGCCCGGCGGGAAACGGCGGCGTCGAAAAAAAAGCAGCCCGAGGGCTGCTTTTTTCATGGCGGCGTGGCCGTCCCGCCCCGTTGCCGGCGGCGGGGACGCGCAGCGCGCTCAGCCCTTCGGGCGCTTGTCGATCACGCGGCGGGCCTTGCCCGTCAACGTACGCTCGACGTGGCCGGCATCCGACACCTGGATGCGGGCGCTGACGCCGATGTGCGTCTTGACCGCGTGCTGCAGCTGCTTGCCCAGCGCCGCGCGCTCGGCGTCCGACAGGGTCGAGAACTCGGCCCGGACTTCCGTCAGGATCTCGAGTTCGTCCATATTGCCGGTGCGCGACAGCACCAGCTGGTAGTGCGGCGCCAGCTGCGCGATCTTGAGCACCAGTTCCTCGACCTGGGTCGGGAACATGTTCACGCCGCGCACGATCAGCATGTCGTCGCTGCGGCCGGTGATCTTGCCGATGCGGCGCATGCTGCGCGCGGTGGGCGGCAGCAGGCGGGTCAGGTCGCGGGTGCGGTAGCGGATGATGGGCATCGCTTCCTTGGTGAGCGAGGTGAACACCAGTTCGCCCGGCTCGCCGTCCGCCACGGGTTCGCCCGTGTCCGGATTGATGATCTCGGCGTAGAAGTGGTCTTCCCACACCACCGGGCCGTCCTTGGTCTCGACGCACTCGCTGGCCACGCCCGGGCCCATCACTTCGGACAGCCCGTAGATGTCGACCGCATCGATGCCGGCCTCGGCCTCGATGTCGGCGCGCATCTGCCCGGTCCAGGGCTCGGCGCCGAAGATGCCGATGCGCAGCGAAGTTTGACGCGGATCAATCCCCTGGCGGCGCTGCTCCTCCAGAATATTGCAGAAATAAGAGGGCGTGACCATGATGATGTCCGGACGGAAATCGTTGATCAGCTGCACCTGCTTTTCGGTCTGCCCGCCCGACATCGGGATGACGGTGCAACCCAGGCGTTCGGCGCCGTAATGCGCGCCCAGGCCGCCCGTGAACAGGCCGTAGCCGTAGGCCACGTGCACCGTGTCGCCGGGCTTGCCGCCGGCCGCGCGGATCGAGCGCGCCACCAGGTTGGCCCAGTTGTCCAGGTCGCGCTGGGTGTAGCCCACCACGGTCGGCTTGCCGGTCGTGCCGCTGGACGCGTGGATGCGCGAGATACGCTCGCGCGGCACCGCGAACATGCCGAACGGATAGTTCTCGCGCAGTTCCTTCTTGGTGGTGAACGGGAACTTCGAAATATCCGACAGCTGCTTCAGGTCGTCGGGATGCACGCCCATCTCGTCGAACGCCTTCTTGTAGTGCGGCACGTTCTCGTAGGCGTGCTTGAGCGACCACTTCAGGCGCTCGAGCTGCAACGCGCGCAGCTCATCCTGGCTGGCATGCTCGATGGGGTCCAGCCCCGGCTTGCTCATGGTGTTGGACATGGTTATCTCTCTCCTGGAATGCTCTACCCTCCGTGCCGGAGGACGCGCCGCGCGCCCGCCTCGGCCGGTGGCCTTGTCTCTGATTGGTTGACGCGTTCAAGCCTCGGCTGGCGTGCCGACGATCTGCCCCTTGATACGATAGGAACGGCCCCGGAACAGGGCGACGTTGCGGCCGTCCTGATTGGTGACGGTCACGTCGTACACCCCGGTGCGTCCCGCCAGCGAGCGCTCCTGCGCCACCGCGGTCAGCAGGTCGCCCTCGAAGCCGGGGGCCAGGTAATCGATGGTGCAGCCCGACGCCACGGTGCTGACGTTGCGCGAGTTGCACGAAAAGGCGAAGGCGCTGTCGGCCAGCGCGAAGATGAAGCCGCCGTGGCAGGTCTTGTGGCCGTTGAGCATGTCGGGACGCACCCGCATGGTCAGGCGCGCATAGCCCGGCGCCATTTCCTCGACCTTCATGTTCAGGCCCTGCGAGGCCGCGTCGCCGGCATACATCACCGCGCCCACGGCCTGCGCCAGTTCCTGCGGATCGGTCGGCGCCTCGACGGGCGGAACGTGCGTGCTGCTCATCATTGCCCCTTGAACTGCGGTTCGCGTTTGCCCAGGAACGCGGCCACGCCTTCGGCGTAGTCGGCGCTGCGGCCCAGTTCGCGCATCATGTCGCGCTCCAGGTCCAGCTGGGTCGCCAGGTCGTTGCCCAGGCTGGCCTGCAAGGCGCGCTTGGTGAAGGCCAGGCCCTTGGTCGGCGCGCGCGAGAAGTGCCGCGCCAGGTTCTCCAGCGTGGCGTCGAACGCGTCGTCGGCCACGCATTGCCAGATCAGGCCCCAGGCCTCGGCCTGGCGCGCGCTGAGCTTGTCGCCCAGCATCGCCAGCCCCATGGCGCGGGCGCGGCCCACCAGGCGCGGCAGCACGAAGGTGCCGCCCGTGTCGGGAATCAGCCCCAGCTTGCAGAACGACTGGATGAAGTTGGCCGATTCCTTGGCGATGACGATGTCGCCGGCGAACGCGAGGTTGGCGCCCGCCCCCGCCGCCACGCCATTGACCCCGACCACCACCGGCATCGGCAGCGCGTTCAGGCGGCGCACCAGCGGCGCGTAGAACTTGTCGACGGTCTCGCCCAGGTCGGGCGGCGTGCCATCGGGCGCCGGCTTGCGCTCGCTCAGGTCCTGGCCGGCGCAGAAGCCGCGGCCGGCGCCGGTCAGCACCAGCACGCGCGCGCCTTCGGTCTCGACGCGGGTCAGCGCATGCGCCACTTCAGCGTGCATGTTGGCGGTGAAGCTGTTGAGCTTGTCCGGACGGTTCAGCGTCAGGCGGGCGATGCCGTCGGCCAGTTCGAATTGGATGTCTTGGTAGGTCATGTCCGGTCCAACGCTCAGATGTGACGGCGCGTCTGCACCACGCGGAAGCGGTTGGACACGTAGGCCGAGTCGGACAGCGCCGCGTTGGCCGCCGGGTTGGCGCCGGTGCCATGGAAATCGCTGAAGGCCGCGGTCTGGTTGACGAACACCGCGCCGGTCAGGTTCAGCGACAGCGACACGCCGGACTCTTCCGCCGCGTCCTGCACCTGCTCGGCCACGTCGTTGCTGGTGGTGTAGGCCGACAGCGACAGCGCGCCGTGTTCGATCACGCTGTCGCGCGCGATCTGGATGCTGTGCGCGGTGGAGTCGGTGGCGACCACGAAGGCGATCGGGCCAAACCATTCCTGGCTGATGGCGGCGTTGCCGGCCTCGGCGCGCAGCAGCAGCGGCGTGCGCACGCGGGCGTTCTCGAACTGCGGGTGCGTCAGCGTCTTGCTGTCGGCGACCACCGGCAAACCCAGCGCGCGCGCCTTCTCGATGCGTTCGACGATGCCTTCGTTCTGGATCGCGCCGGTCAACTCGACGGCCTTGGCGGCGTCGGCGCCGAGCTTGTCGACCGCGGCGCCCAGGGCGGCGGCGACCTCATCGAAGCTGACGCGGCCTTCCGGCGTCTGGATGCCGTCGCGCGGCACGTAGATGTTCTGCGGCGCCGTGCACATCTGGCCCGAGTACAGGGCCAGCGAGAACGCCAGGTTGCGCGCCACGCCCTTCAGGTCGGCGGCCGAGTCGATGATGACCTGATTGACGCCGGCCTTCTCGGTGTAGACCAGCGCCTGGCGGGCGTTGTTCTCGAGCCAGTCGCCGTTGGCGGTGCTGCCGGTGAAGTCGATGATCTTGACGGCGGGATCCAGCGCCAGCTGGCGCGCGGTGTCTTCCTCGGCGGTGTGCGCGGCCAGCAGCACCACGTCCGGGTCGAAGCCGGCCTCCTGCAGCACTTCGCGCGCCACCTTGACGGTCAGCGCCAGCGGCAGGATCGCGCCCGGGTGCGGCTTGACGATGACGGTGTTGCCGGTCGCCAGGCTGGCGAACAGGCCGGGATAGCCGTTCCAGGTCGGGAAGGTCGAGCAGCCGATCACCAGCGCCACGCCGCGCGGCACCACGGTGAAGTGCTTTTCCATGCGGATGGGATCATTCTTGCCCTGCGGCTTTTCCCAGATGGCGACGCCGGGGATGCGCGACATTTCCTGCCAGGCGTAGGCCACGGCCTCGAAGCCGCGGTCCTGCGCGTGCGGGCCACCGGCCTGGAAGGCCATCATGAAGCCCTGGCCGGTGGTGTGCTGCACCGCGTAGGCCATCTCGAAACTCAGCTTGTTCAGGCGCGCCAGGATTTCCAGCGAAACGCCCACCCAGGCCTGCGGGCCGGCGCGGCGCCAGTCCTGCAACGCGCGCTTGGACGCGGCCACCAGCTTGGCGGCCGGCACGTGCGGATAGGTGATGCCCAGGTCGAAGCCAAAGGGCGACTTTTCGCCGCCGACGGTGCCGTCGGCGTCGTGCAGGTTCAGCGGAAACGGCTTGCCGCGCAGCGCCTCGAAGGCGGCGCGGCCGTCGTCATTGGCGGTCTCGCCATAGTTGCGGGGGCTGGGCGACTCGGCAAACGGGCTCCAGTAGCCGCGCAGCGCGGCGGCGGCCAGGGCTTGTTCCAGCAGGGGCTGATGGCGTTCGAAGAATTTCTGGGACACTGCGTCTCTCCAAATGGAATAGGGGTCTGACTGGCGCGCGCCGGGTCAGGTTTCCTGGTCGAAGTCGATCACCAGGCGGTCGCTGACCGGAAAGCTCTGGCAGCTCAGGATAAAGCCTCGCGCCACTTCGTAGTCTTCCAGGGCGAAGTTGGCATCCATGTCCACTTCGCCCTCGACCACCTTGCAACGGCAGGTGGAACACACCCCGCCCTTGCACGAATACGGCAGCTCGATGCCCTGCGCCAGCGCCGAATCCAGCACGCTGTCTTTGTTCTTGTCGATCACGAACTTGCGGCTGTGGCCGTCCTGCACCACGGTCACCTCGCACTGGCCCTTGCCGGGCGCCTGGCGGGCGTCCTGCCCCGTGCGCAACGCGCGCGGCCCCTTCGGGGCGCCGAACAGCTCGAACTTGATGTTCGACTTCGGAATGCCGCGGGCCTGCAGCCGCTCGACCACGCTCTCGGTCATGGTCTGGGGACCGCAGACAAAAGCGTAGTCGATATCCTCGGGGCTCATCCAGGCCGACATCAGCTGGTCGACCTTGTCGCCGTCCAGGCGGCCGTTGAACAGCTCGATGTCCTGGGTTTCGCGGCTCATGACGTAGACCAGCGAGAAGCGGTCCATGTACAGGTTCTTCAGGTCCTCGATCTCTTCGCGGAACAGCACGGCCGACGAGGCGCGGTTGCCGAAGAACAGCGTGAACTTGCTGTTCGGTTCGGTCGACAGCGCGGTCTTGACCAGCGAGAACACCGGCGTGATGCCGCTGCCGACCGCGAAGGCGACGTAGTGGCGCTGGTTCTGCGGCGCGAAATCGACGGTGAAGTTGCCGGCCGGCGCCATCACTTCCAGCGTCTGGCCCGGCTGCAGCTCGTGATTGGCCCAGCTGGAGAAGACGCCCTCATCGACCTTCTTGATCGCCACGCGCAGCAGCTTGTCGCGCGGCGCCGAACAGATCGAATAGGAACGGCGCAGCTCCTCGCCGTTGAGCTGCGTGCGCAGCGTCAGGTACTGGCCCGGCAGGAAGGCGAATTCATCGGCCAGCGTATCGGGCAGGTCGAACGTCACGACCACCGCGTCGCGCGTGTTGCGCGCCAC
This sequence comes from Achromobacter sp. 2789STDY5608621, assembly GCF_001299375.1. NCBI lineage: Bacteria > Pseudomonadati > Pseudomonadota > Betaproteobacteria > Burkholderiales > Alcaligenaceae > Achromobacter > Achromobacter sp. 2789STDY5608621. The sequence continues at coordinate 343,378 of NZ_CYTU01000002.1, read as the reverse complement.
CGAGGCCACTTTCAGGGGGTGGAATTGGTTCAGGCTCATTTTCGAAACCACTCTCAGTGAGTCTTGAAATAATCGAACGGCTCGCGGCAGCTGACGCAGCGGTACAGCGCCTTGCACGAGGTCGATCCGAAGTTGCTGACCAGGCGCGTGTCGCGCGAGCCGCAGCGCGGGCACTCGATGGCGGGCCCGGCGTTGCGCCGGCTGATGCCCGAGATGTCGATGGCCTGTTGCGCGGGCGCGGCGATGCCGTAGTCCTTGAGCGCGGCGCGGCCCTTCTCGCTCATCCAGTCGGTGGTCCAGGCGGGTGACAGGCGGGTCTCGACGCGCACCTCGCCGACGCCGTGGCGCGCCAGCACCTGGCGGATGTCTTCGGTGATCTCGCGCATCGCGGGGCAGCCGGAGTAGGTCGGCGTGATGACGACGACGCAGGCGTCGCCCTCGAACGCGACGTCCCGCACCACGCCCAGGTCCACCACCGACAGCACGGGGATCTCCGGATCGGGGACCTCCTGCAGCCAGGCGTAGACCTGCTCGATGGACACGGACGCCAGCATGTTCACCACGTCGCTCCCGGATAGGCGCGCGGCAGGTACTGCATTTCCGCCAGCACGTAGCCCAGCTCCTCGGTGTGCCGGCCCTGGCGGCCGCCGCTATGGGCCGGATGGTTCGCCGCCGCGGCGTCGGGCACCTTCAGCGTGGCTTCCTCAAGCACTTCGCACACATGCTGTTCCCAGGGCGTGCGCAGCGCGGCCAGTTCACAGCCGATGCCGCGCGCCGCCATGTCCTGGTCGATCGCGTCGTCGGTGAACAGTTCGCCGGTGAAGCGCCAGGCGTCGTCGATCGCCGCCTGCATCTTGGCGTGGCTGATCTCTGTGCCGTCGCCCAGGCGCACCACCAGGTCGGACGAGCGCCGCACGTGGTAGGTCACTTCCTTGAGCGACTTGGCGGCGATGCCGGCCACGCGTTCGTCCGACGATTGCGCCAGGCGCTGCAGCAGGAAGTAGTGCCAGACGTCGAACAGGAACTGCCGCGCCATGGTGTCGGCGTAGTTGCCGTTGGGCCGTTCGACCAGCAGCGCGTTGTGGAACTGGTGGGCGTCGCGCAGGTAGGCCAGCGCGTCTTCGTCGCGGCCCGCGCCTTCGACCTCGCCGGCCAACGTCAGCCACATGCGGGCCTGGCCCAGCAGGTCGAGCGCGGTGTTGGTCAGCGCCAGGTCCTCTTCCAGGATCGGGCCATGGCCGGTCCAGGCGCCCAGCCGCTGCGACAGGATCAGCGACGTGTCGCCCAGGCGCAGCAGGTATTCAAAGAAAGTCTTGTCCATGTCTCCCCCGCCGCCTTACATGTGCTTGATTTCTTCAGGCATCGGGAAGAACGTGGGATGCCGGTAGACCTTGCTGTTGGCCGGCTCGAACAAGGGATCCTTGTCGCCCGGGCTGCTGGCGGAGATGTCGGAGGCGCGCACCACCCAGATGCTCAGGCCTTCGTTGCGGCGGGTATAGACGTCGCGGGCGTGATTGATCGCCATTTCGGCGTCGGGCGCGTGCAGGCTGCCGACGTGCTTGTGCGCCAGGCCGTGCTGGCTGCGGATGAACACTTCCCACAGAGGCCAGTCTTTGCTCATGATGGATATCCTCGGATGCCGGGCGCGCGTCGCGCTCCGGGTATGGATGAGTAAGGAGTTGGAAGGCCGGGCGCCGCCCGGCCGAAGCTCAGGCCGCCTTGCGCTCGGCCTGCTTGTCGGCGTGGGCGACCAGCGCCTCGCGCACCCAGGCGCCGTCTTCGTGCGCCTTGACGCGCGCCGCCAGGCGTTCGCGGTTGCACGGGCCGTTGCCCTTGAGCACGGCGTAGAACTCGCTCCAGTCGATCTCGCCGAAGTCGTAGTGGCCGCGCTCGGCGTTCCACTTCAGCTCGGGATCGGGGACGGTCAGGCCCAGGTATTCGGCCTGCGGCACGGTCTGGTCGACCATCTTCTGGCGCAGTTCGTCGTTGGAGAACAGCTTGATCTTCCAGGCCATGGACTGGGCGCTGTTGGGCGAGTCCGCGTCGGACGGGCCGAACATCATGAGCGCCGGCCACCACCAGCGGTTCAGCGAGTCCTGCACCATCGCCTTCTGTTCGGGCGTGCCGTGCAGGCACATCTGCATCAGCAGGTCGTAGCCCTGGCGCTGGTGGAAGGACTCCTCCTTACAGACCCGCACCATGGCGCGGGCGTAGGGGCCGTAGGAGCAACGGCACAGCGGGATCTGGTTGATGATGGCCGAGCCGTCGACCAGCCAGCCGATCATGCCGATGTCGGCCCAGCTGAGCGTGGGGTAATTGAAGATGCTGGAGTACTTGGCGCGGCCGGCATGCAGGTCGTCGATCAGGTCGTCGCGCGACACGCCCAGGGTCTCGGCGGCGCTGTACAGGTAGAGGCCGTGGCCGGCTTCGTCCTGCACCTTGGCCAGCAGGATGGCCTTGCGCTTGAGCGACGGGGCGCGGGTGATCCAGTTGCCTTCAGGCAGCATGCCGACGATTTCGGAGTGCGCGTGCTGCGAGATCTGGCGCACCAGGGTCTTGCGGTAGGCCTCGGGCATCCAGTCCTTGGCCTCGATCCGCACGCCATCGTCGATGCGGCGCTGGAACGTCTGTTCGCGGCCTTCGAGCTGGTCCGCGGTCTTGACCTGCTTGACGCCGGTTTCGACGAGTTGAGCGTACATGGTTGTCTCCTTGAGACGGTTTGCGATAGCGCAAAGCAAACGCCGCGCAGTGCCGTCATGTCATAGGCGGATTATTTAATACAAAAAAACCATTGTCAAACTCAAATCTGTATCACATTGGATTTATGTATCATATCGAGGATCCCGATATCGGCCGTTCCCGGCCTCCCTTATGGCAAACCCTCAGTCGCCCCTGGACCGCTACCTGTCACGCCTCATCAAGAGCGATCCGCCGCGCGCCAAATCGCTCTGCGTCAGCCTGCTGGGCGACGCCCTGGCGCCCCATGGCGGCGCCATCTGGCTGGGCGACCTGATCGAGCTGCTGGCGCCCCTGGGCATCAACGAACGCCTGCTGCGCACCAGCGTGTTCCGGCTGGTGGCGCAGAACTGGCTGCAGTCCGAGCGCCACGGCCGCCGCAGCCTCTACCTGATTTCCGAACAAGGCCTGCGCCACACAGCGCACGCCTCGCAGCGCATCTACGTGGGCGCGCCGCGGGACTGGAACGGGGAATGGACACTGGTGGCGCTGCCGCGCACCGGCAACGGGCTGGCCGAGCGCGCGGAACTGCGGCGCGAGCTGGTCTGGGAAGGGTTCGGCATGATCGCGCCGGGCCTGTTCGCCCACCCGCACACCGAAGCGCGCGCGGCGCACGACATCCTGGAAAAGCTGGGCATCCCGGACAAGGCGCTGGTGCTGTCGGCGCGCGACCTGGCCGGCGCCGGCGGCCTGCCGATCGCCAGCCTGGCCTCGCAGTGCTGGAACCTGGACGACGTGGCCGAGCAGTACCGGCAGTTCACCCGTAATTTCGGACCATTGGAAAAGTTGCTGGAGACGCCACCGTCGCCATCCGATGCCTTCATCACCCGTGTGATGCTGCTGCACAATTGGCGCCGGATCGTGCTGCACGATCCCCACCTGCCCGGCCCCATGCTGCCCGACAACTGGCCCGGCCATGCGGCGCGCGAGATCTGCGGCCGCATCTACTGGCAGGTGTTCGACGCCTCGGAAGCGCACCTGAACACCCTGGCCGGCCGCGACAACGAACGCTACACGCCGCTGGCCGCCGACATCGCCGCGCGCTTCGGCGGCCGCCCGGGCTCAGGCGCCGGCGCCTGACTGCGGCAGGGTCACGCCCAGCGTCTCCAGGTGGGACTCGCCGACGGCGCCAGCCGTGGCATCCGCGAGCGTCAATCCCCTTGCCCGGCCAATGAAGGAGAGCGTCCAACGCGCCCGGATGGGCCGGCCCAGGGCCGCGCCGGTGTCGGCATCGATGCCGCTGGGCACATCCAGCGCCAGCACCGGCGCGTTCCAGGCGTTGACGCGGTCCACCAATGCCTGCCAGTCCGGCCCCAGGGGACGGTTCAGGCCAATCCCGAACAGGCCGTCGATGACCAGGTCCGGCGCCGCATCGGGCGTCAACAGGCGGCTGGTGGCGCCCCCCGCCGCGATCCAGCCGGCATGAGCAAGCGCGGCGTCGGCGGGCAGGGACTGCGCGCCCGAGGGCAGCACGACCCGCAAGTCGTACCCCATTTCATGCAGGCGGGTCGCCGCGACCAGGGCATCGCCGCCATTGTTGCCCGGGCCGGCCAGCGCCAGCACCCTGGCCCCAGGCGCGAACCGGGCCGCGACGAAACGCGCCGCGGCCGCCCCGGCCAGCGGCATGAGCCGCCGTCCCCGGGCCAGGGCCTCGTGTTCGGCGGCGCGAATGACGGCAACGGGATGGGATGACGGCATGACGGCTCGCAGGCGGGCGCCGCCGACGGGCGGCTTACACCTTCAGGAAGTGTTCGCGGTAGTACTTCAGTTCGTCGATCGATTCATAGATGTCGGCCAGCGCTTCGTGGCGGCTCTTCTTCTCGAAACCCTTGTACACGGCCGGCGCCCAGCGGCGCGCCAGTTCCTTGAGCGTGCTGACATCCAGGTTGCGGTAGTGGAAGAATTGCTCCAGGCGCGGCATGTAAGCAAACATGAAGCGGCGGTCCTGGCTGATGGTGTTGCCGCACAGCGGCGACTTGCCGGCCGGCACGTGCTGCGCGAGAAACGCCAACAGCGTATCCTCTGCCTGCGCTTCGGAAATCGTCGAGGTGCGGACCTTGTCGATCAGGCCGCTCTTGCCGTGGGTGGATTTGTTCCAGCTGTCCATGGCGTCGAGCTGGCTGTCCGATTGGTGCACGACCAGCACGGGGCCTTCGGCGACCACGGTCAGGTCGGCCTCGGTCACCACCACGGCGACCTCGATGATGCGCTCTTTCTCAGGGTCCAGGCCGGTCATTTCCATATCGAGCCAGACCAGGCGGTTTTCGTTCACAGCCATATAATTTGCCTATAAAAGACGCGATTTTCAAACCCGCGATTTTCGCACATACCCATTTGAGCCGGCCGTATCGCCCATGTTCACATTGCTGTTCGTTGCCTTCCTGCTGACCGATATCGCCGTGCGCATGTGGCTGGCCAGTCGCCAGATCCGCCACGTGGCGCGCCATCGCGACCAGGTACCGCCGGAATTCTCCCACCGGATCGGCCTGGCGAGCCACCAGCGCGCCGCCGACTACACGGTCGCCAGGGTCAGGCTGGGCATGTTCGAACGCACCTATGATGCCATCCTGCTGATCTGCCTGACGCTGATGGGCGGCCTGCAGCTCATCGACCTGTGGGTAGGCCAGCTTACCAGCAATGACTTCCTGCGCCAGATGCTGCTGCTGGTGGCCGTGGCGCTGCTGCTGGGCCTGCTGGGGCTGCCCTTCACGCTGTGGCGGCAGTTCAAGCTGGAGGCCCGCTTCGGTTTCAACCGCATGACGCCCGAACTGTTCATCTCGGACGCGGCCAAGGGCCTGCTGGTGGCGGCGGTGCTGGGGCTGCCGCTGGCGGCCGCGGTGCTGTGGCTGATGGGCAGCGCGGGGCAATACTGGTGGATCTGGGCCTGGGCGCTGTGGACGGCGTTCAACCTGGCGCTGCTGATCGTCTACCCGATGTTCATCGCCCCGCTGTTCAACAAGTTCACGCCGCTGTCCGATCCCGAGCTGGCGGGCCGCATCCAGCGCCTGGCGCAGCGCTGCGGCTTCGCGCTCAACGGCCTGTTCGTGATGGACGGCTCGCGCCGCTCGGCCCACGGCAACGCCTATTTCACCGGCTTCGGCCGCTCGCGCCGCATCGTGTTCTTCGATACGCTGCTGGCGCGCCTGAACGCCGACGAGATCGAGGCGGTGCTGGCGCACGAGCTGGGCCATTTCGCCAAGCGCCACATCATCAAGCGCATCCTGTTCAGCTTCGCCGCCGCGCTGGGCTTTTTCGCCATCCTGGGCTGGGTCGCGCAGCAGCCGTGGTTCTACGTGGGCCTGGGCGTGCTGCCGCAACTGGGCGGACGCAACGACGCCATGGCGCTGCTGCTGTTCTTCCTGGCCATTCCCGTTTTCACCTTCGTCTTCACGCCGCTGGCCAGCTGGTATTCGCGCCGCGACGAGTTCGAGGCCGACCGCTACGCGGCCGAGCAGAGCTCGCCCGACCGCCTGGTGTCCGCCCTGGTCAAGCTCTACGACGACAACGCCGCCACCCTGACTCCCGATCCCGTGCACTCCGCCTTCTACGACAGCCATCCCCCCGCCGCCGTGCGCATCCGCCACCTGACGGCGCCCGCGGCATGAGCATGAACGACCGGAACAAGGCCGCCTTCCAGGACGCGCCCCAAGGCAGCGCGCCCGCCAACGCCGCCAACGAAGGCCGCATCATCGCGGCGCACGGCCGCCATTACACCGTCGAACTGGCCGACGGCAGCCTGCGCAAGTGCTTTCCGCGCGGCAAGAAAGCCGGCGCCGCCGTCGGCGACCGCGTCCGCATCACGCCCCAGGGCCAGGACGAAGGCGCCATCGACGCCATCCTGCCGCGCCGCAACCTGCTGTACCGCTCCGATGAAATGCGGTCCAAGCAGTTCGCCTCCAACGTCGACCAGTTGCTGATCGTGGTGGCGGTGCAGCCGACCTTCTCCGACGATCTCACCGGCCGCGCGCTGGCCGGCGCCTGGAGCGCCGGCATCGAGCCGCTGATCATCCTGAACAAGACCGATATCGTCGACGCGCTGCCCGCGGCCCGCGCCCGCCTGGCGCCGATCGCCGCGCTGGGCGTGGACATCATCGAACTGAGTGCGCTGGAACCCGAAAAGGTCCACACGCTGCTGGCGCCGCGCCTGGCCGGCCGCACCAACCTGCTGCTGGGGCAAAGCGGCATGGGCAAGTCGACCCTGCTGAACGCGCTGGTGCCGGACGCCGCCGCGCCCACCCGCGAGCACTCGACCGCGCTGGACATGGGCAAGCACACCACCACCAGCACGCGCCTCTATCACCTGCCCGCGCCGGGCGGCGACCTGATCGACTCTCCGGGTTTCCAGGCCTTCGGCCTGCAGCACCTGAGCCGCGAGGACATCATCCGCGGCTTTCCGGAGTTCACCAAGCCGATCGAGTCGTGCCGTTTCTATAACTGCACCCATCGCCACGAGCCGGGCTGCGGAGTGGTCGCGGCGCTGGACGCGGGCGCGATCGACCCGGCGCGCTACGCGCTGTACCTGCGGATCCTGGACGAGAATCTGGCGGGGCAGCAGCGTTATTGACGCGGCAGGCCGGCACGGCGGTCCGCGGTCTCAGCGCGGCTGGAAGCCGTTGCGCAGCAGGTGGTACAGGTTGCGCAGCATGCCGGCGGTGGCGCCCCAGATGAAGTGCCGGCCATAGGGCATGCCGTAATAGTGGCGCACCCGACCGTCTTCGAGCCGCGCCTCGTACAGGCGGTGATTGGCCGGGTCCATCAGGAACGACAGCGGCACCTCGAACACCTCGGCCACTTCGAACGCATCCGGCGCCAGCTGGAAACCGGGGGTCACCAGCGACACCACGGGAATGATCGAGAAACCGGTGGCCGTCAGGTACGGCGGCATGCTGCCCAGCACCTCGACGTGGTTGGCCGGCAGGCCGGTTTCCTCCTGCGCCTCGCGCAGGGCGGCGTCGATCGGCGTTGCGTCGCTGGTTTCGATGCGGCCGCCGGGAAAGCTGATCTGGCCGGCGTGATCGTGCAGATGCGCCGCGCGCTGGGTCAGCATGATGTGCACGCCGTTCTCGCGCGTCACCAGCGGAATCAGCACGGCCGCCGGCACCGGCGTGCCTTCGCGGCCCGGATAGCGCAGGTCGTTGTCGCGTGACAGCTCGAGCGTCCAGGTGGACGGCTGGCTGAGCGTGCCGCGCAGCTGGTCGGGCGTCAGCAGGCCGGACGGCACCGCCGGCAGGGAATCGTTGGCGACGACCCAGGGTTGCGACGCCGGATCGAATCCGGGACGCGCCAGTGGCCGTCGTGGCCGAGCGGAAGACGAGGAATCAGACATTCGGCTTTTCAAAAAGAAAAAGGCACCCTCGCAGGTGCCTTTTTAACCCGGAAACCCGTGCCGAACGAAAACGCTGGATGGCGTGTGCGTCCGACACTGGTAGGGCCGTGTGCCGATAAGCGATCAAGCCGCCGAGGCTTGCTTGCTGACCAGCTTTTCCTTGATACGCGCCGACTTGCCCGAGCGGTTGCGCAGGTAGTACAGCTTGGCGCGGCGCACGTCGCCGCGGCGCTTGACTTCGATGCCGGCGATTTGCGGCGAGTACAGCTGGAACGTACGTTCCACGGCTTCACCCGACGAAATCTTGCGCACGGTGAACGCGGAGTTCAGGCCGCGGTTGCGCTTGGCGATCACGACGCCTTCGAAAGCCTGCACGCGCTTGCGGGTGCCTTCGACGACGTTCACGCTCACGATGACGGTGTCACCAGGAGCAAATTCAGGCTTGGCTTGGCCGCCGGTCAGGCGGGCAATCTCTTCCTGTTCCAGGATAGCGATAAGGTTCATTGAGAACTCCTAGATCATCATGCCTTTGCGGACTAAAAAAGCTTTGCCGTTCGATGTTGTTCACGCCCGCCAAAAAGGCCAGGCCATGTACCGCAAGCAGAGGATGAGATTTGGCAAACCAATGATTCTACACCAAAAATTGGCCGACGCCTCAGGTAACATGGCGCCCTGCCCGCGGGTTTGCGGTACCCTAGCGGTTTCTGTAACAAACACGTCATAAGACGCTGTTCCCTCATGTCGTATTCGTCCCTGTTATTGGTCGTCCTGGCGGCGATGGCCCACGCAACGTGGAATCTGCTAGCCAAGCGCGCGGCCATGGTGGGCGCTCCCTTCGTCTTCGCCTACGGGCTGTGCGCCTCGGTGCTGTATGCGCCGTGGGTCGTGTGGGTGCTGCTGCATGACGGCATGACCTGGACCTGGCCCGTGGTCGGGGCGATCCTGACCTCCAGCCTGTTGCATCTGGGCTACAGCCTGTGCCTGCAGCGCGGCTATCAGGTCGCGGACCTGTCGGTGGTGTATCCGATCGCCCGCGGCACGGGCCCCCTGCTCTCGACCACCGGCGCCTTCCTGCTGCTGCGCGAACCGGCCACCACCACCGGCATCGCCGGCATGCTGTGCGTCGTGATCGGGGTGCTGCTGATCGCCACCCAGGGACGGCTGTCGATTTTCCGCAACGCCCAGGCCTGGGTGGGCGTGCGCTGGGGCATGGTGATCGGCCTGTTCATCGCCGCCTACACCGTGGTGGACGCCTATGGCGTCAAGGTGCTGCTGATCAGCCCGGTGCTGTTCGACTGGTTCACCTGTGTCACCCGCACCGCCATGATGACCCCGCACATGGTGAAGCGCCGCGCCCAGGCGTGGGAACTGATGCGAGGCCACTGGCATCTGGCGCTGGCGGTGGGCCTGCTGTCGCCGCTGGGCTACATCCTGGTGCTGTATGCCCTGCGCAACGGCGCGCCGCTGAGCCTGGTGGCCCCGGCGCGGGAAATGTCGATGATGCTGGGCACCTTGGCCGGCATGTTCCTGCTGCGCGAGAAAGTCGGCCCCGGCCGCCTGGCGGGCTGCCTGTCGATCCTGGCGGGCGTGGTGCTGCTGGGCTCGACCTGACGCCGCGCCGGCATCGTGCGCGGGCCGGCGCCGCCTTCAATCTGGATATCGTGCCGAGGGTGTTGACCCCGGGCACTACCGTCGCCTCAGAAGCCGCCGGCCACGCCGAGCCACATGAGGGCGGGAATCATCGCGCCCCACGCCAGCACCAGCACCACGTCCAGCACCATGCTTTTGACGCTGACCTGATCCGACACCGGTTCGACCGTGGCGTTGCCCAGGCTGCGCTCGCGCGGCGCCTGGACGACGTTGCCGACCGGTGCGGCATCAGCCGCGGCCGGCGGAAACGGCCACCTGCCGGGCAGCGTACCCGCCCGCTTGCGCGGCTCGACTTGCGCGGGCGTCGCCACGCCGCCGGCGATGGGAGCGGCAAGATCGATGGACGCGGCGCCATCCGCATGACCGCCCGCCGGCGCGGCCGACCAGGGCATGGCCAGCCCCGTGAAACGGGCATAGACGGCGCGGGCGCGTTGCGCCGCGCGACGCAACGGCGTCAGGGAAACGGCGGCGAGATCATCCGGCAGGACGGAAAGCTGAGCGGTGTTCATGAGGAACTCCTAGTAACGCGGTCAAGAACCACGGCAACGCGCCGCGGCGGCAACCCACGGCCGGGCCGTGGGTCAATCGAACAACGACAATTGCCCGGCAACCATGGCGCGCAATTGGCGCGCGCCGCGCCCATAGGCGCCGGCGACCGGCAAGGCACTGGGAAAAGGGACCCCTGAAGACGCTTTCGCGCCAGCCGGGGATGGGGAAACGGGGGCGCCGGCTGCGGCCGGCGGGAACAAGGCGGCGGAACCGCCGGCGGACGCCGGCGGCTGGAAGCGGTCGCAATCGAGCGCCAGCCGGTGGCGGTTCAGGCCGAGCTTGCGGGTGGCCACGGCGAAGCGCTGGCGCAGCAGGTCGGCCCAGATGCCGGTGCCGCGCATGCGCGAACCGAAGTTGGGATCGTTGCGGCGGCCGTTGCGCAGGTCTTCGATGCGATGGAGCACGCGTTGGGCGCGATCCGGGAAGTGGGCGTTGAGCCAGTCCTCGAACAGGGTTTTGACTTCCCAGGGCAGGCGGATGACGGTGTAGCTGGCGTAGTGCGCGCCGGCCGCCTTGGACTCCTGCAGGATGTGCTCCATGGCGTCATCGTTGATGAACGGGATCACGGGCGCCACCAGCACGCCGACCGGCACGCCGGCGGCGGTCAGGTTGCGCACGGCTTCCAGGCGGCGCCAGGGGGCGGCCGCGCGCGGCTCGAGCGTGCGGGCCATGTCGGCGTCCAGCGTGGTGATGCTCATGTAGACCACCACCAGCTTGTGCTCGGCCAGCGCGGCCAGCAGATCGAGGTCGCGGGCCACCAGGGCGTTCTTGGTGACGATGGTGACCGGGTGGCGGGTTTCGAGCATCAGCTCGAGCATGCCGCGCGTCAGGCGCCAGTCGCGCTCGATGGGCTGGTAGGCGTCGGTGGCCGAGCCGATGTTGATGGGCGACGGCTTGTAGCCGGGGCGGCTGATCTCCGCCCGCAGCGCCTCGACCGCGTTGGCCTTGGCCACCAGCCGGGTCTCGAAATCGAGGCCGGGGGAATAGCCCAGGTAGGAGTGGGTCGGGCGGGCGTAGCAATAGACGCAGCCGTGCTCGCAGCCTCGGTAGGGATTGACGGCCACGTCGAAGGGGATGTCGGGCGAATCGTTGCGCGACAGGATCTTGCGGGCCTCTTCGGCCGTGACGATGGTCTTGGGGGCGGCGGGCGCCCGGCGGACGTCGGGCAGGATGGGGATGACGGAAGTATTGGGGACAGCATCGACGAAATCAGCCGGGAGGCCCGAAGCGGACCAGCCATCGTCGACCTGCACGCGGTCATCTTTCTGGAAGCGATGCCGAACATTAGTAACCGCACCCCGACCGCGCAAGGCGGCGGGGGCGGCAGCCGGGGACCCAGAACCGGCGGGAAAAGAATGATCGGTGCGTGCCATGAAAACTACTGTACAAAAACACAGTGGTTTTGACAAGCACCAAAAGCCTTTTCGTAAGACAGCCCCACTTTACCGCAAGACGAAGACGGCGTCCGGACAATTCGATTTCATCTTGCGATATCGCCCGGGAACCCGCGCCAGCATTGGGTTTGGAATAAAAACAACACCCAAAAACCGGTACGGGGCGGGCCCTTCCCGCCCCGACTTGCGGTTTACCGAAGCATGCCCGCCGCCGCGGTCTGATGCGTGGCTTGGTCGATCAGGATGAAGGCGCCGGTGGCGGGCACATCGGCGTATCGATCGACCGCCAGCGACTCGCGCGTGGTGAACGCGACGCGGCCGATGTCGTTCATGCGCAGCGTGCCTTCGGTGTTCTCCACTTCCTGCAGTTCGTGGATGTCGCGATGCGAGAGCACCGCGCGGATCTTCGCCGACGTCAGTCGCGTGCCATGCTTGAGCAGATACTTGCGCGCGGGGTTGAGCGCCTGCGCATCGAGCCAGCAGAGCTCCGCCTCGAACTCGCGCGCGACCTGCGCCGGCGCGGCCGCGTGCACGATCACGTCGCCGCGCGACACGTCGACGTCGCGGTCCAGCACCAGCGTGACCGAGTCGCCCGCCACCGCTTCATCGAGCGCGCGATCGAACAGCCGCACTTCCTGCACGCGCGCCGTCACGCCCGACGGCTGCACCACGATCTCATCGCCGGGGCGCAGCACGCCGCTGGCGATGCGGCCGGCGTAGCCGCGGAAATCGTCCTTGCGGCTGCCGTCGTGGCGCGCCACCCATTGCACCGGAAAGCGCAGCGGCCCAGCGCCGCCATCACCGGCCAGCTCCAGCGATTCCAGCAGCGTCAGCAGCGGCTGGCCGGCATACCACGGCGTCTTGTCCGACCGCGTCACCACGTTGTCGCCGTTCAGCGCCGACAAAGGCAGCGCGTCGAAGTGCGCGATGCCGAGCTTGTCCGCCAGATCGGCGTAGGCGTCGCGGATGCGCTCGAACACGGCCGGGTCCCAGTCCACCAGGTCCATCTTGTTGACGGCCACCACGATGTGGCGGATGCCCAGCAGGCGGGCGATGGTGCTATGGCGCTTGGTCTGCGGCAGCAGCTTGCCGTCGGCCGCGCGGGTGGCGTCGATCAGGATCACGGCGACGTCGGCGGTGGAGGCGCCGGTGACCATGTTGCGGGTGTACTGCTCGTGGCCGGGCGCGTCGGCGATGATGAACTTGCGCGCCGGGGTCGAGAAGTAGCGGTAGGCCACGTCGATGGTGATGCCCTGCTCGCGCTCGGCCTCCAGGCCGTCCGTCAGCAGGGAGAAGTCGATGCCGCCCTCGGCCACGCGCTTGTACTTGGCGCGCGAAATGGCGTCGAGCTGGTCGGCGAACACGCCCTTGCTGTCATACAGCAGGCGGCCGATCAGCGTCGACTTGCCGTCGTCGACCGAGCCCGCGGTGATCAGGCGCAGCACGCCCGTGCCGGCGCCGGAAAGAAAAGAATCGTTTACTGCGTTCATATGCGTCCCCTGTCGGCCGGCCTGGCGCCGGCCAATCGTGCGATCAGAAATAGCCTTCCTTCTTGCGGCGCTCCATCGAGGCCTCGGAAGTCTGGTCGTCCATGCGCGTGGCGCCGCGTTCGGTGATGTCGGTCACCGCGGTCTCGGCGATGATGGCGGCCGTGTCGGCGGCATCCGAGGCCACCGGGCAGGTGCAGGAAATGTCGCCCACGGTGCGAAAGCGCACCGACAGGCGCTCGACCGTGTCGCCGTCCTGCGGCGGCGTCAGGCGCGTGACCGGCACCAGCAGGCCCTTGCGCCGCACCACCTCGCGCTCGTGACTGAAGTAGATCGACGGCAGCGCCAGCTGCTCGCGCTGGATGTACTGCCAGACGTCCAGCTCGGTCCAGTTGGAAATCGGAAACACCCGCATGTTCTCGCCGCGATGCACCTTGGTGTTGAACAGGTTCCACAGCTCGGGGCGCTGGGCCTTGGGATCCCACTGGCCGAACTCGTCGCGGAACGAGAAGATGCGTTCCTTGGCGCGCGCCTTTTCCTCGTCGCGGCGGGCGCCGCCGATGCAGGCGTCGAAGCCGAATTCCTCGATCGACTCCAGCAGCGTCACGGCCTGCGCCGCGTTGCGCGAATCGGTCTCGCGCCGCAGCACCACGCTGCCGCGCTTGATCGAGTCCTCGACGCTGCGCACGATCAGGGTCTCGCCCAGCTCGGCCGCGCGGGCATCGCGGAACGCGATGACCTCGTCGAAATTGTGGCCGGTGTCGATGTGCATCAGCGGGAACGGAAAGCGCCCCGGACGAAAGGCCTTTTCGGCCAGGCGCAGCAGCACCACCGAATCCTTGCCGCCCGAGAACAGCAGCACGGGCTTCTCGCTCTCGGCCGCCACTTCGCGCATGATGAAAATGGCTTCCGATTCCAGCCAGTCCAGATGGCTGCGTTGAATCACTGCGGACATAGGTATTCCCCTAAAACGAATTCTTGATACGTGACGGGCGTCAGGCGCGCGTGGTTTCCGCGACGATGCCAATGACCCGGTTGCCGGCATGCAGGCCGCATTCCTTGGAGTCCGACGACTCCCACCACCAGCGTCCGGCCCGCAGGTCTTCGCCCGGACGGATGGCGCGGGTACAGGGCTCGCAGCCGATGGACGGATAGCCCTGGTCGTGCAGCGGGTTGTAGGGAATGCCGAGCGCGCGGATCACGCCCCAGACTTCCGCCTCGCTCCACTCGGCCAGCGGGTTGAACTTGTAGAGACCGAAGGTCGGGTCGTGCTCTTCCAGGTGCAGCTCGCCGCGCGTGGTCGACTGCGCCCGCCGCTGGCCGGTGATCCAGGCGCCGCGTCCGGCCAGCGCGCGCTTGAGCGGCTCGACCTTGCGGATCTGGCAACAGGCCTTGCGCAGCTCGACGCTTTCGTAGAAGGCGTAGGCGCCATGTTCGGCCACGTGGCGCTCGACCGCGTCGGCCTCGGGCCGGTACACCGTGACCTCGCGGCCGTAGCGCGCGCGCACCGCGTCCAGCACGCCCAGCGTTTCGGCGTGCAGCCGGCCGGTGTCGAGCGTGAATACTTCGAGAGCCAGGCCGGCGCCATAGATGGCGTGCGTCAGCACCATGTCCTCGGCCGCCAGGGACGAGGCCAGCGCGGCGTCGGGATAGCGCTGGCTCGCGTCCGCCAGGCGCGCCACCAGCTCGCGCCAGCGCGCCGCGAGGGCCGGCTCCAGGCTGGCGGCGAGATCGGCGGCCGTCATGATTGCACCGCGAAGACACGCGCCCGGCGCGGGCGGGCCAGCAGGATGTCGCCATCGCGCAGCGCCAGTTCGCGATAGAGGTGCTCGGGCACCTCGGCCTCGATGACGGCGTCGGAATCCTGGCTGGCCAGTTCCAGATACGCGCTGGGGCCGGCCAGGTAGGCATGCGACAGGCGCACCGGGATGCCCGCGCCATCGGCCCGGTAGCGCTCGATGTCGAATTCGTGCGGCCGCACATAGGCCGTGGCGCGTTGCGACTCGGCCTGCGCCAGCTCGGGCGCCGGCAGCGACAACCCCGCCCCTTCCCAGACGCCGCGGCTGGCCACGCCCTGCAACTGGTTGACGTCGCCCAGGAAGCCGTAGACGAACGGCGTGGCCGGCCCTTCCCAGACCTCGCGCGGCGTGCCGACCTGTTCGATCTTGCCGGCGTTCATCAGCACCACGCGGTCGGCCACTTCCAGCGCCTCTTCCTGGTCGTGGGTGACGAACACGCTGGCCACGTTCAGCTCGTCGTGCAGACGGCGCAGCCAGCGCCGCAGTTCCTTGCGCACCTTGGCGTCGAGCGCGCCGAACGGCTCGTCCAGCAGCAGCACGCGCGGCTCCACCGCCAGCGCGCGCGCCAGGGCGATGCGCTGGCGCTGGCCGCCCGACAGCTGCGCCGGATAGCGATCCGCCAGCCAGTCCAGCTGCACCAGGCCCAGCAGATCATGCACCTTGCGCCGGATCTGGTCCTCGGACGGCCGCTGCGAACGGTGCTTGACGCGCAGCCCGAAGGCGACGTTCTCGAACACCGTCATGTGCTTGAACAGCGCGTAGTGCTGGAACACGAACCCGACCTGGCGCTGGCGCACGTCGACCGCGGTGGCGTCCTCGCCGGCGAACAGCACGCTGCCCGTGTCGGCCGACTCCAACCCCGCGATGATGCGCAGCAGCGTGGTCTTGCCACAGCCCGACGGCCCCAACAGCGCCACCAGCTCGCCGGTCTCGATGTGCAGCGATACGTCGTTGAGCGCGCGGAACTGGCCGAAGCGCTTGGATAGATTGCGAACCTCGATACTCATGCTTGTCTCCGTCTGGCCGGCCGCGTCAGGCGACGGCCGGCTTGATGGCCGTCGCGGGGCCGGGATACTCGACCGGCAGTTCCGCCGCCTTCAGGTAGCGCGCGTTGCGCCACTCGACCACGTTCTTGGCCACCAGCGTCACCAATGCCAGCAGCGCCAGCAGCGAAGCCACCGCGAACGCCGCCGAATACTGGTATTCGTTGTAGAGAATCTCCACATGCAGCGTCATGGTGTTGGTCAGGCCGCGGATCTGGCCAGACACCACCGAGACCGCGCCGAACTCGCCCATGGCGCGCGCATTGCAGAGAATGGCGCCGTACAGCAGGCCCCATTTGATGTTGGGCAGCGTCACCCGCCAGAAGATCTGCCAGCCGCTCGCGCCCAGCGTCAGCGCGGCCTGCTCTTCCTCGCTGCCCTGCGCCTGCATCAGCGGGATCAGCTCGCGCGCCACGAACGGAAAGGTCACGAACAGCGAGGCCAGGATGATGCCGGGCACGGCGTAGACGATCTTGAAGTCATGGTCCTGCAGCCAGCCGCCGAACCAGCCCTGGGTGCCGAACAGCAGCACGAACACCAGGCCGGCCACCACCGGCGACACCGAGAACGGCAGGTCGATCAGCGTGATCAGGAACTGCTTGCCGCGGAACTGGAACTTGGTGATGGCCCAGGCCGCGGCCACGCCAAACACCAGGTTCACCGGCAGCGCGATCGCCGCCACCAGCAGCGTCAGCCGGATCGCGGCCAGCGCGTCCGGCTCGACGATCGCCTCCAGATAGAGCGCCCAGCCCTTGCGGAAAGCCTCGAAGAACACCGCGGCCAGCGGCACCAGCAGGAACAGCGCCAGAAAGCCCAGCGCCAGGAACAGCAGGATGCCGCGCACCCAGCGCGGCTCGGTCAGGTGGGCGGGACGGTCAGCAACGCTCATGACGATCTCCCGAGGCCGCGACGGGCCTGCCAGCCCTGCAGCAGATTGATGATGAGGAGCAGCACGAACGACAGCACCAGCATCACCGTGGCGATGGCGGCGGCGCCGGCGTAGTCGAACTGCTCCAGCTTGGCGATGATGAGCAGCGGCGTGATTTCCGACACCATCGGCATGTTGCCGGCGATGAACACCACCGAACCGTACTCGCCCACGGCGCGCGCGAAAGCCAGCGCGAAGCCGGTCATCAGCGCCGGCAGGATGGTCGGCAGCAGCACGCGGCGGATGGTCTGCCAGCGGTCCGCGCCGAGGCTGGCCGCGGCCTCCTCGATCTCGCGCTCGACGTCTTCCAGCACCGGCTGCACCGTGCGCACCACGAACGGCACGCCGATGAAGATCAGCGCGATCACGATGCCCAGCGGCGTGAACGCCACCTTCAGGCCGAACCAGTTGGCCAGCGGCGCGCCCAGCCAGCCCTTTTCGGCGTACAGCGCGGTCAGCGCGATGCCGGCCACGGCGGTGGGCAGCGCGAACGGCAGGTCCACCAGCGCATCCAGGATCTTCTTGCCGGGAAAGCGGTAGCGCACCAGCACCCAGGCCACGATGGTGCCGAACACCAGGTTCACCAGCGCCGCCAGCAACGAGGCGCCGAAGGTGAGTTGATAGGACGCCAGCACCCGTGGCGCCGTCACCGCGTCCCAGAAGCCCTGCCAGCCCAGCGATGCGCTCTTGATCGGCAACGCCGCCAGGGGAATCAACACGAGCACGCTCAGGTACAGCACCGCGTAGCCCATGGAAATGCCGAAACCGGGCAGCACGCCCGGGCTGTTGCGCCGAACGGCAAAAGGCGCCTGCGCGCCCTTTGCCGTCGGAATCGAGGCTGAAGTCATGGCCGTCGTCCGCTGGTTGTCCGCTTACTTCTTCTGCGGCTGGTAGATCTGGTCGAAGGTGCCGCCGTCGCTGAAGTGGTCCTTCTGCGCCTTGCGCCAGCCGCCGAAGATCTTGTCGTCGATGGTCACCAGCTTGACCTTGGGGAACTTGCTTTCGTACTTGGCGGCCACGGTCTTGTCGATCGGCCGGTAGTAGTTCTTGGCGATGATCTCCTGGGCGGCCGGGGTGTAGAGGAATTCCAGGTAGGCCTGGGCCGCGGCGCGGGTGCCCTTCTTGTCGACGATCTTGTCGACGATGGCCACCGGCGGTTCGGCCAGGATCGACAGCGACGGCACCACGATGTCGAACTTGTCCGGACCCAGTTCCTCCAGCGCCAGGAAGGCTTCGTTTTCCCAGGCCAGCAGCACGTCGCCCACGCCGCGCTCGACGAAGGTGGTGGTGGCGCCGCGGGCGCCGGTATCGAGCACCGGCACGTGCTTGAGCAGCTCGCCGACGTAGGCGCGCGCCTTGTCTTCGCTGCCGCCGTTCTTCTCCAGCGCGTAGGCCCAGGCGGCCAGGTAGTTCCAGCGGGCGCCGCCCGAGGTCTTGGGGTTGGGCGTGATCACCTGCACGCCGTCCTTGACCAGGTCATCCCAGTCCTTGATGTGCTTGGGGTTGCCCTTGCGCACCAGGAACACGATGGTCGAGGTGTAGGGCGAGCTGTTCTGCGGCAGGCGCGCCTGCCAGTTCTCCGGCAAGAGACCGCGGTCGGCGATGGCGTCGATGTCATAGGCCAGCGCCAGCGTCACCACGTCGGCTTCCAGGCCGTCGATGACCGAGCGCGCCTGGCGGCCGGAGCCGCCGTGCGACTGACGGATGGTCAGGTCGACGCCGGCCTTTTCCTTGTATTGCTTGATGAAGGCGTCATCGATGGCGCGATACAGCTCGCGCGTCGGGTCGTACGATACGTTCAACAGGGTCTGCTTCTGCTGCGCCTGCGCCGGCGCGATCGCGGCGAGAGACATCGTCACTGCGGCCAAGGCGGCCAACCATCCGGCTTTCCTGAAAGACATTCCTTGCTCCCTTCCCGTGTTTGGCAATGTGGAAGCAAGTGTGCAGGCGGCCTGTTCTGAACGGAACGAATCATTCTTTGATTGCTCATCGCTCCCAGGCATATAGCGCGGCCGTCGCCCCCTGTGAAAAAGCCGCGCATTCCCAGGGAATACGCGGCTTTGCGGGCGTTTTGCAAGCGCCATCCGGCAAGGCGGCGCGGGCCGCCTTGCGCACGGATTTCTTATTTACTTATTCGGTTGAGGCGTAATGCGCAGATAGGGACGCACCGCCTTGTAGCCCTTCGGGAACTTCTGCTTGATGACCGCCTCGTCCTGCAGCGACGGCACGATGATGACATCATCGCCGTCTTCCCAGTTGACCGGCGTGGCCACGCTGTGGCTGTCGGTCAGCTGCAGCGAATCGATGACGCGCAGGATCTCGTTGAAGTTGCGGCCGGTGCTGGCCGGATACGTGATGATCAGGCGCACCTTCTTGTTCGGGTCGATGATGAAGACCGAGCGCACCGTCAGCGTGGCGTTGGCGTTCGGGTGGATCATGTCGTACAGCTCGGACACCTTGCGGTCCTTGTCGGCCAGGATCGGGAAATTGACCTTGGTCGACTGGGTGTCGTTGATGTCCTCGATCCACTTGGTGTGCGAGTCGGTACCGTCCACCGACAGCGCCAGCACCTTCACGTTGCGCTTGGCGAATTCGTCGGCCAGCTTGGCGGTGTAGCCCAGCTCGGTGGTGCAGACAGGGGTGAAATCGGCAGGATGCGAGAACAGCACTCCCCAGCTATTGCCCAGATACTCGTGGAAACGGATCGGGCCGGCCGAGGATTCCTGTTCGAAATCGGGCGCGGTGTCGCCCAGGCGTAGATGACTCATGGTGTCTCCTGCTTGCGGATTCAGGTTACGGAATCGACCGGCCGCCAGGTCCGGCGGCCGGCTGGAAAAACGTCTCGATGGCGGCCTGTGCCGCCCCTCGAAACGATTCTTCCATCAAACCTGTTGCAGGGGAAATACGCAAGACATATAACCTTATGCAATATTCGCGGCCGCGCCGCAGGCGTCGGCCACCACCCCGGCGCGCACCGCCGCCGACAACGCCAGGGCGCGCGGCAGGATGTGGGCGGCGTAGAACAATCCGGTCGCCAGTTTCTCGCGATGGAACGGATCGGTCGACCCCGCGGCCAGGCGCCGGCGGCACACCAGCACCGCGCGCGCCATCTGCCAGCCGCCATGCACCACGCCGGCCAGCATCAGGTACGGCACGCTGCTGGAATAGACCGCGCGGATGTTCGCCGCCGACTGTTCCAGGATGAACTCCACCCCGGCCTCGTAGGCCTGGATCGCGCTGTCGAGGTTGTCGCGCAGCAGGCGCAGGCCGTCGCGCTCGGACGCCGCCGCGCGCGACGACTCGGCCTCGACCGCCCGCAGCGTCTCGCGCATGGCGGCGATGGCGGCATAGGCGGTGGCGCCGGCGTCGCGCTGGGTCTTGCGGCTGACCAGGTCGTTGGCCTGGATCGCGGTGGTGCCTTCGTAGATCGGCAGGATGCGGGCGTCGCGGTAGTACTGCGCCGCCCCGGTCTCCTCGATATAGCCCATGCCGCCATGCACCTGGATGCCGAGCGAGGCCACTTCCACCGCCGATTCGGTCGAGAAGCCCTTGACGATCGGCACCATGTATTCATAGAAGGCGCGGTTGCGGGCGCGCTGCTCGGGGTCGGGATGATGCGTGCCCTTGTCGTGCGCGGCCGCCGTCACGTAGGACACGGCGCGCGCGGCTTCGGTCAGCGCCTTCATCGTCAGCAGCATGCGCTGCACGTCCGGGTGGCGCGCGATCGCGACGGCCGCGGCCGAGCCTTCCACCGCCCGGCCCTGCACCCGTTCACGGGCATAGGCCAGCGCATGCTGGTAGGCGCGCTCGGACACGCCGATGCCCTGCTGCCCAACCGAGTAGCGGGCCGCGTTCATCATGATGAACATGTATTCCAGGCCGCGGTTCAGTTCGCCGACCAGGTAGCCGACCGCGCCCTCGCCCGCCTCGCCCTTGCCCGAGCCGTACAGCAGCACCGCGGTGGGGCTGCCGTGGATGCCCAGCTTGTGCTCCAGCGAGGCGCACCAGACGTCGTTGCGCGCCCCCAGGGCGCCGTCGGCGCCGACCAGGAACTTGGGCACGATGAACAGCGAGATGCCCTTGACTCCGGGCGGCGCGTCCGGCGTGCGCGCCAGCACCAGGTGGATGATGTTCTCGGCCAGGTCGTGCTCGCCGTAGGTGATGAAGATCTTCTGACCCGACAGGCGGTAGCTGCCGTCTTCCTGGCGCACCGCGCGGGTGGCGACCTGGGCCAGGTCCGAGCCGGCCTGCGGCTCGGTCAGGTTCATGGTGCCGGTCCATTTGCCGCCGATGAGGTTGGGCACGAACTTCTTGCGCTGCTCTTCCGAGCCGACGGTGAGGATGGCCTCGATCACGCCGTCGGTCAGCATCGGGCACAGCGAGAACGCCAGGCTGGCCGCCTGGATGTTCTCGCCGGGCGCGGCCGCCACCAGCTTGGGCAGGCCCTGCCCGCCCCAGGCCTGCGGATGCTGCAATCCCTGCCAGCCGCCGGCCGCGTAGTCCTTGAAGCCCTGCGCGTAGCCTGGCGTGGCGGTGACCTGGCCGTCGTTCCAGACCGGCGGCCGCGTATCGCCGGGCACGTTCAGCGGCGCGATCGCCTGCTCGACGAAGCGGCCGTTTTCTTCCAGGATGGCGTCCACCAGGTCGGGCGTCACCTCTTCGAAGCCGGGCAGTTTGAGGACGTCGTCCAGGCCGGCCAGTTCGTTCAGCGCGAAGCGGAAATCCTTCAGCGGGGTAAGGTAGGGCATCTTGTCTCCATGAGCCTGCTCCCGTGACGGCGGGGGCGGCGGGGTGCGATGGGATGCCGCCTTGGGCGACGCGCATGGCGCGGTCGATGGCGGTCTCGGTAGTTTCCCTAGCCTATGTTAAACCCTCGCTCCGCGTCATGGGGCGACGCGCCCTGCCGACCTCACCCCCCGAGATGATGCGCCAGCGACACGATGATCGGCCCCAGCACCGGCAACAGGACGTTGGCGATGGCGTAGGTCACCGTGTAGCCCAGCAGCGGCACCGCGCTGCCGCTGGCGCCCAGGATGGCGCTGATGGCCGGCGTGCTGACGTGCTGGCCGGCGATGGCGCCGACCAGCAGCGGTCCCTCAATCTTGAGTATCTTGTGCCCGACCCACAGCGACAGGCAGGCCGGCCCCAGCGACACCAGCAGGCCGATCAGCGGCAGCACCGCGCCGTGCTCGCGGATCAGCGCCACCGCCTCCGGCCCGGCCGACAGGCCGACGCAGGCGACGAACACCGCCAGGCCCAGGTCCTTGAGCAATTGCACCGCGTGCTCGGGCATGTGGCCCAGCGCCGGCCGCTTGGCGTTGATCCAGCCGCAGACCAGGCCGCTGACCAGGGCGCCGCCGCCGCTGCCCAGCGACACCGGAATGCCCCACAGCCGCGCGCCCAGGGCGCCGATCATCAAGCCCGCGAGGATGCCGAAGGCCAGGAACACCAGGTCGGTGACGCCGCTGCGCCGCAGCTCGTTGCCCAGCGCCGCGCCCGCCTGCGACAGCTCCGGCTCGGCGCCCACCAGCGTCACCAGGTCGCCGTACTGCACCACGGTGGCCGGCGTGACCGGCAGCATGTGGCCGGAGCGCTGGATCGACTGCAGGAACACGCCCCGCGCCCGCTGTGCGCGCGGCCGCCTGGCCAGTTCACCGACGGTGTGGCCATTGACCTCTTTCTTGTTGACGATGACCTGCAGCTCGGCCAGCTGCAGGTCATCGGCATGCGCCTCGGGCAGCTGGATCTCTGGCCCGATGACCGAGCCCGCGCGCAGCGCGAAGCGGCGCAGGCCCAGCACCACCACGATATCGCCGGTGGCCAGGCTGTCCTCGGGCGTGGGCTCGATCGCCTCGCCGTTGCGCAGGATGCGGCTGATGGCGGTGCGCCCGCCCAGCTCGGCCTCGATCTCGGCCACCGTCTTGCCGTCGGCGTCCTTGACCACGTGCGAACGCCCCACCAGCCGCGGCAGGGTCGGCAGCAGGTTGTCGTCCGACTCGCCCGGGCCCGCGCCCAGCTTTTCCTCCAGCGCCTTGGAGGCCTCGCGCAAGTTGATGCGCAGCAGCGCCGGCGCCACCTGGCTGGTGAAGAACACGATGCTGATCAGGCCCACCAGGTAGGTCAGCGTGTAGGCCGTGGCGATGTTGGCCTCCATCCGCTGCACCTCGGCGTCGGCCAGGCCCAGGTGCTTGAGGGCCTCGGCGGCGGTGCCGACCACCGCGGACTCGGTCGCCGCCCCCGCCGCCAGTCCCGCCGCGGTGCCCGCGTCCAGCCCGAACAGCGGCACCGCCAGCAGCACGATGGTCAGCACCAGCAGCGCCTCGATCACCGGCAGCACGATGTAGCGCAGGCTGGAGCGGTTCAGGTTGGCGAAGAACTGCGGCCCGCCCGAATAGCCCATGGCGAAGATGAACAGGGCGAACGCGACCTCCTTCAGGTCGCCGCGCATCTGGCAGCCGGTCTGGCCGATCAGCAGGGCGACGATGAGCGTGCCGCACACGCCCCCCAGCTGGATCGGCCCGACCTTGAGCTTGCCGATCAGGTATCCCAAGCCCACCGTCAGGAACAGCACCGCGATGGGAACGTTATTGAAAAACCCGACTGAGCACGTCATGAGGTCATGTCACCCTGGATGTGGTGGCGGCTGGCTACGACTTGATCCCTTTCTTGGCCGAGCGCTCGGCCTTGGCGGCCTTCTTGACCGCCTGTTTCACCGCCTTCTTGGCGGCCTGCTTGCCGGCGGCCTTGCGCTTGGCGGCGGCGGGCTTGACCGTCTGGCCCTTGCCGGCGGTCGGACCCGAACGCACCAGCTGGCCGGCCTTCCACGCCTCGACGTATTCCGTGGCGGCATCGACCATGTGCTTGCCGATCTTGGAATAATCGCCGTCGTCCAGGTTGGCCAGCGAGATGCGGATCGACCACGGCGGCCCGCCGAAACCGCCGCCGTCCATCAGCACCACGCCGGATTTCTCGGCCAGGCGGAACAGGAAGTCAACCGGCTCGTAGTTCGACGTCATGTACTTGCAGAAGGCATCGCCGTAGGTGTTCTTGGCCCACACCATGAAGTCCAGCTCGACGTAGTACCAGCCGCGCATCGGATCTTCCGGCGGCAGCGGCGCCCCCAGCCCGCGCCACAGCGCGTCGCGGCGCGCGCGCACGATCTGCATGGTCAGATGCTTGTAGGCGTCCTTCAGATCGAGCAGGTGCGACAGCGCAAAGAAGCCCATCTGCACCTGCTGCGGCAGCGACAGGCCCGCCGTGTGGTTCAGCGCCACGTTGCGGCTGTCGGCCACCAGCCGGTCGATGAATTTGAGCTTCTCCGGCTCCATGGTCATGGCGCCGTAGCGCTTGTTCAGGCGCTTCTTCCACGACGCCGGCAGCTCGGCGATGCGGCGGTCCATGGTGTTCTGCTCGTGGGTCGCGATCACGCCCAGGCGCCAGCCGGTGCAGCCGAAGTTCTTCGAGAACGAATAGACGCAGATGGTGTTGTGCGGCACCTCGGCCATCAGCGAGCGGAAGTTGGGCACGAAGGTGCCGTAGACGTCGTCCGTCACCAGCACCAGGTCCGGATTCTTGCGGATCAGGCCCACGATCTGCTTCATCTCGACCGGGCTGAAGGCGACCGACGGCGGGTTGCTGGGGTTGACCGTCACCGCCAGCTTGATCTTCGGATTCTCGAGCTTGGCGATTTCCGTGGCCGGATAGTGCCAGTCGTGGGTGCCATCGGCGCGCACGCTGCTGGCATTGATGGCGACGATCTTGAACTGGAAGCGCTCCAGGTGCGCGATCTCGATGTAGGGCGTGAAGGTCGGCAGGAACAGCGCGATGGTGTCGCCCTGCTTGAGCAGGCCGTTCTGCATCAGCGAGTCGAAGATGTAGCACATGGCCGCCGTGCCGCCCTCGACCGGGAACAGGTCGAACTTGCCCTTGGGCGGCCGGCCGTCGCACATTTCCTTGATCAGGTAGTCGTGCACCACCTGCTCCAGGTGCACCAGCGCGCGCGGCGGCACCGGGTAGTTGTCGCCGATGACGCTATCGGTCAGCTCGTGGATCCATTCGTCCGGCACGAAGTTCTTGATCTTCACGCCGTACTCCAGCACCCCGGCCAGGAAGTCCGCGCCCGCCGCGCCCTTGTTCTTGGACAGGAACTTGCGCAGGCGGTCGGCGCAGCCCTTCTTGGGCGGCATGCCCGCCAGGATCCCGTCATCGCGCACCCGGCGCGCTTCCTTCATGGCGAACTGGCCCAGCAGGAAGAAGGCGTCGCGCGGCTCGGTGGCGATCCAGTTGGGATTGCCGCGGCCGGCGTTCAGCATGGTCAGCGCGGCGGTCTGCTGGCTGTCCTTGGCCAGCGTGATCAGATAGTCCTTCAGTTCGAAGGGTGACAGCTGTTCCAGGTCGCGTTGGCGCGAACGCGTGGTTTTCAGGGCCGAGGCCAGGCTGACGGTGAGAGGCGCGGTGGAAGCCATTGTTCAGTACTCCTGGTTTGCGATTGACAGGCGCTTGCGGCGGGGAATGCCCCGGATCCGCTGGCCGGTCCGCCGCGAGGGGGACGGCCGGGCAGCGGCAATCCCGGTCCCCGGCAAGGCGCGGCCGCCCCGCCGGGGACCGGGCCTCTAGGTCATGAGCATGACGATGACAATGCCCCAGATGATGAGCAGGGTATTGCCGATGGCGTAGGGCACGGTGTAGCCCAGGGCGGGCACCTGGCTCTTCGCGGTTTCGGTGATCTGGCCGATGGCGGCCGTGGTGGTGCGGGCCCCGGCGCAGACCCCCAGCACGATGGCCGGATGGAACTTGAACACGTAGCGGGCGATGTACACCCCCAGGATCATCGGGATGCTGGTGGCGATGATGCCGGCGATGAAGAGCTTGGCCCCCAGTTGCTGGAAGCCCTGCACGAAGCCCGGCCCGGAGCTGATGCCCACCACCGCCACGAACGCGGTCAGGCCGACCGAAGTCAGGAACCAGTGCACCGGTTCCGGCACGCGGCCGAAGGTGGGATGCACCGACCGCAGATAGCCGAAAATCAGGCCGGCGATGAGCGAACCGCCCGAGGTCGACAGCGTGATCGGAATGCCGCCCACGGTCAGCACCAGCGTGCCGAACAGGCCGCCCAGCAGGATGCCGAAGCCCACGAACACCATGTCGGTCTGCTCGGTGGCGCGGTCCACGTAGCCGACCTTGCCGACCACCCGCTCGACGTCGCGCTTGGCGCCCAGGATGAAAAGACGGTCGCCGCGGTCGAGCTTCAGGCCCCAGTTGACCGGCATCTCATGGCCGCCGCGCACCACTTTGCGCAGGAACACGCCCCGCCCCAGCTCGCGCACCTGCTCCATCTCGGAGATTTCCTTGACGGTCTTGCCGGCCAGGTTCTTGTTGGTCAGCACCACCTCGACGATCTCGGCGGGCAGGTTGATCAGGTCACGGTCCTCGACTTCGGCGCCGATGATCCCGGCCGCCTGCAACACCAGCGCATCGTGCCGGCCGGCCACGCCGAGGACGTCGCCGGCCTGCAGCACGGTGGTGGAATCGGTGTCGAGAATCTGGTCGCCGCGGCGGATGCGTTCGACGAATACGCGCGCCTCGACGAAGCGCGACTCGATATCGCCCACGGTCTTGCCGACGAATTCGGAATGGTCGAGCTTGTAGGCGCGGGAGATGAACTTGCGATAGCCCGACAGTTCCATCGAGTCGGCGCCGCCGGACATCTTGGCCTCGTACTCCTGGCACTCCTTGACGATGTCCACGCGCATCAGCTTCGGGCCGAGCGAGGCCAGCAGCCAGGCGCTGCCGACGGTGCCGAAGATGTAGCAGACCGCGTACGCCACCGGGATGCTGTCGATCCATTTCTTCTTGGTGGCCGCATCGATGCCCAGGCCGTTGATGGTGTCGGTCGCCACGCCCATCACCGCGGAAATAGTCTGCGCACCGGACAACAGGCCCGCACCGGTGCCGGCGTCGAAACCGAATCCGACGGCGGTGCCCCAGGTGACCAGCAGGCAGATGACGCAGATGACGACGGCGAAGATGACCTGCGGCAGGCCATCGCTTTTCATGCCGCGGAAGAATTGCGGGCCGACGCCATAGCCCAGTCCGAACAGGAACAGCAGGAAAAAGACTTGTTTGACGATCGGGGCGATCGTGATGTCGAGCTGGCCGACCAGCACACCGACCAGCAAGGTGCCAGTCACCGCCCCCAGATTGAATCCGAATATTTTCTTGGCGCCGATCCAATACCCGAGACCCAGGGTAAGGAAAATCGCAAGCTCCGGATATTTTCGCAGAGTGTCAAAGAACCATTCCATCCCGAATCTCCTTCGTTATGTACCGGTCAAGCACTTACGCCGTGTCTAGCTGCGCGCGAGACACATTATCAGAATCCTTCAAAAGATCAAAAGATTTGGATAGTAAATATCAAATAGTTTCGATTGTCAGGCAAACAGGAAAAACAACCGGCGCATAAAAACCAGGCATGAAAAAGCCCGCGGGCGTAACGCGCGCGGGCTCGGGGACTGCCGGTAATGACGCTTTACAGCGCGCCGGTCAGTTCGGGAACGACCTGGAACAGATCACCCACCAGGCCATAATCGGCCACGCCGAAAATCGGCGCCTCGGGATCCTTGTTGATGGCCACGATGACCTTGGAATCCTTCATGCCGGCCAGGTGCTGGATGGCGCCGGAAATGCCGACGGCCACGTACAGCTGCGGCGCAACAATCTTGCCGGTCTGGCCGACCTGCCAATCGTTCGGCGCGTAGCCGGCGTCGACCGCGGCGCGCGAGGCGCCCAGGGCGGCGCCGAGCTTATCGGCCAGCGGATCCAGGATCTTGAAGTTCTCGGCGCTGCCCAGGCCACGGCCGCCGGAAACGACGACGCGGGCGCCGGCCAGTTCCGGACGGTCGCTCTTGGCGACTTCGCGGCCGACGAAGCTCGACAGGCCGGAATCGGCCACGGCGGCAACGTCTTCCACGGCGGCCGAGCCGCCCTGCGCGGCCACGGCGTCAAAGCCGGTGGTGCGCACGGTGATGACTTTGACCGGGTCGGCCGATTGCACGGTGGCGATGGCATTGCCGGCGTAGATCGGGCGCTGGAACGTGTCGGCGGATTCCACGCCGATGATGTCGGAGATCTGGGCCACGTCGAGCTTGGCGGCGACGCGCGGGGCGACGTTCTTGCCCGAGGCGGTGGCCGGGAACAGGATGTGGCTGTAGCCGGAGGCCACGGCCAGCACCTGGGCGGCGACGTTCTCGGCCAGGCCGTCGGCCAGCTGCGGAGCGTCGGCCAGCAGCACCTTGGCCACGCCGGCCGCTTGCGCGGCCTGGTCGGCCACGGCGCGGGCATTGGCGCCGGCGACCAGCACGTGGACGTCGCCTCCGATCTTGGCAGCGGCGGCGACGGCGTTCAGGGTTGCGCCCTTGAGCTGGGCGTTATCGTGTTCGGCAATAACCAGCGTCGTCATCTCAAACCACCTTCGCTTCGTTCTTGAGTTTGTCCACCAGGGCCGCGACATCGGCCACCTTGATGCCGGCCTTGCGGGCGGGCGGCTCGCTGACCTTGAGCGTCTTCAGGCGGGGCGCCGGATCGACACCCAGTTCATCCGGGGTGACGGTGTCCAGCTGCTTCTTCTTGGCCTTCATGATGTTGGGCAGCGTGACGTAGCGCGGCTCGTTCAGGCGCAGGTCGGTGGTGATGATGGCCGGCAGCTTGAGCGTCAGCGTTTCCAGGCCGCCGTCGACTTCGCGCGTGACCGTGGCCTTGCCGTCGGCCAGCTCGACCTTGCTGGCGAACGTGGCTTGCGGCCAGTCCAGCAGCGCGGCCAGCATCTGGCCGGTCTGGTTGGCGTCGTCGTCGATGGCCTGCTTGCCCAGGATCACCAGTTGCGGCTGTTCCTTGTCGACCAGCGCCTTGAGCAGCTTGGCCACGGCCAGGGGTTGCAGTTCGGCGTCGGTCTGGACCAGCACGCCGCGGTCGGCGCCGATGGCCATGGCGGTGCGCAGCGTTTCCTGGCATTGCGCAACGCCGCAAGAAACCGCCACGACTTCGGCCACGGCGCCCTTTTCCTTCAGGCGGGTGGCTTCCTCGACGGCGATCTCGTCAAAGGGGTTCATGGACATCTTCACATTGGCGATATCCACGCCGGTCTGATCAGACTTGACGCGCACCTTGACGTTGTAGTCAACGACGCGCTTGACAGGTACCAACACCTTCATCCCGCTGCCTCCAAATGGAAATAGTTACCCGGGGGAGTTAACGATCCGCCGGGATCGCATTGCACAATTTTTTCCTGATTCTACAGCTTCGCCAGCGCCCGTATATGGGCCACGACGCTGCGTCCCAGGGCGGACAGGTTGTAACCGCCCTCGAGCGTGCTGACGATCCGCCCCTGGCAATGGCGCTCGGCCACGTCCACGAGCTGCTCGGTGATCCATGCATAGTCGGCCTCCACCAGCCCCATTTGACCCATGTCATCCTCGCGATGGGCGTCGAAGCCGGCCGAAATCAGAATGAGTTCCGGGCGGTGCGCCTCGAGCCGCGGCAGCCAGGTGTCGGTGACGATGCCGCGCACGGCCGCGCCCGCCGTATAGGCCGCCACCGGCACGTTGACCATGTTGGCCGCCGGGTGCTCGGTGCCGCTGTTGGGAAAGAACGGGTGCTGGAAAATGCTGCACATCAGCACCCGCTCGTCGCCGGCGAAGACGTCCTCGGTGCCGTTGCCGTGGTGCACGTCGAAGTCGACGATGGCCACCCGCGACAGGCCATGGAAGTCCATGGCGTGGCGGGCCGCGATGGCCACGTTGTTCAGGAAGCAGAAGCCCATCGCCTGCGAGCGGCAGGCATGGTGCCCTGGCGGACGCACCGCACAAAAAGCGGTGCGGGCCTCGCCGCCGATGACCGCGTCGACCGCCGCCACCCCGGCGCCGGCGGCGTACAGCGCGGCCTCGTAGGTGTGCGGATTCATCAGGGTGTCGGGATCTATCGGGTAATACCCTTGCTCGGGCGTATGTTCGCGCAGACTGTCCAGGTACTGGACAGTGTGCACCCGCAGCACGTCATGGCGGGACGCCTGGGGCGCCTGCCGGTCATCCAGATAGGGCATCAGGCCGCTGGCGAGCAATTGGTCGGAAATGGCGTCCAGCCTCTGCGGGCTTTCCGGATGCCAACTGCCCATTTCATGCAAGCGGCATGCCGGGTGGGTAAGATACATGGTCTCCATAAGGAAGATTATGTTCATCTGTCGGCGATTACTGCAACTCGGCACCTTGTCGGCCCTCCTGGCCGGCTGTTCCACCACCGCTCCCACCGCCTCGAATCCGTCCGCCGCCCTGCCCCCCGCGGCCACCGCCGGCAACCCCGCCCCCATCCGCATCGGACCCGCGGCGCCGACCCCCGGTCCCGAACTGGCGGACGATGGCCCGGCCGCCCTCACCCCCAGCGGCGTCCTGCGCCCCGAGGTGCGCAGCTTCGTCGAAAGCCTGGCCGCCGAGCGCAACCTGCCGCTCAAGCCGATGGTCTCCGCCCTCGAAAGCACGCGCTACAACGCCACGGTGGCGCGCCTGATCGCGCCGTCGCCCCCGGGCAAGAAGGTCTGGCGCAGCTGGCTGACCTACCGCTCGCGCTTCGTCGAGCCCAAGCGCATCGGCTGGGGCGTGGAGTTCTACAACGAGCATCGCGACCAGCTCAACCAGGCCGCGCAGCGCTTCGGCGTCCCGGCCCCGATCATCGCCTCGATCATCGGCGTTGAAACGCTGTATGGCCGCAACATGGGCAATTTCCGCGTGCTGGACGCGCTGACCACGCTGGCCTTCGACTATCCGGACCCGGCCAAGCCCGAGCGCGCCACCATGTTCCGCGGCCAGCTGGCCGACTTCCTGACGCTCGCCATGACCGGCAAGCTCGATCTCGAAACCCGCGGCTCCTATGCCGGCGCCATCGGCATGCCGCAGTTCATGCCCACCAGCATCAAGCACTACGCGGTGGACGGCGATGGCAGCGGCCATATCGACCTGACCAACAATACCCGCGACGCCATCATGTCGGTCGGCAGCTTCCTGTCGCAGCATGGCTGGCAACGCGGCCTGCCGGTGTTCGCGCCGGTGGCGCTGCCGGCCGACCCCACCGCGCTGGTGGACGGCGGCCTGGAACCCAAGCAGACCTGGGGCACGCTGACCGCGGCCGGCGCCCGGCTGCAG
>NZ_CYTU01000002.1:244697-311992 GCF_001299375.1 Achromobacter sp. 2789STDY5608621 | reverse complement strand
CGGCTGCGGCCGTTGGCGGTCAGCCAGCGGGCCAGCGCGCCCAGGTACCACATCTCGCCGATCGGCAGGCCGAGCTTGAAGATGCAGTGGTGATGCAGCGGCAGCGCCGCGCAGCAGGCGTTGGGCTTCTGCGTCGGGTAGATTTCCAGCGCATGATTGTCCGACGCCATCGCGGCCACCTTGGAATCGGTGATCCATTGCAGCAGCTTCTCGTCGCTGCCATCCAGCCCGGCGCAGATCTCGTGCAGGGTGTGGTGATCCGGCTGGCGCTGCTTTTCCAGCAGCGCATCGCCGAATTCGGTGTGGAACAGCACGATGTCGCCCTGCTCGATCTCGATGCGGTCGGCCTCGATGATGCGCATCAGGTCGTCGTAGCCCACCGACTTCTGCTCGCGGCCATAATGCCGGGCCAGGTCGACCATGACGCCGCGGCTCTGCAGGCAGGATTCGGCCAGCTGGGTGATGTCCAGCTTCTTGGCGTGGGAGGCCCCGCCCTGGCCCAGATCGGTCTTGGCGAAACCATTGTCGACGTCATAGTCCACCGGGCCGACCACGTGTTCGTTGGGGCGGTAGCCGTTGTAGTAGACGCGTTCGGGCAGGCCGTCGCCGTTGGCGTCGAACAGCGCGCCCACGTGCGCCAGCGAGTCCCACTGGGTCGAGTACTGCAGGCTCATCTCGACGATGTCATCGCTCAGCACGTCGACGCAACCAGGGCGCAGGCGGCCCAGCGGGAAGTTCAGGTACTGGTCGCCGTCACGCTCGGTCGGGCGCAGCTTGGGCGGATGGCGGCGCACGTTGACGCCGTTGCCGCCGGGGTAGTCCAGCGGCAGCGACAGACAGAAGCTCAAGCCCTCGCGGACTTCCTGGATTCCCTTCATCACGTTCGCGGGAGTGATGTAATTCAGGCAACCCCGTTGGTCATCAGGGCCGAAGTCTCCCCAGTTCGATCCCTCGGGACGGTTCTTCCATCTCATGTGGCGCGGCTCCTTGGCCATGAATTAAGAATTTGACACAAATTTATCACATATAGGATAATAACATCATGGATGTGAAAACAGCCGCACGAGTCCTGGATGTTCTGAACCTCTTCGCCGAGGCGCAGAAGCCATTGCTGTACAGCGAGATCGCCGCGCAGATGGAGATCCCGCTGTCCAGCTGCCATGGTCTGCTCAAGACCATGGTGGCGCGCGGCTATCTGTACGAGATCGGCAAGAAGCACGGCTACTACCCGACGCAGAAGCTGATCCACGTCGCCACCCTGATCTGCCGCAGCGACCCGCTGAACGCCGTGATCGAGCCGGTGCTGGCGCGGGTGCGCGACATCACCGGCGAGACCGCCCTGCTGGCCAAGCTGGCCGACGACAAGGTCGTGTACCTGATCGTCGCCGAGTCCAAGCAGACCATCCGCTTCTCGCACCAGCCCGGCGGATTCAAGGCGGTGCACGCCACCAGCTCGGGCAAGGCCCTGCTCTCGGTGCTGCCCGAGGACGAGCGCCAGAAATGGTTCAAGACCTATCCCGGCTTCGCCTCGTACACCGAAACCACCCTCACCAGCCAGGCCGCGTTCGACCGCGACCTGCAGGCCGGCATCCAGCGCGGCTGGCAACGCTCCCTCGGCGAAAACGTCGAGGACGTGATGTCCATCTCGCTCGGGTTCCGGGCCTATGAACAACCCTTCGCCATCGTGGTGGCCGGCCCCCTGGGGCGCATGCAGAAGAACGAAGCCACCACTGGCCAGCAACTGAAAGAGGTCAAGGCGCTGCTGTACGCGGCCCTACCCTCGGCCAACCTAACCTTTGTAGGAGAAGACAGCAGATGAACAAGCGCACTTTGCTCGCCGCGGCATGCTCGGCGATCGCCATCGGGGCCCTGCCGCTGGCTGGCGCACAGGCGCAGGACGCCTATCCCGACAAGCCGATCCGCGTGATCATGCCGTGGGCCGCGGGTGGCCCGACCGACGTGGTGGGCCGCGTGATCGCGGTGCGCATGGGTGAGATCCTGGGCCATCCCCTGGTGATCGAAAGCCGTCCCGGCGCCAGCGGCACCATCGGCGCCGCCCAGGTCGCGCGCGCGCCGGCCGATGGCTACACGGTGCTGATGAATCCGTCGGTGCAGGGCATCTACCCCGCCCAGTTCAAGAGCCTGACGTTCGACCCGATCAAGGACTTCCGCATGGTCGGCGTGCTGGGCACGGTGCCGATGGTGGCCGTGGTGCCGCCCGACTCCAAGTTCAAGACCTTCGGCGAACTGATCGCGCAGGCCAAGGCCCAGCCGGGTTCGCTCAGCTTTGCCTCGCCCGGCGTGGCCACGCTGCCGCACCTGGCCGGCGAGCTGATCAACACCACCACCAAGGCGTCCATCTCGCACGTCGGCTACCGTGGCAGCAGCCCGGCCCTGACCGACGTCGCCGGCGGCCACGTCGACCTGATGTACGCGCCGCTGGCGCCCGCCCTGCCCCTGATCCAGAGCGGCAAGGTGCGCCCCATCGCCGTCACCACCAAGACCCGCCTGGCCGAGCTGCCCGACGTCCCGACCATCGCCGAGAACGGCCTGCCCGGTTTCGACATCGTCACCTGGTACGGCATGTGGGTGCCCAAGGACACGCCCGAACCCATCATCGCCAAGCTCAACAAGGCCATGATCGAGGCGTCGCAATCGCCCAAGGTGGTCGAGGCGCTGAAGTCGCAAGGCACCCTGCCCAGCACCATGAGCTACCAGGAAGCCGAAGCCTTCAACCTGGCCGAAAGCGCGCGCTGGATCAAGGTCATGAAGGACGCCAACATCCAGCCCGAATAAGGACTGGCCGGCGCCGCACCGCCGGGCCCGCAACGCAAACGCCCCACGCCCCGGATGACATCCGGGACGTGGGGCGTTTTTCCTGGGCGCGGGACCGGCCCGCGCAAGGCGTCAGTTGTTGAAGACGCCCGTGGACAGGTAGCGGTCGCCGCGATCGCAGACGATGAAGACGATGGTCGCGTCATTCACGCGCTCGGCCACGCGCAAGGCGGCCACCAGCGCGCCGGCGGACGAAATGCCGCCGAAGATGCCCTCTTCGGCGGCCAGGCGGCGCGCCATGGCCTCGGCCTCGGCCTGCTGGATGGACTCGTAGGCGTCCACGCGGCTGCGGTCGAAGATCTTGGGCAGGTAGGCTTCCGGCCATTTGCGGATGCCGGGAATCGACGAGCCCTCGGCCGGCTGCGCGCCCACCACCTGCACCGCCGGATTGCGCGACTTCAGGTAGGTGGACACGCCCATGATGGTGCCGGTCGTGCCCATGGCGCTGACGAAGTGCGTCACGCGGCCGTCGGTCTGGGTCCAGATTTCCGGGCCGGTGCCTTCGATGTGGGCGCGCGGGTTGTCCGGATTGGCGAACTGGTCCAGCACCACGCCGCGGCCATCGGCCTGCATTTCGGTGGCCAGGTCGCGGGCGTATTCCATGCCGCCCTTGTCGGCCGGCGTCAGGATCAGCTCGGCGCCGTAGGCCGTCATGGCGGCGCGGCGCTCCACCGACAGGTTGTCGGGCATGATCAGGATCATGCGGTAGCCGCGCATGGCGGCGGCCATGGCCAGCGCGATGCCGGTGTTGCCGCTGGTCGCCTCGATCAGCGTGTCGCCCGGCTTGATGTCGCCGCGCTCCTCGGCATGCTTGATCATGGAGAGCGCCGGACGGTCCTTCACCGAGCCGGCCGGATTGTTGCCTTCCAGCTTGGCCAGGATGACGTTGCCGCGCGCCGCCCCGGCGGCGCCGGGAATGCGCTGCAGGCGCACCAGCGGCGTGTTGCCGACGGTCTGCTCGATAGTGGGATAGGTAGTAGTCATGAAGCCGATGATAACCCCGCCCGGCGCGGCGTGCCGCCAAAGGCCGCGCTCGCGCCAGGGGTTCCGCGCCTGGCGGCCCCTGCAACGCCAGGCGCCGGGCAAGGCCGGCGTCCGCCCCGACGATGGCGACGGCGGACATGGCGACGCAGGGACGCCGTGGCGGCGCCGATCAGGGTCGCGATGCCGCCGCGGGCTTACCCGTCTGGGCCGCTCCCGGCCTGGCCGCGCCACCCGCGGGGGCGGCCTTGGCGGCGCCCGCCCCCGGCGCGGATCTGACCGGCGCCGGGACCGCCGCCTTCGCGCCCGCGACCTTCGGATCAGCGCCCGCCGCGCCCACCGTCAGGCCGCCGGCCCCCAGGGCCTCGGCCTTCTTCTGGCTGATGCCGCGCACCCGGTCGGCGAGGTCCTGCAGCGACTCGAACCGGCCGGCGCGCTCGCGTTCGCCGACGATGATCTGCGCCGTGCGCGGCCCGATGCCGCGGATGCCCTCGAGCTGCTGCGCGGTGGCGTCGTTCAGGTCCAGCGCCTGCGCCGGCGCGTGCGCCACGCCGGCTGCCAGCAGGGCCGCGCCCAGCGCCTGGCGCAACACGGGCGGGCCGCGTCGCGCGGCAACGGGTTGTGGGCGGCGCCACGGCAGCGCGGGCAGGCGGCGGGCGACGGTGGAATGGAGGAAGGGATTCATGGACAGGTCTCCGGAAAAACGCGGCGCAACGGTTGCCGCGCCACCTCCGGATCATGGCCCGCCGGGCATTCCCCGCGGATGCCCGGTGAATGGATTGATCCACCCCGGCAACTACGCGGGCGAAAAAAAGCCGCCCGGAACGGCGGCTCTTTTTTGACACGGACCGGCCACCGCCAGGCGGCGGCCGGCGCGCCTTACTTGCGCGCGCGCCAGTAGCGCACGTACTCGGCCACGCCGGTCTGCACGTCGCGCATCGGGGCGGTGAAACCCGCCGCGCGCAGGCGGCTGACGTCGGCCTGGGTGTAGCTCTGGTAACGGCCCTTCAGGTCGTCCGGGAACGGGATGTAGCGGATCAGGTCCAGCTCGACCAGCTGGGCCAGCGTCAGTTGCGCCTCGCCGCGCTCGGCGCGCAGCGTGTTGACCACGGCCGCGGCGACGTCGTTGAACGGCTGGGCCCGGCCCGTGCCGCAATTGAACACGCCGGACTGCTCCGGATGATCGAGGAAGTGCAGGTTGACCGCCACCACGTCCTCGACCGAGATGAAGTCGCGGCTCTGGCCGCCATCCACGTAGCCCTCCCAGCCGGCGAACAGGCGCACGTGGCCGTGCTCCAGGAACTGGTTCATGTTGTGGAAGGCCACCGACGCCATGCGGCCCTTGTGCTGCTCATGCGGACCATAGACGTTGAAATAACGCAGCCCCACGACCTGCGCGGTCAGGCTGTCCATGCGCTTGCGCAGCACCTGGTCGAACAGCAGCTTGGAATAGCCGTAGACGTTCAGGGGGCCTTCGTTGGCCGGATCTTCCACGTAGATCGACGAACCGCCGTAGACCGCGGCCGACGAGGCATACAGGAAGGGAATGCGGCGCGCCTGGCAGAACTCGAACAGCTCCAGCGTGACGCGGTAGTTGTTGTCGAGCATGTAGCGGCCGTTGCGCTCGGTGGTGTCCGAGCAGGCGCCCTGGTGCAGCACGGCGCGGATCTCCGGCAGGCTGCCATCGGCGACGCGGCGACGGAAGTCGTCCTTGTCCATGTAGTCGGCGATCTTGCAGTCGACCAGGTTGACGAACTTGTCGCCCTCGGTCAGGTCATCGACCGCGATGATGTCCTCGATCCCGCGGCGGTTCAGGCCGCGCACCAGGTTGCTGCCAATGAAGCCCGCGGCTCCAGTAACGACGATCATGAGAGTTCTCCTGCCAGTTCGGCGGCGGTGACGACGGACGTGCCCAGCTTGCCCACGGCGATGCCGCCGGCCCGGTTGGCCCAGCCCATGGCATCCGCCCACGGCAGGCCGATGGCGCGCGAGACGGCCAGCGTCGCCAGCACGGTATCGCCCGCGCCGGACACGTCGAACACCTCGTGCGCCTGCGCGTCGATGTGCTCGCGGCCCGTGTCGGTAAACAAAGTCATGCCCTGCTCGGAACGCGTCACGAGCAAGGCTTCCAGGTCCAGATCGGCGCGCAGGCGCTGCGCGCGATCGGTCAGTTCGGATTCGGAATTCCAGCGGCCCACGGCCTGCTGCATTTCGGAACGGTTGGGCGTGACCAGCGTCGCGCCGCGATAGCGCGAATAGTCGTCGCCCTTGGGATCGACCAGCACCGGGATGCCGGCGCTGCGGGCCAGCGCGATCAGCGACTCGACCCGCGTCAGCACGCCCTTGGCGTAGTCGGACAGCACCACGATGTCGTGGTTGGCCAGGTGACGCGCCAGCGCGGCGTCGATGCTGTCGAGCGCCTCCTGCGCCGGGTGCTGCTCGAAGTCGACGCGCAGCAGCTGCTGCTGGCGGCCCAGCACGCGCATCTTCAGCGTGGTGTGCAGGCTCAGGTCGGTGATCAGCTCGGCCTGGATGCCGGCCTCGGCGGCCAGGCGGCGCACGCTGTCGCCGGCCTCGTCCTCGCCCAGCACGCCCACCAGCGTGACGTGGCCGCCCAGCGCGGCGACGTTGCGCGCCACGTTGGCGGCGCCGCCCAGGCGGTCCTCGCGGCGCGCGACACGCACCACCGGCACCGGCGCCTCGGGGGAAATACGCTCCACCTCGCCGAACCAGTAACGGTCCAGCATGACATCGCCCACCACGAGCACGCGGCTATGCGAAATGGATTCGGCGGGAAATTGGCTCATTCAAGTTCTTCCAGACGGCGCGGCGCGTAGGTTTCCCAGGCGTTGCAGCCAGGACATTGCCAATAGAAGCGGCGCGCTTGAAAACCGCAGTTCCGGCACGCGTAGCGGTCCAGTCGTTGCGTATGCTTGTGAATCAGGCTGCGCAGCAGCGTGAGGTCGGCTCCAGGCACGGGGCCATGCTCGCTCGCGCCCTCCGGATTGGCCAGTTCGGCCTCCAGCAGGCGGTCCAGGCCGAGCAACGAGGGATGGTTGCGCAACGCGCCCCGGGCAAAGGCCCAGGCCGGCGCGGAGCCCTGCTGCACGCGCAATTCGCGGAACACGACGTTGAACAGGTCGAGCGAGGCGTGGCGCGCGTACTGGCGCTGCAGCAATTCCAGCCCGGCCTCGGCCTGGCCGGCGGCGCGATAGTTGGCCAGCAACTGCTCGGCCACCAGGCCGGCGTACTCGGGGGAGTCGGTCATGACCGACTCCAGGTACAACCGCTCGCGCTTGGGATCCTGTTCGATCAGCGCCAGGCGCGCGCGCAGCATGGCGGTGCGCACCACGGCGCCCTTGCTCGACATGCCGGCGTCGGCGGTCGACAAGGCATGGTCGGCGGCATCCAGGGCGGCGTGCGCGGCATCGACGTTGGGCGGCTTGGCCGCCAGCGCCGTCGCGGCCTGCTCGCAGTAGTAATGCACGATCTGCGGCACCGGCTCGTCCACCAGGCCGTGCAGCGTCTTGACGGCCTCGATGGCGCGCGGCCAGTCGTGCTCGGATTCGTAGATGCGGATCAGCGAACGCAGCGCCGGCAAGGCGTAGCGCGTGTCCTTGAGCTGCTCGAAGCCGTTTTCGGCGCGGTCGAGCATGCCGGCCTTGAGGAAGTCCTGCGCCAATTCGTGCTGCGCGTGCTCGCGCTCGGCGGCGGGCAGGTCGGAACGGTTCAGCAGGCTCTGGTGCACGCGGATGGCGCGCTCCATTTCGCCGCGGCGACGGAACAGGCTGCCCAGCGCGAAGTGCAGTTCGGTGGTCTCGGGATCGAGCTTGGCCACCTCGACGAACGCGTCGATGGCGCGGTCGGGCTGCTCATTGAGCAGGAAGTTCAGGCCCCGGAAATACGAATCGGGCAGGCTGCGGGTTTCCCGCAACATCTGCCGGATGTCGAAGCGCGCGGCCAGCCAGCCGAGCGCGAACAACACCGGCACGAATATCAACCACCAAGGTTCAAAATCCACTATGCGGGCTCTTGCGTAGATTCAATGCGGAAAAGAAAGGCTTGCGGACGGCGCGGCGCCGTCACAGCGGCGACATCGGCGCGACGGCTTCCGGCGGCACGGCCGGCGTGGTGCCGTTCACGGCGGCCTGCACGCGGTCGAGCTCGCGGCGCAGGCGGATGGCCTCGCGGCGGCGGCGCATGGCGGCCGGCACGGTCAGCAGCAGGCCGAACAGGGCGCCGACCACGAACACCACCAGCATGACGACGATCAGCGGCACATCCTGCACCACGTAATCGGCGTAGAACTTCACGGCGACGGGATCGGTGTTCTTCAACGCGAACATCAATACCGCCACGAACACGAGCAATCGCAGGGCCCAGACAAGGTAGCGCATGACGCATGCTCCTAAGAATTCGAGAGGGTCAATTGTAAGCGACCTCCGCAAAAACAAAGCCCCTTGATTGCTCAAGGGGCGTTTGCTCGCGGTCCGATCTGCCCGAAGGCAGCTTGCTGGCCGTGCCGTCAGTGCATGGCGTGCATGCTCGCCATGGACGGCATCGGTTCACTCGATCCAGAGGATTGAGCGTCCTCGTCATTGCCGCCGACCAAATCCACCCGCTCGCGCAACTCCTTGCCCGCCTTGAAGTGCGGCACCTGTTTGCCAGGCACCAGCACTTGTTCGCCGGATTTCGGGTTGCGGCCGATACGGGGAGACCGCTGCGACAGCGAGAAGCTGCCAAAACCGCGGATCTCGATGCGCTGGCCCGAGGCCAGGGCCTGGGTCATTGCATCGAGCACGGTCTTGACCGCGTAATCGGTGTCGCGGGCGGCCAGCTGAGGATAGCGGGCCGCCAAGGCGGCGATCAGCTCCGACTTGGTCACGAATTAACCGTCGTTGCGCTGTTGGTCCAGCTTGGCCTTCAGCAGCGCGCCGAGGTTGGTGGTGCCGGACGAAGCGCTGGCGTCGGACATGCGCTGGATCGTTTCGGCGGTTTCGGCGTTGTCACGGGCCTTGATCGACAGCTGGATCGAACGCGTCTTGCGGTCGATGTTGACGATCATGGCTTCGATGTTCTCGCCGGCGGTCAGCACGGTGGTGGCATCTTCGACGCGGCCCGAGGAGATCTCGGAAGCGCGCAGGTAGCCTTCGACGTCCACGGACAGCGTCACGACGGCGCCCTTGGCTTCGACCGACTTGATGGTGCCCGGAACCACGGCGCCCTTGTCGAACGTGGCAACGAAGTTGTTGAAGGGGTCGCCTTCCAGCTGCTTGATGCCCAGCGAGATGCGTTCCTTGTCGGTATCGATGCCCAGAACCACGGCTTCGATCTCGTCGCCCTTCTTGAAGTTGCGCACGGCTTCTTCGCCGGTTTCCGTCCACGACAGGTCGGACAGGTGAACCAGGCCATCGATGCCGCCGGGCAGGCCGACGAACACGCCGAAGTCGGTGATCGACTTGATGGCGCCGCGGACCTTGTCACCACGCTTGAAGTTGGTGGCGAACTCTTCCCACGGGTTCTGGCGGCACTGCTTCATGCCCAGCGAGATGCGACGACGGTCTTCGTCGATTTCCAGGACCATGACTTCGACTTCTTCGCCCAGGGTCACGACCTTGCGCGGATCGACGTTCTTGTTGGTCCAGTCCATTTCGGAGACGTGCACCAGGCCTTCGATGCCGGCTTCGACTTCAACGAACGCGCCGTAGTCGGTCAGGTTGGTGACCTTGCCGAACAGGCGGGTGCCTTGCGGGTAGCGGCGAGCCAGGCCCACCCACGGATCTTCGCCCAGCTGCTTGACGCCCAGCGAGACGCGGCTCTTTTCCTGGTCGAACTTGAGGACCTTGGCTTCGACTTCCTGACCCACTTGCAGGACTTCGGAGGGGTGACGCACACGGCGCCAGGCCATGTCGGTGATGTGCAGCAGGCCGTCGATGCCGCCCAGGTCCACGAACGCGCCGTAGTCGGTGATGTTCTTGACCACGCCCTTGACCACAGCACCTTCGTGCAGGGTTTCGAGCAGCTTCTGGCGCTCTTCGCCCATGCTGGCTTCCAGCACCTGGCGACGCGACAGCACGACGTTGTTGCGCTTGCGGTCGAGCTTGATGACCTTGAATTCGAGGGTCTTGCCTTCGTACGGGGTCGTGTCCTTGACCGGACGCAGATCCACCAGCGAACCCGGCAGGAACGCGCGGATGCCGTTGGTCATGACGGTCAGGCCGCCCTTCACCTTGCCGGTGATGGTGCCGGTGACCAGCTCGCCGTTTTCCAGGGCCTTTTCCAGTTGCAGCCAGGCCGACAGGCGCTTGGCGCGGTCACGCGACAGGATGGTGTCGCCGTAGCCGTTTTCCAGGGAATCGATGGCCACCGAGACGAAATCGCCGGGTTGCACTTCGAGCTCGCCCTGGTCGTTCAGGAACTCTTCCAGGGGGATCAGCGCTTCGGACTTCAGGCCGGCGTTGACGACGACGAAGTTATGGTCGACGCGCACGACTTCGGCGCTGATGACCTCGCCGGACTTCATGTCCTGGCTCTTGAGGCTCTGGGCGAAAAGGTCGGCGAAACTTTCGCCGCCGGTGGCGGTAGTGGAAACGGAAGACATGGGGTTGAAATCCATTGGGCCGAAATGGCCGTTAAGAACACACCGCAGCGGATTGCCCGCCACAGTGGAGTCAAAATACCTGCCTGCCGGTTTGCCCTTGCGGGGTGTCCCGTGGGGGTTTCGCCTGGCGAAGACAGGGCCGATAAAAAAAACGACTGGCGAAGATGCCCGCCATTCAAACGACTGGCGGGGATACCCGCCATTCAAACGAGATTGGCCGGTGCCCGCCCCTCAATGCGTGGGGCTGGCCTGCCAGAGATCCAGTATTGCCTGCACGGTTTCCGCAATCGTCAGATTCGACGAATCCAGCACGTGTGCATCCGCTGCGGGAGCAAGCGGCGCCGTGGCGCGCTGCGTGTCGCGGGCATCCCGCTCGCGCATATCCCGCAAAAGGTCGTCTAGATTAGCAGAAATTCCCTTTTCGATCAACTGCTTACGCCGCCGCTCGGCTCGCGCGACCACATCGGCCACCAGGAACACCTTCAGGGACGCATCAGGGAACACCACCGTGCCCATGTCGCGGCCGTCGGCCACCAGTCCGGGAAGCAGGCGGAACGCACGCTGGCGCTCGAGCAGCGCCTGCCGCACGCCGGGGAACGCCGCCACGCGGGAAGCGAAGTTGCCGACGGCCTCGCGGCGGATTTCATGGCCGACGTCGGCGCCTTCCAGATAGACGTGAGGGCCGTCGAAACGCACGTCCAGCGTCTCGGCCACCCGCGCCACGGCGGGCTCGTCGGCCGCGTCGACGCCGCGGTTGATCGCCGCCAGGGCGGTCAGCCGGTAGAGCGCGCCGCTGTCCAGCACCGCCCAGCCCAGCGCCTTGGCGACGCGGTGGGCGACGGTGCCCTTGCCCGAGGCGGTGGGGCCATCGATGGTGATGACAGGGGCGGCGGAAGTCACGATCGGATCAATCGAAGTCATGTAGAGGGGCAATGGGCCGAAGCCCTGGTTCACTACGCCGACACCAGGCCGGCGTAGACATCAAAGTAACCCGGGAACGTCTTGCTGACGCAACCCGGATCCAGAATCCGCACCGCGGCCGGGCCGAACGCGGCCAGCGAAAAGCACATCGCCATGCGATGGTCGTCCCAGGTGCCGATATGCGCGTCGCGCCAGGCGCCGTCGGCCGGCGGGGTCACGCGCAGCCAATCCGGCCCCGATTCCACCTGCGCGCCCAGCTTTTCCAGCTCGGTCTGCATGGCGTGGATGCGGTCGGTCTCCTTGACGCGCCAGCTGCCGATGTTGCGCAGGCGGCAGGGGCCGTCGGCGTACAGCGCCAGCGCGGCGGCCGTCATGGCGGCGTCGGGGATCAGGTTGAAATCGGTGTCGAAGGCCTTCAGGCGACCGCCCTCGGCCACGCGCACGCCGGTCACCTCAATCCAGCCTTCGCCGTAGGTCACGGTCGCGCCCATGGCGGCCAGGGTGTCGGCGAACTTGACGTCGCCCTGGATGCTGTCGGCGCCCACGCCGGTCACCCGCAGCGGGCCGCCGCCGATGGCGCCAAGCGCCAGGAAGTACGAGGCGGTCGAGGCATCGCCCTCGACCGCGATCTGCCCCGGACTGCGGTAGCGCGCGCCGCCGGCGATGGTGAAACGGCTCCAGCCGTCGCGCTGCACGGCCACGCCGAAGCGCGCCATCAGGTTCAGCGTGATCTCGATGTACGGCTTGGAGATCAGCTCGCCCGCCACTTCGATCACCACCGGCTGGCCGCTCTGCGCGGCCTGCAGCGGCGCCGCCAGCAGCAAGGCGGTCAGGAACTGGCTGGAGACCGAGCCTTGCACCCGCGTCACGGCCGGCGTGGCGATCTCGCCGCGGCCGATATGCAGCGGTGGATAGCCGGGCTGGCCCAGGTAGTCGATACGGGCGCCGAGCGCCTTGAGCGCATCGACCAGGTCGCCGATGGGACGCTCGTGCATGCGCGGCACGCCCGACAGGCGGTAATCGCCGCCCATCAGCGCCAGCGCCGCCGTCAGCGGCCGGATCGCGGTGCCGGCATTGCCCATGAACAGGTCGGCGCTGTCGACCGGAAAACGGCTCACGCCGCGCACGGTGACGCGGCCCTCGGCCAGCTCGGACACCGCCACGCCCAGTTGGCGCAAGGCGGCCAGCATGACGCGGGTGTCATCGGAATCGAGCAGCCCGGTGATGGCGGTCTCGCCGTCGGCGATGGCCGCCAGCAGCAGCACGCGATTGGAAATGCTCTTGGAACCGGGCAAGGCCATGACGCCCTGCGCGCGCCGCGCGCGCGGCAGATCCAGGAAAGGCAAAGCGCCCATGTCGATTACTCCTTGCGCCAGTTGCGGCGCGCCTGCGCCGCCGTGTCCAGCAATGCCAGCAAGGCCGCGCCGTCGCCGCCGTCGATCGCGCGCTCGGCCCGATCCAGCACGGCGCGCACGGCCACCAGCTCGGCCAGCATGGCGTCGCGGTTGGATAGAAAGATATCGCGCCACATCTCGGGCGAGCCCGCCGCGATACGGGTGAAGTCGCGGAAGCCGCTGCCGGCCAGCGCCAGCCGCGTGGCGGCGTCATCGGCGGTGGCGACCTGCTCCATATAGACCGACGACAACAGGTGCGGCAGATGGCTGAC
This sequence comes from Achromobacter sp. 2789STDY5608621, assembly GCF_001299375.1. NCBI lineage: Bacteria > Pseudomonadati > Pseudomonadota > Betaproteobacteria > Burkholderiales > Alcaligenaceae > Achromobacter > Achromobacter sp. 2789STDY5608621. The sequence continues at coordinate 298,988 of NZ_CYTU01000002.1, read as the reverse complement.
CGAGGCCAGCACGCGGTCGTGCGCGTCGGCGTCCATGTCGATCACGCGGGCGCCACAGGCCTGCCAGGCCTCGCGCACCCGGGCCACGGCGGCGGCGGCGTTCTCCGCCAGCGGCGTCAGGATGACGCAGCGGTCTCGATACAGGCCGGCATCGGCGGCATCGGGGCCGGTGCGTTCGGCGCCGGCAATCGGATGGCCCGGCACGAACTGGCCAATGCGCGCGCCCAGCGCCAGGCGGGCGGCATCGACCACCTCGGCCTTGGTGCTGCCGCCATCGGTCAGCAGGGTGCCATCGCGCAGCTGCGGCAGCATGCGCGCCAGCATGTCCTTCAGACCGCCCACGGGCGTGGCCAGGAACACCAGGTCGGCGCGGGCGGCGGCCTCTTCGGCGCTGACGGCTTCGTCGATCAGGCCCAGTTCGACCGCGCGCGCCAGCGACGCGGCATTGCGGCCCACGCCCAGCACCCGCCCCACCTGCCCCGCCTGGCGCAGGGCCGCGGCGAAGGAACCGCCGATCAGGCCCACGCCGACGACGGCCAGCACAGGAATCAGGGGGCCAGCGGCCCCCTGATTCGGCTTGGAGGTCGCGCCGTTCATTCGGACAGGATGGCGGTCAGCGCGTCGATGAAGCGGGCGTTCTCTTGCGGCAGGCCGATGGACACGCGCAGCCACTCGGGCAGGCCGTCGCCGGCCACCGGGCGCACGATCACGCCGCGCTTGAGCAACGCCAGGTTGATGCGCGGCGCATCGCCCACGTGCACCAGCACGAAGTTGCCATAGCTGGGCACATAGCGCAGCTTGAGGCGGTCAAAGGCTTCGCACAGCTGCGCCTTGCCGGCCTTGTTGGAGGTGTAGGCCTGTTCCAGATAGGCGGCATCGCCCAGCGCGGCCACGGCGGCGGCCTGCGCCAGCGTGTTGACGTTGAACGGCTGGCGCACGCGGTTGAGCAGGTCGGTCAGGGCCGGCTGCGCCACCGCGAAGCCCACGCGCAGGCCGGCCAGGCCGTAGGCCTTGGAGAACGTGCGCGAGACGATCAGGTTGGGAAAGCGGCGCACCAGCGCGGTGCTGTCGAAACGGAATTGCGGCTCGAGGTATTCGTTGTAGGCCTCGTCCAGCACCACCGTGACGCGGTCGCCATGGGCGGCGTGGACGCGCTCCAGGAACGCGGCCACCTGGTCGCCCGGCACGAAGGTGCCGGTGGGGTTGTTGGGGTTGGCGATGAACAAGAGGCGCGTGTCGTCGGCGATGGCGTCGAACATGGCGTCCAGGTCATGGCCGTAGTCCTTGGCCGGCACCACGATGTGGCGCGCGCCGCGGGCCTGCGTGGCCAGGCGGTAGACGGCGAACGAATGCTGCGCGTAGACCGCCGAGGCGCCCGGCTCCAGCAGCGCCAGCGCGGCGATTTCCAGGATGTCGTTGGAGCCGTTGCCCAGCGTGATCCAGTTCATCGGCACTTCGTAGCGCGCGGCCAGCGCGGCCTTCAGGTCAAAGCCGTTGGGATCCGGGTAGCGCGCCAGCGACTCGGCGGCGGCCAGCATGGCGGCGCGCGCCGACTGCGGCATGCCCAGCGGGTTCTCGTTGGAGGCCAGCTTGACGATCCCGGCCGGATCCAGCCCGAATTCGCGGGCCAGTTCCTCGATGGGCTTGCCCGCCTGGTAGGGCGCGATGGCGCTGACGTGCGCGGGAGCGGCGAGAGGCTTGGAAGTGTTGGTCATGGAGGACTCACGGCGCCGGGTAGGAACCCAGCACTTTCAGGTAGGCGACCTGCGCCCGCAGGGTATCCAGGGCGAGCGCGACATTCGGATCGTTGCGATGTCCCAGGACATCGACGTAGAAATAGTATTCCCACTCGCCGGTGCGGGCCGGGCGGGATTCGAAGCGCGTCATCGACACGCCGTTGGCCGCCAGCGGCGCCAGCATCTCGTAGACGGCGCCGGCGCGGTTGGGGACAGCCAGGATCAGGCTGGTCTTGTCCTTGCCGCTGACCAGCGGCTCGATATTGCCGATGGCCAGGAAACGCGTGCGGTTGTGCGGATCGTCCTGGATGCCGGCGCTGACGACCTGCAGGTTCCAGGCCGGCGCGGCCACTTCGCCGGCGATCGCGGCGATGGCCGGATCGGATGCGGCCAGGCGCGCCGCCTCGGAATTGCTGGCCGCGGCCACGCGCTCCAGGTCGGGGTAGTTGCGCGTCAGCCAGCCCTGGCACTGGGCCAGCGCCTGCGGATGCGCGGAAATCGTCTTGATGCCGTCCATCTTGCCGGACTGCGACATCAGGCAATGGCGGATCACCAGCGAACGCTCGCCCAGGATGCGCAGCGGCGTGTTCAGCAGCAGGTCCAGGCTGCGGTTGACCGCGCCTTCGGTGGAGTTCTCGACCGGCACCATGCCGACATCGGCCTGCCCCGCCTCGACGGCGCGGAAGACTTCATCGAACGACACGCACGGCAGCTTCTGCACCGCGTGGCCGAAATGCTCCAGCGCGGCCTGCTCGGAAAACGAGCCTTGCGGGCCCAGGTAGGCGACGGTCATGCCGCGCTCCAGGCCACGGCAGGCCGAGATGATCTCGGTCCAGACCGAGGCCACGCCAGCCGCCGGAAACGGACCGGGATTGAGTTGCTGCAGGCGCCGGATCACTTCGGCTTCACGTTCGGGACGCAGCACCGGGCCGTCGGCGTGGGCGGCGTGCTTGGCCTCGCCGACTTCCTGCGCGGCGCGGGCGCGCTGCGACAGGAGGTCCAGGATCTGAGCATCGAGCGCGTCGATGCGGTCGCGCAGGGGGCGCAGCTTGCGCTGCAGATCGTCATCCATAGCGGCGCTCGAATTCCTTCAGGTACTCGACCAGCGCGGCCACGGCGGCCAGCGGCACGGCGTTGTAGATCGAGGCGCGCATGCCGCCCACGCTCTTGTGGCCCTTGAGCTGCGTCAGGCCGGCGGCATCGGCGCCTTGCAGGAAGGCGTCGTTGAGCGACTCGTCGCGCAGTACGAACGGCACGTTCATGCGCGAACGCACGGGCGCGTGGATCGGATTGCGGTAGAAACTGGTGCTGTCGAGGTAGCCGTAGAGCAGCTCGGCCTTGGCCTTGTTGGCCGCTTCCATGCCGGCCACGCCGCCATTGGCCTTGACCCACTTGAACACCAGGCCGGCGATGTAGATCGCGAAGGTCGGCGGCGTGTTGTAGCGCGAATGCTCGGCGGCCACGTTGGCGTAGTCGAACGCCGACGGGCAGATCGGCAGCGCGTGGCCGATCAGGTCGCGGCGGGTGATGGCCATGGTCACGCCGGCCGGGCCGGCGTTCTTCTGGGCGCCCGCGTACATCATGCCGCAGCGGCTCACGTCCATCGGACGCGACAGGAAATGCGAGGAAGCGTCGATCACCAGCGGCACGTCGGGCGCGCCGAGCGCGGCCGTGTCGGGCCAATCCATGAATTCGACGCCGCCGATGGTTTCGTTGCTGCACAGGTGTAGATAGGCCGATTCCTTGCGCACCTTCCAGGTATCGACCGGCGGCACCCAGGTGAACGGCGCCTGCTCGCGGCCGTCCAGCTGCGTCGCCTGACCGCTGGTGGCCGCGACCTGCGCGTCACCGTAGCGGCCGGCTTCCTTGTAGGAGCGCGACGACCAGTGGCCGGTCACGACGAAGTCGGCCGCCGGCGTGCCGCGCCGCCCCATGAGATTCATGGGAACGATGGCGTTCTCCCCGGAACCTCCGCCCTGCATGAACATCACCGCGTAGTCCGGAGACAGGCCGAGCAGATCGCGCAGGTCGCTTTCCGCTTCGTCGCAGATCTGCACGAAGTGCTTGCCGCGATGGCTCATTTCCATCACGGACATGCCACTGCCGTGCCAGTCCAGCATTTCCGCAGCGGCTTGCTGCAGTACCACCTCGGGCAAGGCCGAGGGGCCTGCCGAGAAGTTCCAGGGGCGGGCCATTATTGCTCCGTAGGTTCCGTCGAATCCGTTGCAGCGGCGTCGCCGTTGCCCTCTTCCTGGCCGTCGTCCAGGTCTTCGCTGTCATCGTCCGCATCGCTTTCGACAACGCGGCGCACGCCGGACAGCGAGCTGCCGTCGTCGACGTTGATGAGGGTGACGCCTTGCGTGGCGCGGCCCATTTCGCGGATTTCCGCGACCCGGGTGCGCACCAGCACGCCGCCGGTGGTGATCAGCATGATTTCATCCGAAGGCATCACCAGCACGGCGCCGACCACCTTGCCGTTGCGCGAGCTGGTCTGGATGGCGATCATGCCCTTGGTGCCGCGGCCATGGCGCGTGTACTCGGTGATCGGGGTGCGCTTGCCGTAGCCGTTTTCAGTGGCCGTCAGCACGCTCTGCGTTTCATCCCCGGCCACCAGCAGCGCGATCACGTTCTGCGTGTCCTCGAGCATCATGCCGCGCACGCCGCGGGCGTTGCGGCCCATCGGGCGCACGTCGTTCTCGTCGAAGCGCACGGCCTTGCCGGCATCCGAGAACAGCATGACGTCGTGCTTGCCGTCGGTGAGGTCGGCGCCGATCAGGTAGTCGCCATCGTCCAGGTCGACCGCGATGATGCCGGCCTTGCGCGGGTTGGAGAAGTCTGACAGCGGGGTCTTCTTGACCGTGCCGCGCGAGGTCGCCATGAAGACGTAGTGGTCTTCGCTGAATTCCTTGACCGGCAGCACCACCGTGATCTTCTCGCCTTCGGCCAGCGGGAACATGTTGACGATCGGCTTGCCGCGCGAATTGCGCGTGCCTTGCGGCACTTCCCAGACCTTGAGCCAGTAGACCCGACCGCGGTTCGAGAAGCACAGCAGGAAGTCATGCGTGTTGGCGATGAACAGCTGGTCGATCCAGTCGTTTTCCTTCATCGCGGTGGCCTGCTTGCCGCGGCCGCCACGCTTCTGCGAACGGTACTCGGACAGCGGCTGGCTCTTGATGTAGCCGCCGTGCGACAGCGTCACGACCATGTCGGTGGGCGTGATCAGGTCTTCGGTGTCGAGTTCGGTCGCGTTCAGCTCGATGTCCGAGCGGCGCGTGTCCTTGGCGCCGGTCGAGAACTCGGCCTTGATGGCCTGCAGCTCTTCGCCGATGATGGTCGTGATGCGCTCGGGACGGGCCAGGATGTCCAGCAGGTCGGCGATGGCGGACATGACGTCCTTGTATTCGCCGACGATCTTGTCCTGCTCCAGGCCGGTCAGGCGCTGCAGGCGCATGTTCAGGATTTCCTGGGCCTGGGTGTCGCTCAGGCGGTACAGGCCGTCGCCCTGCAGGCCGAACTCGGCGCCCAGGTCGTCCGGACGGAAGGCCGCGCGGCCTCCCGGCGTATCGCCGTCCGCGCGCGACAGCATTTCGCGCACCAGCGAGGAATCCCACGACTTGGCCATCAGTTCCTGGCGCGCGACGGGAGGCGTCGGCGCGGCCTTGATGATGGCGATGAAGTCGTCGATGTTGGCCAGCGCCACGGCCAGGCCTTCCAGCACGTGGCCGCGTTCGCGGGCCTTGCGCAGCTGGAACACCGTGCGGCGCGTCACCACTTCGCGGCGATGCTGCAGGAAGTAGTCGATCATCTGCTTCAGGTTGAGCAGGCGGGGCTGGCCGTCGACCAGCGCCACCAGGTTCATCCCGAAGGTGTCCTGCAGCTGCGTGTTCTTGTAGAGGTTGTTCAGCACCACCTCGGGCACTTCGCCGCGCTTGAGCTCGATCACCAGGCGCATGCCGTCCTTGTCGGACTCGTCGCGGATGTCGGAGATGCCTTCGATCTTCTTGTCGTTGACCAGCTCGGCGATGCGTTCCTGCAGCGTCTTCTTGTTGACCTGGTAGGGAATCGCGTCGACCACGATGGCCTGGCGGTTGCCCTTCTCCATGTCCTCGAAGTGGGTCTTGGCGCGCATGATGACGCGGCCGCGACCGGTGCGATAGCCTTCGCGCACGCCGGACATGCCGTAGATGATGCCGCCCGTGGGGAAGTCCGGCGCCGGGATGATCTCCATGAGTTCATCGACCGTGCACGCAGGATTGCGCAGGCAGTACAGGCAGCCGTCGACCACTTCCTGGAGGTTGTGGGGCGGAATGTTGGTGGCCATGCCGACGGCGATGCCCGAGCTGCCGTTGACCAGCAGGTTCGGCAGGCGCGAGGGCAGCAGCAGCGGCTCTTGCTCGCTGCCGTCGTAGTTGGGGCCGAAGTCGACCGTTTCCTGGTCGATGTCCGCGAGCAGCTCGTGGGCGATCTTGGCCAGGCGGATTTCGGTGTAACGCATCGCCGCGGCATTGTCGCCGTCGATGGAGCCGAAGTTGCCCTGGCCGTCGACCAGCATGTAGCGCATGGAGAAATCCTGCGCCATGCGGACGATGGTGTCGTAGACGGACTGGTCGCCGTGGGGGTGGTACTTACCGATGACGTCCCCGACGATACGCGCGGACTTCTTATAGGCGCGGTTCCAGTCGTTGTTGAGCTCGTGCATCGCGTAGAGCACGCGCCGGTGGACGGGCTTGAGCCCGTCCCGCACATCCGGTAGCGCCCGCCCGACAATCACGCTCATCGCGTAATCGAGGTAACTGCGGCGCATCTCTTCTTCCAGCGATACCGGAAGCGTCTCCTTGGCAAAGGAATCCATATATATAACGACAGAATCGTGTAAGGAGGAACCCGGGCCGGGTAAACAGGAAATTCTATCATTCGATTGGGGTCGCGGCCCCAAGGGCCCCGCCCCGCCATCGGCGCGGGCCTTGAAGCGGATGTCGGCGGCAAGCGGCACCGGCGCGTCCGCCATCGTCCGGGGAGCCTGTTGCCAAAAACCAACATGGCAAACGGATGGAGCGCGGAAAACGTCATATCCAGCACCAATGCGCCTCTCCAGGGAAGCCAAAGCCCCCCAAATGCCTTAAGATTGTTTCCAGCACGCAGGAAACCCAGTAGCTATTCCTTTGAACCAGCTCTTGGCGTTGCTATACTGGCCCCGTTTTCCTGATATGCGGCGGGGGTTCGCTGCGAGTCACTTATCCAGCTTCAAGCTCAACGAGGAGAAACATGAACAAACCCTCCAAATTCGCTCTGGCGCTCGCCTTCGCCGCCGTCACGGCCTCGGGTGTAGCCTCGGCCCAGACCTATCCCCAGACGGTGGACAACTGGCGCAATCCGTTCGGTAACGTTTGGAAAAACGGTACGAACGAACTGTGCTGGCGCGATGCGTTCTGGACCCCGGCCACCGGCATCCCCGGCTGCGACGGCGTTCCGGTTGCTCAACAGAAGGCGAAGCCGGCCCCGATGGCGGCCAAGGTCGTGTTCAACGCTGACACGTTCTTCGACTTCGACAAGTCGACCCTGAAGCCCGAAGGCCGTCAGCTGCTGGACCAAGTCGCCCAGCAAGCTCGCGGTATCGAGCTGGAAACGATCATCGCCGTCGGCCACACCGACTCGATCGGTACGGACGCCTACAACCAGAAGCTGTCCGAGCGCCGTGCCGCTTCGGTCAAGGCCTACCTGGTCAGCAAGGGCATCGATCCGAACCGTATCTACACGGAAGGCAAGGGTAAGAAGAACCCGATCGCTTCCAACAAGACGAAGGAAGGCCGCGCCCAGAACCGTCGCGTTGAAATCGAAATCGTGGGTAGCCGCAAGTAATTGCCGGACTAGCTACAATAAAGGGCCTCGCATAGCGAGGCCCTTTTTTTCGCCCGGCTTGCACCAATCCGGTGCAAACGCTCCGGCGCCCACGGGCGCCGCCGACTCTCTATATATAGAGCCGTCTTATGCTGGACCGCCCATGAGCACCCAAACCCACGATTCCGCCCAAGCCACCGTCAACGCCGACCAGGCCGAACTGGACAAGTTCGGTGCGTTGGCCAGCCGCTGGTGGGACCCCGAAAGCGAATTCAAGCCCCTGCACGCCATCAACCCCCTGCGCCTGGAATGGATCCAGGAAAGCGTGGGCAGCCTGGCCGGCAAGAAGGTGCTGGACGTCGGCTGCGGCGGCGGCATCCTGTCGGAAGCCATGGCCCGCGCCGGCGCCGACGTCACCGGCATCGACCTGGCCGACAAATCGCTCAAGATCGCCAAGCTGCATGGGCTGGAATCGGGCGTGAAGGTCGAATACCGCAAGGTGCCGGTGGAACAGCTGGCGGCCGAGCAGCCAGGTCAGTACGACGTGGTGACCTGCATGGAAATGCTGGAGCACGTGCCGGATCCCGCCTCCATCGTGCGCGCCTGCGCGGCGCTGACCAAGCCGGGCGGCTGGGTGTTCTTCTCGACCCTGAACCGCAATCCCAAGGCGTTCCTGTTCGCCATCATCGGCGCCGAATACGTGCTGCGCCTGCTGCCGCGCGGCACCCACACCTACGACATGTTCATCAAGCCGAGCGAACTGGCCTCGTCCGCGCGCGGCGCCGGCCTGGAGCCGGTCGGCATGCGCGGCATGGAATACAACCCGATCACCCAGATCTACTCGCTGACGTCCGACACCTCGGTCAACTACCTGATGGCTACCCGCAAATGAGCGCCCTGATCCTGTTTGACTTCGACGGCACGCTGGCCGACACCGCCCCCGACCTGGCCGCCGCCGCCAACCAGCAACGCACCCGCCGCGGGCTGGAAACCCTGCCCTACGAGACGCTGCGTCCGGTCGCCTCGCAGGGCGCGCGCGGCCTGCTGCGCGTCGCGCTCGGCCTGAAGCCAGGCGACGACGAATACGAGCCGACCCGCCTGCAATTCCTGGAAGACTACGCCGCCAGCTCCACCGTCCACAGCAAGCTGTTCCCCGGCATCGAGGCGCTGCTGGCCGACATCCGCCAGCGCGGCCTGTCCTGGGGCATCGTGACCAACAAGGTCACCTACCTGACGCTGCCGATCGTCGAGCACCTGAACCTGACCCGCGACAGCGCCGTGCTGGTCTGCGGCGACACCACCGCTCACGCCAAGCCGCACCCGCTGCCACTGCAGCACGCCGCGCGCGAGGCCGGCTTCGCCACCGACCGCTGCGTCTACGTCGGCGACGACCTGCGCGACATCCAGGCCGCGCACGCGGCCGGCATGCCGGCGGTTGCCGCCGCCTATGGCTATGTCGGCGAAGAAGACAACATCAGCACCTGGGAAGCCGAAACCTGCGCCAACACGCCGGCCGAACTGTGGACAGCGATCGAGCCGCTGCTGCCGCTCGATCTGCGTTGATACGCCGTCATCGGCGCCGATCTCCCGCGACCCGCATCGCCGCCCTGCCGACGGCGCACGGTCCGGGATGACAAGGGTTCGGTCGGATTAGTTGATCTGACCGAACAATTTATCCGGTGAAAAAGGGTTTATCCCTAGGCGCCGGTGAATTAAAGTACGTTTCATGCAAGGCAATCCGGGTGCCTCCCGATTGCCTTTCCCGGCTCATGCCGGGCGCCGCGCGGCGATGCCCGCACGGCGACTCTCGTTACGCATCGATGGCTTGCCGCCCTCATGCGCCCGCGCGCCGACGTCTCCCCGGCGCGCAACCTAGACCTTTTAGACCATTCATCCGCCCACCGCGCATTGCCTCCCGGCTTCGCGCGTACCTGGAATTGCCCATGCTTTTGCCCATCCTGCTACTTTCGGCCGCTGGTTTCACCATCCTGACCACCGAATTCCTGATCGTCGGCCTGCTGCCCAGCCTGGCCCGCGACCTCGACGTCACGGTTTCCCAGGCCGGCCTGCTGGTGTCGCTATTCGCCTTCACCGTGGCCGCCACCGGTCCCCTGCTGACCGCGCTGATGGCCAACATCGAGCGCAAGCGCCTGTTCATCAGCGTGCTGGTGCTGTTCGGCCTGTCCAACGCCCTGGCGGCGGCGGCGCCGAACATCTGGGTCATGGCGGTCGCCCGCTTCGTGCCGGCGCTGGCATTGCCGGTGTTCTGGTCGCTGGCCAGCGCCACCGCGGTGGAACTGGTGGGCCCGGCCCGCGCAGGCCGCGCCATCTCGATGGTGGCGTTCGGCATCGTCGCCGCCACGGTGTTCGGCATCCCCATCGGCGTGCTGATCTCGGACGCCTTCGGCTGGCGCGCGGCCTTCGGCGTGCTGTCGGTGGTGGCGTTCGCCAAGGCCCTGTTGCTGCTGCTGGCCTTCCCCAGCACCCGCATCCGCGCCGAGAGCGTCAAACTGGTGACGCAGCTGCGCATCCTGCGCAACCCCATCGTGGTGGGCCACGTGCTGCTGTCGCTGCTGGTGTTCACCGGCATGTTCACCGCCTACACCTACCTGGCGGACATGCTGGAACGCCTGGCCGGTTTCAATGGCCAGATCGTTGGCTGGACCATGATGGCGTTCGGCGCCGTCGGCCTGATCGGCAACACCCTGGGCGGCCGCATGGTCGACCGCAGCCCGCTGGGCGCCACCGCGCTGTTCTCGTCGCTGATGGCGGTCGGCCTGGCGTTCGTCGCGCCGGTGATGCAGTCGCACGGCCTGCTGGCCGTGGCGCTGACGATCTGGGGCATCGCCCAGGCGGCGCTGTTCATCGTCTGCCACGTGCGCCTGATGAAATCGGCGCCCGAGGCCCCCGCCTTCGCCGCTTCGCTCAACATTTCGGGCGCCAACATCGGCATCGGCCTGGGTGCGGTGGTCGGCGGCCGCGTCATCGACCAGTACGGCCTGGCGTCGCTGGGCTGGGCCGCTGCGGTGATCGTGGCGGTGTCCGTCGCGCTGGCGTTCGTGCTGATGGCGGCCTCGCGCGCACGCCCCGCCGGCAAGGCGGCCTGTGCCAACGCCTGAGCTCACATTGCGGCATCCGCGCCACGCCCGGGCGGGCGGGCGCGGAAACGCAGCGGACTATCGCGTTTACCAGTACAATAGAAAGTTCTTGGGGCCGATCCGGATTCGACGTGGGTCGCGAAACAACTCAGGGCATGCCGAGCACCAGTACGCTCGTTAAACCACTGGAACACTACAAACGCCAACGACGAGCGTTTCGCTCTCGCCGCTTAAGCGGTGAGCCGCTGCACTGATCTGTCCTTGGGTCAGGCGGAGGAAGGCAACTTCCTAGGGGGGCAACCCTCGAACCGCAGCAGCGACATTCACAAGGAATCGGTTCGCGCTGGGGTCACACGGCTCGGATTTAAATTACGTGAATCGCTCTGGTCCGGCCTGTCGGTTGGCTAAGTCCAGGGTTAAAACCAAATAAATCGACTACGCATGTAGAACTGGTTGCGGAGGGCTTGCGGACGGGGGTTCAATTCCCCCCGGCTCCACCAAATTTCCGCCATAGCGCCAAATGGCCGACCTTTACGGATCGGCCATTTTTTTTGCCGTGGGCGCTACCCGCTCTTTACGGTCACGGGTGCTTTGCATCCGTCACAGGGCGGGACGGGCACAGGTCTTTGATGCGAAGAGCCGGCGCCGGCGTCAGTCTTGCGCAAGTCGCTTGCGCAGGGCCTTGTATTGACGGAATTCCCTGGCGCAGAGATGGCCGACCACAATGCTGGGCAACAAGGCAATCAGGGTGGTGAGGCTTTGGCCACAACACGTGGCGAAGCTCTCTTTGCCACGCATCGCCGCGATGACGTTGGCAGCGACGCAGCCAACCAGCAATGCGCCGACTGCGTAGGCGAGGATGCTCCCGGCGTTGAGCCAGGGCCGGCCGACCAGCTTGTTGACGAGCCACTGAAACGCCAGGGCCACCGCAAGCGCCAAGAAGGACACCGTCCATAGAACAACAATCGCGACATCCGCATCACGCCCCACAGCCGCATCCTCCGAAAGCGATGTCATTTCATAGCATGCTCGCCTGAGGTCCGGGGACAACGCGGGTGCGCTTATCAGACTGATTCGAGCGCTAACCGATAACGCCTATGGCCCACGGCCCGCCGCTATCGTCACACCGCGCTCAGTGGATATGCTCCTGCCCGGAACGATCCGAACGCTCCACCTGCAGCGTCGTGTGATGCAGGTCGAAGCCGTCCTGCAGGCGTCGCTCGATCTCCAGCCGGACGGTCTCGCCGTCGGCGCCCGCGGCCAGCACCACGTGGCCGGTCAGGAGCGGCTGCTTCTGCGTGATCGCCCACAGGTGGATGTCATGCACGCTGGCGACGCCGTCAGTGCCGGCGATGGCGTCGCGCACCGCGCTCAGGCTCATGCCGGGCGGCACGCCTTCGAGCAGCAGGTTGATGCATTCGCGCAGCAGCACCCAGGTGCGCGGGAACACCATGAATCCGATGGCCACGGCCAACGCCGAATCGACCCAGCGCCAGCCGGTCAGCCAGATGATCACGGCCCCCGCGATGACGGCGACCGAACCCAGCATGTCGGCCCAGACTTCGAGATAGGCGCCTTTCACGTTCAGGCTGTCGTCCTTGGAACCGGCCAGCAGCCGCATCGACACCAGATTGATCACCAGCCCGGCGATGGCCACGGCCAGCATGCCGGCGGACTGGATATCCGGCGGCGCCTCGAGACGGCGCCAGGCTTCGTACAGGATGTAGAACGCCACGCCCAGCAGCACCAGCGCGTTGACCGCGGCCGCCAGGATCTCGAAGCGCGCATAACCGTAAGTGCGCATCAGGTCGGCGGCCTTGCGGCCCGCGCGGATCGCGATCAGCGCCAGCAGCAGCGCGATAGCGTCGGTCATCATGTGCATGGCGTCGGAGATCAACGCCAGACTGCCGGTCCACAGGCCCCCGACGATCTCCACCACCATGAAGGTGCTGGTCAGCCCGAACGCAATCCACAGACGGGATTCGGGCAGCGCCCGCACGTCGGCGTGCTCATGGCCGCCGCTCATGCCCGTCCCCGCGAAATGATCGCGACGCGGGCGCGGATGGGGTGGCTTTCCAGCAGTCTTTTCGGCGAATCCATGGCGCGACGCTCCGGGTGATGGGGGGCGGCACCGTGGCGGGGGTGCCATGGCCGTATGAGAAAGCCTGAAGTGACTATAAGGTCAAGCGATAGAAGACCCGCGGCGGCCCGGCCGCCGGCAGGCGGCGGCGGGCGAGGGATTGAAGCCGCGGGCGCGTCAGGGGGGAGACCCCTTGGCCGGATTCAGCCGCGATTGCCGAACAGGCCCGACAGCGAGGCCAGCAGGTCGGTGGGGTTGAACGACTGGCCGGGCTGCACCGTGCCTTCCGGGGTGGCCTTGTCGATCAGCTGCGGCAGCAGCGAAGACAGCGAGCCCAGCACCGAGCCGGTGTCCTGGCCGGTCTTGGCGGCCAGCTCGTTGACCACGCCGGGGTCCAGCACCTGACCGAGCTGGTCGGCGCTGACCGGCAGGTTCTGGCCCTTGCCGATCCACGACGCGACGATCTCGCCCAGGCCGCCCTGCTGGAAGCTGGCGATCAGGCCGGACAGGCCACCCGGGTATTTGCCCAGTTGTTCAATCAGGGCGGGCAGCAGCGAGGCGGAGCCTCCTTGCTGGCCGCCGCCGGCCATCGAGGCCAAGGTATCCAATAGACTCATCGCCGTACTCCAGGAAAATCGGAAATCCAGTATAGGCCCGTGACGGCGCCGATGTGGTCATCCAAAGGTCGGCAACCGGCGATCTTTGCAAAGCTTGTCGTTCCGGCCTTCAGCCCGCGCCGCGCGGGGCTGGCGAGGCCAGGGGAGCCTGGGAGGCCTTGAGGGCTTTCAACGCCTTCTGGCCGGCGCGGCCGTCGGCGGGCAGGCCGAGTTCGCGCTGCGCTGCGCGCAGGGCTTCACGGGTGCGCTCGCCGATCATGCCATCGGGTTCGCCCAGCTCATAGCCGCGGGCAATCAGCAGCCGCTGCAATTCGCGCCGCTCGGCGCGCGACAGCCCCGGATCGTCGGTCGGCCAGGCCTGCGCCAGCGGGCCGCCGCCGCGCAGGCGGTCGGACAGGTGCGCAATCGCCAGCGCATAGCTTTCGGCGGCGTTGTAGGAATACAGCGCATCGAAATTACGCGTCACCAGGAACGCCGGCCCCTTGGGACCGGCCGGCAGCAGCAGGCCGACAGGCGTATCGCCCGCGGGCAACGGCTTGCCGTCGGCGCGGGTCAACCCCTGGCCGCGCCAGAAGGACAGCGGACGCTTGTTCTTGCGTCCCGCGCCGGCGGTGTTCGCGCCCGCCGGCAGGATCACCTCGTAGCCCCAGTCCAGGCCGCTGTTCCAGCCGGCGCGCTTGAGGAAGTTGGCGGTGGAGGCGAGCGCGTCGGGCACGCTGTCGATGAGGTCGCGGCGGCCATCGCCGTCGAAATCGACCGCCAACCGCAGATAGGTCGACGGCATGAACTGGGTCTGGCCGAACGCCCCCGCCCAGGAACCCTTGAGCTTGTCGGGGTCGATGCGCTCGTCCTGCACGATCTTGAGCGCGGCGAAGAACTCGCCGCGGAAATACGCCTGGCGGCGCCCGAAGCAGGACAGCGTCGACAGCGAGGTCAGCAGCGGCCGCCCGCCCAGCGTGCGGCCATAATTGCTCTCCACGCCCCACACGGCCGCGATGGTGGCCGGGTCCACGCCGTAGCGCGCGGCGGCGCGGTCCAGTTCGGCGCGCCAGCGCTCGATGCCCGCCTTGCCGTCGGCGACGCGCTCGTCGTCGACCAGCGCCGCCATGTAGTCCCAGATCGGCGTCTTGAATTCGGGCTGCGCATCCAGCAGGCCGATCACCGCCATGTCGGGCGACAGGCTGGCGGTATGCCGGTCGAACGTGGCGCCCGACACGCCCGCCTTGGCGGCGGGGGCGCGCAATCCGGCCAGACAACCGGCGAAGGCGTCGGCGGCGTGCGCGGCGGGCGCGGACAACGCCAGCATGGCGGCCAGGGGAACGGCGTGGCGAAAGGTCATCGAGAAAGCGCTCCTGCGGATGCGTTGGCCGCGCCGCCATCGGGGCGGCGCTGGCTGTCTTCGGCTTCGCCCGTGACGGCGCGTTTGTCGAGCAAGGCGGCCAGTTCGGCCTCGTCGAAACCCGCCGCGCGGCGCGCTTCCATGTTGAAGGGGCCGCGCAGCCGCGGCGCGTTGTAGCGGCTGGCCAGCTCGGCGTAGCAGGCGACCGGCTCCCTGCCCTGCTCGGCGCACAACCGCTTGTACCAGTAGTTGCCGATCGCCACGTGGCCGATCTCGTCGCGCAGGATGATGTCGACGATGGCCGCGCTCTGCGCGTCGCCGGCGCCGGCCAGCTTGTTGCGGATCAACGGCGACGCATCCAGGCCGCGCGCCTCCAGAGTGCGCGGCACCAGCGCCAGTCGCGCCAACAGGTCGTCGCATGTGCGTTCGGCCATGTCCCACAGGCCGTTGTGGCCGGGAAAGTCGCCATAGGCATGGCCCAGCTCGGCCAGCCGCCGATTGAGCAGATCGAAATGCGCGGCCTCTTCGCGCGCCACGCGCAACCAGTCGCGGTAGAACGCGTCCGGCATGCCGGCGAAGCGCCAGAGGATGTCCAGCGCCAGGTTCACCGCGTTGAATTCGATATGCGCCAGCGCGTGCAGCAGCGCCGCGCGGCCTTCCTGGGTCGCCATGGAACGCTGCGGCACCTCGGCCGGCGCCACCAGCACGGGCGCGGCGGGGCGCCCCGGCAATCCGCCTGGCGCCGCGTAACGCCGCGCGCCATCCAGCGGGGCGTCGTCGCCAATGGCGCGCACCCGCGCCAGCTTGTCGGCCCAGCCGGTGGCGGCCAGCGCGCGCAGGGCCTGGGCGCGCAGACAGGGCGTGCCGGATTGGTCCGGACCGTTCCCGTCCGCGGGAAGGATCGAATTGCTGTCCATGAGGATTTCCGGTGCGGGGCGGAACGACGCCGCCCGCAAGACAATAACCATGCGCGGTCATCCCGCGCCGCGCGTCATGCGCCAGCGAAGACTTTATCATTCGTCCATGGATTCGCCGCTCCGCCTGACCATCGAAACCGACCTGTCGCGCATCGACGCCCGCCAATGGGATGCGCTGGCCGGCGACCAGCCGTTCCTGCGGCACGCCTTCCTGCACGCGCTGCACGACACCGGCTGCGCCGCGCCGCGCACCGGCTGGTCGCCGCATTACCTGATGCTGTGGCGCGGCGACGATCTGGCCGGGGCGGTGCCACTCTACCTGAAATCGCATTCACGCGGCGAGTACGTGTTCGACTACGCCTGGGCCGACGCCTTCGAACGCCACGGCCTGCGCTACTACCCCAAGCTGCTGGCGGCGGTGCCGTTCACCCCGGTCTCGGGCCCGCGCCTGCTGGCCGCCAGCGATGAAGACCGCGACACGCTGGTGCGCGGGCTGGTCGCCTTTGCCGAAGAGATCCAGGTGTCGTCGCTGCATCTGCTGTTTCCGGCCACGGCGGACCTGCGAGCGCTGCGCGAGGCCGGCTTCATGGTGCGCGAAAGCGTGCAGTTCCATTGGACCAATCCAGGCTACGCCGACTTCGACGCCTTCCTGGCGACGATGAGCCACGACAAGCGCAAGAAGATCCGCCAGGACCGCAAGAAGGTGGCGCAGGCCGGGCTGGCGTTCCGCTGGCTGCGCGGCGCGCAGATCGACGCCGCCGACCTCGATTTTTTCTACCAGTGCTATTGCCACACCTATTTCAACCACGGCAATCCGCCCTACCTGAGCCGCGAGTTCTTCCTGCGCGCCTACCGCGACCAGCCCGACGCCTTCGTGCTGATCCTGGCCGAGCGCGACGGCCAGCCGGTGGCGGCGGCCCTCAACCTGGCGGGCGGCGACACGCTGTACGGACGCTATTGGGGCGCGACGGAATATGTGCCGGGGCTGCACTTCGAGACCTGCTACCTGCAGGCCATCGCCTACTGCATCGCCCATGGCATGGCGCGGTTCGAGGGCGGCGCGCAAGGGGAACACAAAATGGCGCGCGGGCTGCTGCCCACGCCCACCTGGTCGGCGCACTGGGTCGCCGACCCGCGCTTCGCGGCCGCGATCCAGCATTTTCTCGATGAGGAAACCGCCGCGGTGGATGACTACCTGGGCGAGCTCGAGGCGCACACGCCGTTCAAGCGCGCGGCCCCGGACTGACCGGTCAGAGGAAACGGTCCAGCAGCTTGCGGCTGTGCTTGTCGAGCGACAGGATGTCGCGCACCAGGTAGAAGATGCCGTGGCTGTCGGCGATCAGCAGCGTCTGCGGGCTCAGGCGGCGGATGTCCTCTTCGCCGCGCAGCGTGAAACTGGTGGCGCCCCGATCGGTCTCCACCTTCCAGATGCTGGGGGTAGCGAAGGTGGACACGCTGGCCAGCTTGCGGATCTCGGGCATGAATTCGCGCCCGGCCAGTTCCTCTTCGATCAGCGCGCGTTCGGCGGCGGGCACCTCGGCCAGCCGTTCGATCCACAGCAGCTCGCGGCCTTCGCTGGTCACCAGCGACAGCCCGCGATCGGCCTCGCTGATCGGAAAGGCCCGCACCGGGATCACGCCTTCGTGCGCGACACCGTCGGCACCCTGGAACACCAAACGCCCGAACGCATTGCGTCGCAGCTGGAAAACGGGAAGCGTCATGACGGTTATCTCGCTCAGGCCACGGCGGCCATGTCTTCGCTGCCGGAGGACTGCGCGTCCGCCTCGTTCTGGCGCGCCTGCGCCTGGTACAGCCGGTAGTAGGCGCCTTCACGCGCCATCAGTTCTTCGTGCGGGCCCTGCTCCACGATCTGGCCGCGGTCCAGCACCACCAGCCGGTCGGCCTTGCGCAAGGTGCTCAGGCGGTGGGCGATGGCGATGGTGGTGCGGCCGCGCACCAGGTTGTCGAGCGCCTTCTGGATTTCCTTCTCGGTGGTGGTGTCGACCGACGAGGTGGCTTCGTCCAGGATCAGGATGCGCGGGTCGATCAGCAGCGCGCGCGCGATCGAGATGCGCTGGCGCTCGCCGCCGGACAGCGCCTGGCCGCGTTCGCCCACCAGCGAATCGTAGCCATGCGGCAGGCGCAGGATGAATTCATGCGCATGGGCGGCGCGGGCCGCGGCCACGATCTCGTCGCGGGTGGCGTCCGGCTTGCCGTAGGCGATGTTCTCGGCGATGGTGCCGAAGAACAGGAAGGGCTCCTGCAGCACCAGCCCGATGTTGCGGCGGTAGTCGGCCACCCGCACCGAACGGATGTCGGCGCCGTCCACCAGGATCGCGCCTTCCGACACGTCGTAGAAGCGGCAGATCAGGTTGATCAGGGTGCTCTTGCCCGAGCCGCTGTGGCCCACCAGGCCGATCATCTCGCCAGGGGCGATGCTCAGGTCCAGGCCACGGATGACCTGGCGGTTGCCGTAGCGGAAGCCGACGTCGCGCAATTCGATGCGGCCGTTGATCTGCGGCAGCTTGGCCGGGTTCTGCGGCTCGGGCACGCTGGAGACGTGGTCCAGGATGTCGAAGATGCGCTTGGCGCCGGCGGCCGCCTTCTGCGTCACCGACACGATGCGGCTCATCGAATCCAGCCGCGTATAGAAGCGCCCGATGTAGGCCAGGAACGCCGCCAGCACACCGACCGTGATCTGCTTCTGCGAGACCTGCCAGATACCGAAGATCCACACCACCAGCAGCCCGATCTCGGTCAGCAGCGTGACCGTGGGCGAGAACAGCGACCAGGTGGTGTTGACCCGGTCGTTCACTTCCAGGTTGCGGTTGTTGGCCTCGCGGAAACGCGCCACTTCGCGCTTTTCCTGGGCGAAGGCCTTGACCACGCGGATGCCGGGAATGGTGTCGGCCAGCACGTTGGTGATCTCCGACCAGATGCGGTCGACCTTCTCGAAGCCATGGCGCAGCCGGTCGCGCACCGCGTGGATCATCCAGATAATGAACGGCAGCGGCACCAGCGTGACCAGCGCCAGCCAGGGATTGATCGACACCAGGATCACCGCGGTCATGGTGATCATCAGGATGTCATTGGCGAAGTCCAGCAGGTGCAGCGACAGGAACACGCAGATGCGGTCGGTCTCGCTGCCGATGCGGGAAATCAGGTCGCCGGTGCGCTTGCCGCCGAAATACTCCAGCGACAGCTGCTGCAGGTGCTCATAGGTAGTGGTGCGCAGGTCGGCGCCGATGCGCTCGCTGACCCAGGCCAGGATGTAGGTCCGCGCCCAGCCCAGGCCCCACGCCAGGATGGCGGAGCCGAGCAGCCCGCCCAGGTACAGGCGGACCTTGCTGTAGTCGATGGGCGCGCCGTTCTGGAACGGAATCAGCACGTCGTCCATCAGCGGCATGGTCAGGTACGGCGGCACCAGGGTCGCCGCGGTGCCCAGCAGGGTCAGCAGAAAGCCGGCCAGCAAGGGGCCGCGATACGGCCGCGCGAAGCGCCACAGGCGCAGCAGCGCCCAGGTGGTCGACGGCGCCGCCTGCTCCTGGTTACAGACCGGGCATTCATCCTGGCCGGCCGGAATGGCGTTGTTGCAGATGGTGCACTGGCGTTCGCCCGCCTCGGCTTCCGGCTGGCCGGACAGGCGGATCGCCTGCTGCGCCTCGAACTGGCCCAGCAGCCGCAGCGCGGCCGGATTGCAGGCCAGCGTGAAGCGCCAGATACCCAGCCGCGCTGTATCGTCGTGCAACTCCAGCACGGCGGCGCCGGCGTGGTCGGAAAGATTCAGGGACAGTTGGGGACCGTAAGCCCAGGATTCCCAGCCGGTATCGGCCGCATTGCGGGCGATCAGGCGGTGATCGGTGACGGCGACCAGGCCGGGCTGGAACTTCAGCCGCTGATCCAGGTCTATTTCAACCCAGGCCAGCAGGGTCTCATCCTGCGCCAGTTCTGCGCGGATTTCATCCCGCCAGCGGGCAGGAAAGGCTTCGGCTAGGCCGGAAAGCAGGTGTGGTTTTTTCATTAGAACGCATACCGGGCCAGGACTCTGCCCTACAAGGCGGCGACGGCATGCCAACCCCAGGCTGGCAACGTGTCCCTTCCTTACAACACAACGAGTTCACGCCTTTGAAGGCGTCGTATAGTATCAGCCGATTTTTCTAATTAGGAATATCTGGGATCCCCCACTCGTTGGCATTATTCTTAAGGCGCAACCCCAATAAATTCGCGGTCTTGCATAGGGGCGTCCGCGCGTGCCAACCTGCTTCTCAAGTAAATTAAAACATGAAAAAGAAAGACATTGAATTTCTCGATGTCGTGGCTTTGCGCGGCCCGAACATTTGGACGTACCGTCCGGTACTTGAGGCGTGGGTGGATATCGGCGAACTGGAGGACTATCCCTCCAACACGATCCCCGGCTTCTACGAGCGCCTGACCGCCTGGCTGCCGACCCTGATCGAGCATCGCTGCAGCCCGGGCGTGCGGGGCGGCTTCCTGTCCCGCGTCAAGGAAGGCACCTGGCCCGGCCACATCCTCGAGCATGTCACCCTTGAGCTGCAAAACCTGGCCGGCCTGCGCGGCGGCTTCGGCAAGGCCCGTGAAACCTCCACCCGCGGCGTCTATAAAGTCGTCGTGCGCGCCTGGCAGGAACAGGTCACCCGCACCGCCCTGAACGAAGGCCGCGACCTGGTCATGGCCGCCATCGAGGACCGCCCCTTCGACGTCGACGCCGCCGTGGCGCGCCTGCGCCGGCTGGTCGACAAGCATTGCCTGGGTCCCAGCACCGCCTGCATCGTGGATGCCGCCGACGACCGCGACATCCCCTACATCCGCCTGTTCGAAGGCAACCTGGTGCAGTTCGGCTACGGCTCGCGCCAGCGCCGCATCTGGACGGCCGAGACCGACCGCACCAGCGCCATCGCCGAAGGCATTTCGCGCGACAAGGACCTGACCAAGGAACTGCTCTCGACCTGCGGCGTGCCCGTGCCCGAGGGCCGCCTGGTCGACAGCGAGGACGACGCCTGGTCGGCCGCCGAGGACATCGGCCTGCCGGTGGTGGTCAAGCCGTATGACGGCAACCACGGCCGCGGCGTGTTCACCAACCTGACCACGCGCGAAGAAGTCATTTCCGCCTACCGCGTCGCCGTCGACGAAGGCAGCGGCGTCATCGTCGAACGCTTCGTGCTGGGCAACGAGCACCGCTTGCTGGTGGTGGGCGACCGCATGGTGGCCGCGGCCGCCGGCGAGCCGGCCTGGGTCACGGGCGACGGCAAGTCCACCCTCACCGAACTGATCGACAACCAGATCAACACCGACCCGCGCCGCGGCCGCACCGAAAACCATCCGCTCAATCCGGTGCGCCTGGATTCGGCCGCGCGCCTGGAGATCGCCCGCCAGGGCCTGACGGAAGACAGCGTGCCGGCCGAGGGCCAGCGCGTGCTGGTGCAGCGCAGCGGCAACGTCGCCTTCGACGTCACCGACCGCGTGCACCCGAGCGTCGCCGCCACCGTCACCCTGGCCGCCCGCGTGGTCGGCCTGGACATCGCCGGCGTCGACCTGGTGGCCGAGGACATCTCGCGCCCGCTCGATGAGCAGCGCGGCGCCATCGTCGAAGTCAACGCCGGCCCCGGCCTGCTGATGCACCTGAAGCCGGCCGACGGCACCCCGCGTCCGGTCGGCCACGCCATCGTCGATCATCTGTTCCCCGAAGGCGACGCCGGCCGCATTCCCATCGTCGGCGTCACCGGCACCAACGGCAAGACCGTGGTCGCGCGCCTGGTCGCGCGCCTCTTGCACCTGTCGGGCAAGCGCACCGGCCTGGCCTGCAGCGAGGGCCTGTACCTCGACCGCCGCCTGGTGCAGAAGGGCGACCGCGCCGATTTCGCGTCCGGCACCCGCGTGCTGATGAACCGCAACGTCGATGCCGCCGTCATCGAGAACGACAGCGGCGTGATCCTGGGCCAGGGCCTGGCCTACGACCGCTGCCAGGTCGGCGTGGTCACCAACATCGACGACGCTGACCATCTCGGCGACTTCGACATCAACGAGACGGAGCGCATGTTCAATGTGTTCCGCACCCAGGTCGACGTCGTTCTGCCGACCGGCGCCGCCGTGCTCAACGCGCGCGATCCGCGCGTGGTGGAAATGGCCGAGCTGTCCGACGGCGCCGTGATCTTCTTCGGCATCGACCCCGCCCTGCCCGCCATCACCGCCCACCTGCAACAGGACGGCCGCGCGGTCTTCGTGCGCGACGGCGCCATCGTGCTGGCGCAGGGCGCGCGCGAGGAACGCCTGGCCGACGTCGCCGCGATTCCGCTCACGCACGGCGGCCGCGTCGCCTTCCAGGTCGAGAACGTGCTGGCCGCGGTCGGCGCCGCCTGGGCGCTCGACATCCCGGTCGAACTGATCCGCGCCGGCATCGAGACCTTCGACATCGACCAGGCCGATGCGCCCTGGCAGTTCACGCTGTTCGAACGCAACGGCAGCACCGTGGTGGTGGACGACGTCCACAACGCCTCCGCGCTGCGTCCGCTGATCACCGCCATCGACCAGTTCCCGTCGACCACCCGCGCCGCCGTGTATTCGGCCGGCGCCGACCGCCGCGACGCCGACCTGATCGAACAGGGCAAGCTGCTGGGCGACGCTTTCGACCGCGTGGTGCTGTACGACGACACCACCGTCACCAGCAAGCGCCCCGCCGGCCAGGCGCGCGCGCTGCTGCGCCAGGGCCTGGAGCAAGGCAGCCGCGTCAAGCAGATCCTGGACGAACCGGACCATGGCAAGGCCATCGAGAGCCAGCTCGCCGGCATCGCGGCGGGCGACTTCGTCCTGCTGCAATCCGACGAGGCCTTCTCCGGCCCCACCATCGATCTCGTCCGCCGCTGGATCCAGCAACACTGACATCATCGCGCGCGCCGCGGCGACCCGCCGCGGCGCGCGCAAGCTAGACAGGAATACCTGCCATGGAAGTTTCCCGTATCCGAGCGCTGCGCGGCCCCAACCTGTGGAGCAAGAACACGGCGATCGAGGCCATCGTGTCGTGCGCCGACGCCGAATGCTCGATCGACAACCTGCCCGACTTCGAAGCCCGCCTGCGCGCGCGCCTGCCGCAGACCGGCCTGCTGCGCCCCGAAGGCCACCAGGGCGCGGTCTCGATCGCGCACGTGCTGCAGATCGTCTCGCTGACGCTGCAGGCCTACGCCGGCTGCCCCGTCACGTTCGGCCGCGCCTCCCCCACCACCGAACCCGGCGTGTTCCAGGTCGTGGTGGAATACAGCGAGGAAGAAGTCGGCCGTCTCGCCATGGACCTGGCGCAGCAGCTGGTGCAGGCCGCGCTGGACGACACCCCGTTCGATCTGGCCGACGCCCTCAAGCGCCTGCGTGAACTGGACGAGGACGTGCGCCTCGGCCCCAGCACCGGCTCCATCGTCAACGCCGCCACCGTCCGCAACATTCCCTACCGTCGCCTGACGCAAGGCAGCATGGTGCAGTTCGGCTGGGGCAGCAAGCAACGCCGCATCCAGGCCGCCGAAACCGACCTGACCAGCGCCATCTCCGAATCGATCGCGCAGGACAAGGACCTGACCAAGATGCTGCTGGACGCCGCCGGCGTGCCGGTGCCGCTGGGCCGCTCGGTCACTACCGCCGAAGACGCCTGGGCCGCGGCCCAGGAGCTGGGCGGCCCGGTCGTGGTCAAGCCGCGCGACGGCAGCCAGGGCCGCGGCGTCGCGGTCAACATCGAAACGCGCGAACGTGTGATCCAGGCCTTCGAAGTGGCCGAGGAGATCAGCTCCGAGGTCATCGTCGAACGCTACATTCCGGGCCACGACTTCCGCCTGCTGGTGGTGGGCGGCACGCTGGTCGCCGCCTCGCGCCGCGATCCGCCGCAGGTTACCGGCGACGGCGTGCAGACCATCC
Source organism: Achromobacter sp. 2789STDY5608621 (assembly GCF_001299375.1). Lineage (NCBI taxonomy): Bacteria > Pseudomonadati > Pseudomonadota > Betaproteobacteria > Burkholderiales > Alcaligenaceae > Achromobacter > Achromobacter sp. 2789STDY5608621. Next base: position 275,449 of record NZ_CYTU01000002.1, on the reverse strand, counting down.
GCCAGCTGGTCGACCAGGTCAACGCCGACCCGCTGCGCGGCGACGGCCACGCCACCTCGCTGACCAAGATCCGCTTCGACGACATCGCCCTGGCCACGCTGAAAAAGCAGGGCTTCGACGCCGATTCCGTGCCGCCTCCCGGCACCCTGATCTTCCTGCGCAACAACGCCAACCTCAGCACCGGCGGCTCGGCCACCGACGTGACCGATGAAGTGCACCCCGAGATGGCGGCGCGCGCGGTGTCCGCGGCCCGCATGATCGGCCTGGACATCTGCGGCGTCGACGTGGTGGCCGAAAGCGTGCACTACCCGCTCGAGGAGCAGAACGGCGGCGTGGTCGAAGTGAACGCCGCGCCCGGCCTGCGCATGCACCTGAATCCCTCGTTCGGCAAGGGCCGCGCCGTGGGCGAGGCCATCATCGCCAACATGTACGCCGACGGCGACGACGGCCGCATTCCGGTGGTGGCAGTGGCCGGCACCAACGGCAAGACCACCACGGTGCGCCTGACCGCCCACATCCTGGGCGTGGCCGGCAACCGCGTCGGCATGACCAACTCGGACGGCGTCTACGTCGACAACCTGCGCATCGACACCGGCGACTGCAGCGGCCCGCGCAGCGCCCGCAGCGTGCTGATGCACCCGGACGTGGACGCCGCCGTGTTCGAGACCGCGCGCGGCGGCATCCTGCGCGAGGGCCTGGCCTTCGACCGCTGCAACGTCGCCATCGTCACCAACATCGGCATGGGCGATCACCTCGGGCTGGGCTACATCAGCACCGTCGAGGACCTGGCCGTGGTCAAGCGCGTGATCGTGCAGCACGTGCATCCGAGCGGCACCGCCGTGCTCAACGCCGCCGATCCCATCGTGGCGGAGATGGCTTCCAGCTGCCCCGGCTCGATCACCTACTTCGCCGAGGACCGCAACCACCCGGTCATGGCGACGCACCGCGCCCAGGGCCTGCGCGTGGTCTACCGCGATGGCGACGCCATCGTCGCGGCCCAGGGCAGCGAGGAAACCCGCTTCCCGCTGGCCGAGATCCCGCTCACGCGCAACGGCACCATCGTGTTCCAGGTCGAGAACGCCATGGCCTCCATCGCCGCGGCCTGGGCGTTGAACCTGCACTGGAGCATCGTGCGCCGCGGCCTGTCGACCTTCGTCAACGACGCCCAGACCGCGCCCGGCCGCTTCAACGTGTTCGACTATCGCGGCGCCACCGTGATCGCCGACTACGGTCACAATCCCGATGCGATCCTGGCGCTGGTGCGCGCGGTCGACGCCATGCCCGCCAAGCGCCGCTCGGTGGTCATCAGCGGCGCCGGCGACCGCCGCGACGAAGACATCCGCATGCAGACCGAGATCCTCGGCGGCGCCTTCGACGACGTGCTGCTGTACCAGGACCAATGCCAGCGCGGCCGCGAAGATGGCGAAGTGCTGGCGCTGCTGCAGCAAGGCCTGGTCAACGCCAGCCGCACCCGCCACATCGAGGAGATCCACGGCGAGTTCCTGGCGATCGACACGGCGCTGGCGCGCCTGCAGGCGGGCGACCTGTGCCTGATCCTGGTGGACCAAGTTGAAGAGGCGCTGGAACACATCGCCCAACGCATCCGCGAAAGCTGATCCCGATCAGGGAATCGCATGCGAACGGGGCGCGAAAGCGCCCCGTTTCTTTTGTAGGGCGGCAACTGTCAGCACGCCACGGCGGGCCGCCGCCCCCCGTCCGGACCAGACGCGGGATCGTATCGCCAGCCCCTAGCCGTGCGACGCCGCGGCGGGCGCCGCGGCCTGATAGCGATCCGTCACATGGGTGCATCCCAGCGCCGCCATCGCGGCCAGCGCCAGCAGGATCGTGCCGAGGAATCGTTGCGTCATGCGTGCCCTCTCCGTTGTGTGATGCCGCCAGACCCCGGGCCATCGACCCGGGTACGGAACCTGTCCCGACTATACCGGCGCGACGGCCCCGCAGCCAGCGCCGGATGCCTGACGCATCGGCGCCGCGCCTCGCTGCGTTTTGCACGGGAATCCCGTGTAGGTCCCGTTACCAGCCCCGCTCAAAAGGGCTCAATTCGTTGCTCAGATGTAACTCCCGCTCTTGGTACGCCTGCGCTACCCCTCGTCGAAGGAAACGCGATTTGCCCCGTCCCCGGCAGTTACATTTACCCACAGCGTTCTTTGACAGGGCTCGCGGCGGACCTGTACCTTGAACTCAAGCTGATCAGTGCCCAACTCAACCGCGAATGCAGAGCTTATCGGCCATAAGCCGCTGCGTTTGCCACTACGAAGAGAGGTCACCATGAATAACGACATCATCGCTGGCAAGTGGAAGCAACTGTCCGGCAAGGCCAAAGCGGCCTGGGGTGAACTCACCGACGACGAGTTGACCCGTACGGAAGGCAATGCCGAACGCCTCGCTGGCCTGATCCAGGAGCGCTACGGCAAGACCAAGGAACAGGCCCAGAAGGAAGTCCGGGATTTCTTTGACCGCAATCCCTGATTCCAACGCCACCAGGAGAAGCTGACATGTTGCACTACGCCGTCGTATTTTTCGTCATTGCGATCATTGCGGCTGTCCTGGGCTTCGGCGGCATTGCCGCCGGCGCCGCGGGCATCGCCAAGATCCTGTTCTTCGTCTTCCTGGTACTGGCGCTGCTGTCCATTCTGGGCGGCGCATTCCGCAAGAAATAGAAGAACATCGCACCCCAAGAATCTTCGCTTAGCCGTTGCATCCTGAACGCGCTGAACCCCATATACAAGGAGCACAACTATGGAAATCCGCAAGCTGATCGCCGCCGCCGCACTGGGTACGGGCGCCGTCTTCACTTCCATGGCCTTTGCCGCCGATGACGGCAAGCCCAAGCAATCCGTGGGCGAATACGCGTCCGACGCGACCGTGACCACCAAGGTCAAGGCCGCCTTCGTGGCCGACAAGCAGCTGAGCGTGCTCGACATCGCTGTCGAAACCAACGAAGGCGTGGCCAAGCTGACCGGTACGGTCGGCACCGCCGCCGAAGCCGATCACGCCGCCACCGTTGCCCGCGGTGTCGAGGGCGTGAAGCAGGTCATGAACAACATCAAGGTCGACCCGGCCAAGAACAAGAAGTAAACCGCCGGCCCTTGATGGGCATGCAATGAAAAACGGCGCCTGTGCTCACACACAGGCGCCGTTTTCTTGTCTTCAGGGATCCATGCCGGCCACTGGCGCTGCACATGGCCGGGGCGCGCAGTCAGCGCTCAGATATTCACCGTGCCGCGGCCGATCTCAAGCGCCCGCCCGCCCACCTGGATGCGGCCATCGGCATGGACGTCCAGCAACAAACGGCACGGCCGGCCCATCTGGTCGCCCTGCTCCACCAGGATGCTGACGGGCAATGCGCGGCCTTGATGGCGCAACCAACCGCCCAGGTTCGCGCAAGCTGAACCGGTGCCCGCATCTTCCTCGACCCCGCCCCCCGCCTTCGAGAAAAAGTAGCGCGCCACCACCACGTCGCGCTCGTCCTGGCGCCGCCCTTCATCGAAGGCAAACAGATAGCAGGTCTTGCGGCCCAGGCTGCTGGCCTGCCAGCGGTCCAGCTTGGACGCATCCGGCCGTGCGCGCCGCACCGCTTCGACGTTCTTGACGGGAATCAGCAATTGGTCGGCGCCGGTATCGACCCAGATCGGCTCGCCCAACAGATCCTCGGCCTGCAGACCCACCAGGTCGGCGATGTCGGCGGCAGGCAGTTCGGGCCGCGCCGTGCGCACGCCGTCAGGACACGGCGCGGTGAAAGTCCAGGCATCGCCACGGGCCGTCACCGGCACCACGCCAGCCTTGAACTCCAGTGTCAGCGCGTCGCCGGACTTGAGCAGATCGCGCACCACTTGCGAGGTGCCGATGGTGGGATGTCCGGCGAACTTCATCTCGTAGCCGGGCGTGAAGATGCGCACGCGTGCATCGGCCGTCTCGGAAGGCAGGATGAAGGTGGTTTCGGAAAGATTGAACTGCGCCGCCAGGTTGAGCATGGTGGCGTCGTCCATGCCACGCGCGTCCTCGAACACGCAGAGCTGGTTGCCGCTGAAGGTGCTGGAAGCGAAGACGTTGAGAAGGCGATACGCGTAGGTGGCCATGGTCCGATGCAGGAGGGAGCCGCCGGCGGCGGCAAAGCCCCTCACTGTATCGCACCGGCTTACCAGATGGCGAAGAACAGCACCCAGGCCCAGCAGAACGGCGCCAGGCCGGCGGCCAGCACCAGCCACGCCGCGCTCTTGCGCGCCAGGCTTACCGGGCGCTGGTTGAGCAACCGCGCGAACAGGCGCAGGGTCCACAGCACGGCCAGCGTCAGCAGCGTGAAGCGCACCGGCGCTGCCCAGGCCGCGCGCACGCCTTCGTGCTTGAGCAGGTTGATGGTGGTGGCCGACAATCCCAGGAACACGCCGATGCCGGCCGACGGGATCAGGCCCTGCGCCAGCTTGTGCAATCCCGGGCGGAACCAGCCGCCCGCGGGTTGCCCGTCCACCGGCGCCGCCGGCGCCAGCCGGTCGGCGATCCACAGCGACAGGAAGCTGGCGCCGCCGATGCAGATCGTGGCGCCCACCACGAACATCATGATGCCGGCGCCATCGAGCCAGGAAAAGCTGTCGTTCACTTCCGGATAGTGCGTCAGGATGAACCACGGCGCGTTGTCCATCAGCGGCCACATGATGTCGTGCTCGACCAGCCAGGTCGCGGCCCACTGCTTGGCCGTCACATACCAGGGGCTGGCGCTCCAGAGGAACGCGCCCATGGCGATACCCATCAGGCCGAAGCACAGCAGCACGGTCTGCCAGGGTTCGCCATCGGTGACGCTGACGACTTCTTCCTCGGGCGAACGCGGCGTCAGTTCGATGGCGCCGCGATAACCGCTGCAGCGGCCGCACACGTGACAGTCGCCGGCACCCTTCATGTGACGCAAGGGCACCAGCGGCGCACAGTTGATGGGTTCGATCCGGATGACCGGATGGCGCCACTTTTCTTCGTTGACCTTGAAGTGCCACGGCGCCAGCTTGGCCAGCAGGTTGAAGACGCCGTTGACCGGACAGAGGTACTTGCACCAGACCCGCTTGCTGCGGCCATAGCGCCAACCGACGATCATCGCCGCCACGGTCGAACCGCCCAGCACCGCCAGCACCGCCAGCGGGTATTGGTAGACACTGACCAGCTGGCCGTAGATGGTGGTGAGCGCGAAGGCCACGAACGGCCAGCCGCCCCAGCGCATCCACTTCGGAATGGCATGCCCCTGGCCGCGTTCGCTGGCCCATTCGGTGAGCATGCCCTCCGGACAGAACCAGCCGCACCAGGCCCGCCCCAGGATCGGCATGGAGATCAGCACGAACGGCCACCACACGCCCCAGAAGGCGAACTGGGCCACGATGGTCAGGTTGTTGAAAACCGATGCCGAATTGTCCGGCAACGGCATGATGGCCGGCACGATCAGGAGGAAAGCGTATATCGCAACAATGCCCCACTGCAGCTTGCGCAACAGAGGGGCATGGTCTCGGAGAAAGTCGGCGATACGGGAGGTTGCCCTCCCGAGTGCAGCTGCCATGGTCAAACCTTCATTAATTCAGTCCGATGAATGGGTCGGAATCGGCGGTCAGGAAGCGGCGCGGGTGGCCGCGACCGGCGCGGGCTTGCCGCCCACCCAGCGCAGCAACGCCCAGACCACGATCCAGTACGCAACCCACAACAATACCGAGATCAGGGCAGGCAAGGCGCGATAGCCCGCGAAATCAGCCAGAATCTTGCCAACGCCGGTGCTGTCGCTCAACAGCCACGAGCTGTCCCAGACCGGGTCGATGATGGTCGGCAGCACGTCCAGCGAAATCAGGTGATCCAGGCCGCCCACCAGCAACGAACCGGCCAGCAGCAGCAACAGGATTTCGGTCACGCGGAAAAAGCGGCGCCAGGTGATGAGCTTGCCGCCCAGCTGCAGCAGCCAGAAGGTCAGCAGCGCCACCAGGAAACCGGCCACGCCGGCCAGCGCCAGCATCAGCATGTCGCTGCCGCCCTCGCCCGCCGCGACGGTGCCGTACAGGAACACCACGGTTTCGCTGCCTTCGCGGGCCACCGCGATCGCCACCAGGACGAACAGGCCCCACCAGTTATCGTTGGCCACCGAGGAACGGGCGCCGCTTTCGAGCTCGCCCTTGAGGGTGCGGCCGTGCTTCTTCATCCACACGACCATCTGCACCACCAGCACGCACGCCGCCAGCGACATGATCGCCTGGAACCATTCCTGGCCTTCGTCGCTGAGCCACGACGACACGCCCAGCAGCACCAGCGCCAGCGCGATTGCCAACGCCAGGCCCGCGCCCACGCCACCCCACAGATACTTCAGTCCGCGCTTGCCTTCCGGCGTCGCGCGCAGCCAGGTGTACAGAATGCCCACCACCAGCATGGCTTCGACGCTTTCGCGCCAGACGATGAAAAGAACCTGTTCCATGTAATGCGGCCGCCTATTCCTTGGGCTTGACGATCAGGGTGCCTTTGACCGCCTGGTGAAAATCATCGAAGAACGGATACTCGCCGGGGCGCGAGATGGTGATGACCACGAACGACTTGACGCCGGGGCCGAGCACCTTTTCCTTGCGCAGCGGAATGCTTTCGAATTCGACCGGCTCGTTGCTTTCGTTGATCAGTTCGATCTTGAAGCGGCCGGCCGGGACTTCCAGCGTGGCCGGTTCAAAGGTGCCGTTGGGCTTGAACGTCAACGTGAAGGTAGGCAGTTCGTCCGCCTGCGCGGGCGCCATGCCGGCCAGGCCAGCCAGGCTGATCAGCAGCGCGGTGATGACGCGAGACAGGCGACGCACGATCAGTAACCGCCCTTCTTGCCGGTGCCGGCGTAGACGAAGTCATATTCGAGTTCGATCGGCTTGAACCAATCACCCACCCCGGTTTCCTTGTCGATGTGGCGGCCGAAGTGGTTCATCTTGTTGGCCGTCGGCGGCAGGATGGTGTACTTGAGCTTGTACTTGCCCGGGCCTTCGAGCTTGATGTTCTCGCCGTAGTGCGGGCCGTCGTTGGCCACCATGGGCATGAGCTCGCCCTTCTGCACGTTCTGGCTGCCGACCTTCTGGATTTCGTAGTTCACGACCAGGTAGGGCATCCATTCGCCTTCCGGGAAACCGGTGGGGTTGCCGGCGGTGGCGTGGATGTCGGCTTCCAGGTGGACGTCGGAATCCTTGGCGGGACGCATCATGCCCGGGGGGTCCATTTCGATCGGTTGCAGGTAGACCGCGCCGATTTCCATGCCGCCTTTTTCCACGGGCTTGCCGATGGGGTATTCGGCCGCTTGGGCGGCGGACACGCTCAAAGCGACAATGGCCAGCGCCAAGGCTTTCTTCATCATGTGGGTCATCCTCAAAGCTCGATTGAAACGACGGTGTTCAAAACATAAACAAGAACCGTTTGCATTAATGTAACGAAAAAATCTGACATATCCCTGAATCGGAATAGTCCGAAACAAGAGGATGCTTGCGTCCGGTCAAGCCAAAAGAAAGCCGGCGGAGCAAAATTGCGCCGCCGGCTGGCCGGTTTTCAGGTCCGCGGCCAGGCCGCGGTCCGGAGGATCCGCTACGGCTTGCGGCCGCCGCCCTGCGAACCGCCTGGCGTGAACGGGAAGTTCGAGAACATGGCACGGGTCTGGTCTTGCATCTGGTCCTGCATTTGCACGAACAGGTTTTTGCTCTGGTCGATGTAGTTGTTCATCATGTTCTGCAGCATCGGCGTCTGCACGTTCATGAACTGGGTCCAGGCCTCGGGGCCGAACTGGCTGCCGTACAGGCCCTTGGACTGCTCGGCCATGCGTTGCTGGATTTCCATGAAGGCCTGGATGTTCTTTTCCAGGTAGGAGCCCATGATGCCCTGCATCGCGTGGCCGTAGAAACGGATGATCTGCGACAGCATGTTCGAGGAGAACATGGGCATGCCGCCGCTTTCCTCTTCGAGGATGATCTGCAGCAGGATGCTGCGCGTGAGGTCCTCGGCGCTCTTGGCGTCGACGACCTGGAATTCTTCGTTGGCCAGGACCAGTTGCTTGACATCCGCCAAGGTGATGTAGGTGCTGGTCCGGGTGTCGTATAGGCGACGGTTGGGGTATTTTTTAATCAGGCGCAGGCTGGCGCCGGTTTGTGCTTGCGTCATGGTTGTCCCCGGATCGGGCGATCTCTAAGACTTCGAATAGGGTGAAGTGTAATGCCGCGGCGCCTTCTCCCCGAAGCGCCGCGGCCTGGAAAGGCCGCCCCGCGGGCGAACCGCGATGGGTCAGCCCATGTGCAGGCCGCCGTTGAGCGAGAAGTCCGCGCCGGTGGAAAAGCCGGACTCGTCGGAAGCCAACCATGCCGTCATCGACGCGATTTCCTCGGGCGTGCCGAGGCGGCGCACCGGGATGGTGGCGACGATCTTCTCGAGCACGTCGGGCCGGATGGCGCGCACCATGTCGGTCCCGATGTAGCCGGGCGAGATGGTGTTGACGGTGACGCCCTTGCTCGCGACTTCCTGGGCCAGCGCCATGGTGAAACCATGGATGCCGGCCTTGGCCGTGGAGTAGTTGGTCTGGCCGAACTGGCCCTTCTGGCCGTTCACCGAGCTGATGTTGATGATGCGCCCCCACTGGCGCTCGACCATGCCGTCGATGACCTGCTTGGTCACGTTGAAGAGGCTGTTCAGGTTGGTGTCGATGACCGCGCGCCAATCGTCGGCGGTCATCTTCCGGAACAGGCCGTCGCGGGTGATGCCCGCGTTGTTGACCAGCACATCGACCTGGCCGAGTTCCGCCGTGATCCGCTCGAAAGCGGCGACGGTGGAATCCCAGTCGGACACATTGCCGACGGAAGCATGGAAGGTATATCCCTGCGCCGCCTGCTCATCCAGCCATTGCTGGTAATTGCGGCTCGGGCCGCAGCCTGCCACGACGCGAAAGCCCTCTTTGGCCAAGCGTTGGCAAATAGAGGTGCCGATCCCGCCCATCCCGCCTGTAACGTAAGCCAGTTTTCCGCTCATTGGACTTCCTCCTGTGTGCGACGGACGCCTCGTTGATTGACTTCTACTTCTTATTGGCCTGGGGCCCACCGCAAGCGCGGCTTCAGGCGGCCCTGACCTTCACATACCTGCCAGGCGCCGGCTCGATCGGCCGGTATCTGGCGTTACCTGATTTTGCACGAGCCTTGACCTGCTTGCCGGAATGCCCGGCCAGCCAGCTGGCCCAGTCGGGCCACCAGCTGCCCGGCTTTTCCTGCGCCTGCGCCAGCCAGGCGTTGGGATCGCCCGGCAGCGGCCGGCCCTCGGCGCCGGCGCCTTCGGCCACCCAGTAGCTGCGGCGCTTCTTGGCCGGCGGATTGACCACCCCCGCGATATGGCCCGACGCGCCCAGCACGAAACGCTGCGGACCGCGCAACACCTGGGTCGAGGCGTAGGCCGAGACCCACGGCACGATGTGATCTTCGCGCGAACCGAAAATATACGCCGGCATCGACAGGCGCGTCAGGTCCAGCGGCAGGCCGGCGGCCTGGGCGCGACCCGGCACCTTGAGATTGTTCTCGAGATACGTGTTGCGGAAGTACCAGGAAAAGAACGGACCCGGCAGGTTGGTGCTGTCGCCGTTCCAGAACAGCAGGTCGAAGGCCGGCGGCTTCTGGCCCTTGAGGTAGTTGCCGACGACGTAGTTCCAGACCAGCTCGTTGGGCCGCAGGAACGAGAATGTAGTGGCCAGGTCGCGCCCCGGCATCAGCCCGCCGGCGCCCAGTTGATGGTCGCGCAGCAAGGCGTGGGCCTCGTCGACGAAGACGCTCAGGATGCCGGTGTCGTGGAAATCGAGCAGCGAGGTCAGCAGCGTCAGCGCCGCGACCGGATGTTCGCCGCGCGCCTCGGCCAGCGCCAGCGCCGAGGCCAGCATGGTGCCGCCGACGCAGAAACCGAGGGCATTGACCTGCGGCTGGCGCGTGATGTCGCTGGCCACGCGCAGCGCCTGCAGCACCGCGTCATCGAGATAGTCGGACCAGGTGGCGCGGTCGACACCGTCGGTGTCGCTGGCCAGCGGATTGCGCCAGGAGATCAGGAAAACGGTGAAGCCCTGCTCGACCGCGTGGCGCACGAACGAGTTGTCGGGCTGGAGATCGAGGATATAGAACTTGTTGATGTTCGGCGGCACGATCACCAGCGGCACCTCGTGCACCGTGGCCGTGGTCGGCGCGTACTGGATCAGCTGGAACAGCGGATTCTCGAACACCACCTCGCCGGGCGTCACCGCGACGTTGCGGCCGATCTCGAACTGGGCCTCGTCGGTCTGGGTGATGCGGCCTTTCTTGACGTCGCCCAGCAGATTGGCCAGGCCCTCGTTCAGGGCGCGGCCGGCGCTTTCGACGATGGATTGCTGGGCATCGGGATTGAGGGCCAGGAAGTTCGACGGCGACAACGCGTCGACCCACTGCATGATCGAGAACCGCAGCCGGTCGCGCATCGGTTCGCTGACCTGGGCGGCGTCGACCATGCGCGACATGGCGCGGGCCGACAGCAGGTAGGTATGGGCCATCAGCAGATGCTGGCCATTGGCGGCCCAGGCCTCGCCGGCGAAGCGCCGGTCGGCCAGCGGAGTCAGCGCGCCGCGACGGGCGTCGTCGCACAGCCGCTGCCATTCGCGCGAGAATTCAGCCTGGATATCGGCCAGGACGTCCGGAGCCACGCTCACCGGAAGGGGCCCTGAGGCGGAGAGATTGGCATTCACTTCGACACCTTGTTATCGAGACTTCCCGATTGATGTTGCATGTCGGGTTCAGCGCTGTCAATGCGGGTATTCAATGAGGCCAGCAAGGCTAGCCGCCCGCGCGTGCGGCCGCTTTGCGCTGGATCAGTCCGGATCGAGCCAGGCCAGCAAAGCCATCCTGCCGGTCTCGCTGTCGCGGCGGTAGGAAAAGAAGCGCCCGGCGTCCGCCACGGTGCACAGGCCGCTCAGGGTGACGTCCTGCACGCCGGCCCGGCGCAGGCGGAATTCGGCCAGGCCGGCCAGGTCGGCCAGCCATTTGCCCGGCACGCCGGGACGCGGCCGGAAATAGCGCTCGGCGGCGGGATCGTCCGCCATGAAGGCGTCCAGCACGTCGCGGCCGACCTCGAAGGCGTCCGGCCCGATGCCGGGGCCGACCCAGGCGCGCCAGGCGGTTGCGCCCGGCGCCTTGGCGCGCATGGCGGCCAGGGTGTTTTCCAGCACGCCGCCGGACAGGCCGCGCCAGCCGGCATGGGCCGCGCCCAGGACGCGGCCATCGGCATCGGCGATGACCACCGGCAGGCAGTCCGCCACCATCACGGCCAGCACGCGGCCCGGCTGGGCGGTGACGCTGGCGTCCAGCGCCGGCTCGTCGGGCAGGTCGGCGGCGTCGGCGTCGATCACATCGCTGCCGTGCACCTGGCGCAGCCACAACGGCTCGGCCGGCAGCGCCGCGCGCAGGCGGCGGCGGTTCTCGGCCACGGTGTCGGGATCGTCGCCAGCGCGGCGGCCCAGGTTGAGGGTGTCATGCGGCGCCACGCCCACGCCGCCGGCGCGGGTGGTGCAGAAATAGTTGACGCCGGCCCAGGCGGGGCCGGTCACCACGGGCAAGCCTTCCATCACGCGTTCCATGCGATCGCTTCCTGAACCAGGGTCATGTCGGCCGGCATCGGGGCGGCGAACTGGACCTCGCCGCGCCCGCCCGGATCGTCGAAATGCAGGGCGCGGGCGTGCAGCATCTGCCGCTGCGCGCCCGCGATGTTCTTGCCGCCGTAGATCGTGTCGGCCAGCAGCGGATGGCCGAGGCTGGCCAGATGCACCCGGATCTGGTGGGTGCGGCCGGTTTCCAGGCGGCAGACAACCTCGGTGACGCGGCCGCCGGGATCGACCTGGCCGCGGCGCGCGGGGGCGTAGTGGGTGATGGCGGGTTTGGGCGCCACCGGCCGCTCGACGCTCATGCGCACCGGCACGCGCGGATCGCGGCCGATCGGGCGGTCGACCTTGCCGGCGGCGGCCAGCCAGCCATGCGCCAGGGCGACGTATTCACGCCCCATGCTGCGCGCCTGCAACTGGCGCACCAGGTGGGTCTGCGCGATTTCATTGCGCGCCACCACCATCAGTCCGGAGGTGTCCTTGTCCAGCCGGTGAACGATGCCGGCGCGGGCCACCTGCGCCAGTTCGGGGTAGCGGTGCAGCAGGCCGTTGAGCAGCGTGCCGCTCCAGTTGCCGGCGCCGGGATGCACCACCAGGCCGGCGGGCTTGTTCACCACGATCCAGTCGGCGCTTTCGTCGACCACGGGGAAATCGATCGGTTCGGGGGCGAAAGCCAGGGTTTCGGGCGCCGGTTGGGCCCAGACCGTGAGTTCGTCGCCCGGCCCCACCGTCTGGCGGATCTTGCCGGGCGCGCCGTTGACGTGGACGTTGCCGGCCTCGATCCAACCTTGCAGCCGGCTGCGGGAATGATCCGTCAACAGACCGGCCAGCACCTTGTCCAGCCGGTCGGCGCGAGTGCCCGCGGGCACCGTTACAAATTGCGGTTCGCCGCGCGGGTTTTCGCCGGGAAGGCTCAGGAGTTCATCGTCGGAAACGAGATCTGCGCTGATGGCTGTATCAGACATGGAGACAAATCATATAATCAGCCTGCCATGCTAACACCAAGGATACGATTCTCGTGATTCACCACTCCGCAGCTCCCTTGAACCCCGCCTCCCGAAGCGGGTCGGTTTTGCGCGTGGTTATCGCGCTATTTGCCGTCATCGCGATCGCCGGTTGCGGTTCGACCAACAGCAAGTACGACAAGACCACCAACTGGAGCGCCGAACAGCTCTACGCCGACGCCAAGGCCGAAATCTCCTCGGGTGGCTGGAAAGAAGCGCGCGAGCGCCTGACCGCCATCGAGAGCCGCTATCCCTTCGGCGTCTACGCCCAGCAGGCCCTGCTGGAACTGGCCTACGTCAACTGGAAGGACGGCGAAAACGAACAGGCGCTGGCCGCGATCGACCGATTCCAGCAGCTCTACCCCAACCATCCCGGCACCGACTACGCGCTGTACCTGAAGGGCCTGATCAATTTCACGCCGGCCAGCGCGTTCATGAGCAACATCACCGGCCAGGATCCGGCCGAGCGCGACCCCAAGGGCCTGCGCGCGTCCTATGACGCGTTCAACGACCTGATCAAGCGCTACCCGGACAGCAAGTACACCCCGGATGCCATCAAGCGCGTCGCCTGGCTGGTCAACACCATCGCCATGAACGAAGTGCACGTGGCCCGCTACTACTACGAGCGCGGCGCCTACATCGCCGCCGCCAACCGCGCGCAGACCGTCATCACCGACTTCGAGGGCGCCCCCGCCACCGAAGAGGCGCTCTACCTGATGGTGCAGTCCTACGACAAGCTCGGCATGACCGAGCTGAAGAACGACTCGCAACGCGTGTTCGACAAGAACTTCCCCAACAGCTCGTTCAAGGACAAGGGCCTGAAGGCCGACAAGAGCTGGTGGAATCCGTTCAACTGAACACCGCCCGCATGGGAAAAGCCCCTCGATCTCTCGAGGGGCTTTTTTTTGCTCTGTCGTCCTGGCGTCCTATTTTTGAGGACGTGCTGCCCGCCGCCCTATTCCTGCTTGCGGCGGTAGAAGGCCAGCACCTCTTCCAGTTCGCGCGTCCGCGCGAACGGCGGCAGGCCACGCCAGAGGCGCTTGCCGTAGGGCTTCTCGACCAGGCGGGCATCGCCCACCATCAGCACGCCCCAGTCCGATTCCGTGCGGATCAGGCGGCCGGCGCCCTGCTTGAGCGAGATCGCGGCCTCGGGCAGCTGGTATTCCGAGAACGGATTGCCGCCGTGGGCGCGACAGGCCCGCAGCCGCGCCTCGATCACCGGATCGTCCGGCGGCGCGAACGGCAGCTTGTCGATCGCCACCAGCGTCAGCACGTCGCCGGGCAGGTCGATGCCCTCCCAGAAACTGGCGCTGCCCACCAGCACCGGGTGCGTCAGCTTGCAGAAGCGGTCCAGCAGGTCGCGGCGCGTGCCCTCGCCCTGCTTGAGCAGCGGCCAGTCGTGGCCGGCGTCGTCGAAAGCGTCGGCCAGCAGGTTGGCGACCTTGTCCACGGCGCGCAGCGTGGTGCACAACACCAGCGTGCCGCCCGGGCTGGCTTCCAGCAGCGGCAGCAGCGTCTGCACGAAGCGGTCCAGGAACTGCGGCGATTGCGGCTCGGGCATGCCGCGCGGCACGAACAGCAACGCCTGCTCAGGGTAGTCGAAGGGTGATTCCCACTTGCCGGTGCGGGCGCGATCCAGCCCCAGCTGGCCGGTGAAATGGGTGAACTCGCCGTTCACCGACAGCGTGGCCGAGGTCATGATCCAGGCCTGGCCCGGCTTGCGGTATTTGGAGAACGCCTGCGCCACGGACAGCGGCGCGGAATGCAGCCGTACGTGATGCTGGCCATGCTCGACCCAGCGCACCGCCGGGCCGGTCCATTCCACCGCCGCGGCTGCGCCTTCGAGAATCGCGGCGGGCGTGGACAGGCCATCGCCCAACGCCGATTGCGGCGCCGGCGCGGGCGCCTGGTCGTCGCGGCCCCAGCCTTCGTCGTCGAAGCCGGCGCCGTCGCGGCCCGGCGTGGCCCAGCGCTTGAGGCGCACGGCGATCTCGGCGCCGCTGCGGGCGGCGGCCACCAGGTCGGGATGGCGTTCGGCGACCGAGCCCAGCGCGTTGGTGGCGATGTCCACCGCCTCGCGCAACACCGCCAGCGCGGCATCGAACTCGTCGGCATTGGGAATGGCCTCGAACGTGGCCTTGCGCCCCGGCAGCCGCTCGAGCGGCGCACAGACCAGGCGCAATTCGCGCGTGGCCGTTTCCAGGTGGCGCGCGACGTCGCTCCATTTGGTGGCTTCGCGCGCATAGGCCAGGCCGGCGGCCTCGAGCGCGCGGCCGAAGTCCAGCAGTTGGTGGGTCGACACGCTGCTGCCGAGAAAGCGGGTGGCCGTGTCGGGCAACTGGTGCGCTTCGTCGAAGATAACGGTGTCGGCTTCGGGCAGCAGGTCGGTGACGCCCTCTTCGCGCAGCACCAGGTCGGCCATGAACAGGGCGTGGTTGACCACCACCACGTCGGCCTCCTGGGCCTGACGGCGGGCCTTCACCACGAAGCAGTCGCGGATGCGCGGGCACTCCTGGCCCAGGCAGTTCTCGCGGGTCGAGGTGACGCGCTGCCAGATATCGGCGTCTTCGGGCACTTGCGCCAGGTCGCCGCGGTCGCCGGTCTTGGAAATGCCTGCGAACACCTGGATCTGGCGCAACTGCTGGATTTCGGTGCGCGACTTCAGCGCGCGTTCGTCGCCCTGCAGCCGTTCCAGGTGGTAATGGCAGACATAGTTGCCGCGGCCCTTGAGCAGCGCGGCGGTGACCGGCGCGGCCAGCGCGGCGCGCACGCGCGGCAGGTCGCGGGTGAACAGTTGGTCCTGCAGGGTGCGCGTGCCAGTGGAAATCAGCACCTTGCCGCCCTGGATGAAGGCGGGTACAAGGTAGGCCCAGGTCTTGCCGATGCCGGTGCCGGCCTCGGCCACCAGCGTGGCGCGGTCCTGGATGGCCTCGCCTATGGCCTGCGCCAGTTCCACCTGGGACGGGCGCGGCTTGTAGCCGGGCATGGCCGACGCGAGCGGGCCGTCCTCGGCGAAGAATTCGGAGATGTCCAGGTCCAGCATTGAAACAGCCAGGCATCGCGGTCGACCGCGCGGATCGACGGTCGGGACGCCTGGCCCTGAATAGGGTGGGAAAGGACCAAATGATACCCGCTGGCGCCGCTCTTTTCCGCCGATCGCGTCGCAAACGCCGCATCCCGTGGGGACGGATGTGTCCCGCCTGGCACGTTCTGTAACAACGGCTTATGGCACAATCCGCCCCTTGTTTTTCCTTTTTTGCCGTCGTATCGAGATGTCTGAAACTTCCGTTATCACGAACGTCGCCGCCGGCGTCGACAATGCCCGTATCGTTGCCCAGCTCGCCACCGAGCTCGGCGCACGCGCCTCCCAGATCGCCTCCGCGGTCGAACTGCTGGACGATGGCGCCACCGTGCCCTTCATCGCGCGCTACCGCAAGGAAGCCACCGGCGGCCTGGACGACACCGTCCTGCGCAACCTGGAAGTGCGCCTGGGCTACCTGCGCGAGCTCGAAGAGCGCCGCGGCGCGATCCTCGAATCGATCTCGCAGCAAGGCAAGCTGACGTCCGAACTGCAGCAGGAAATCGCCAGCGCCGACACCAAGCAGCGCCTGGAAGACTTGTACGCGCCGTACAAGCCCAAGCGCCGCACGCGCGCCCAGATCGCCCGCGAGGCCGGCCTGGAGCCGCTGGCAGACGCCATCCTGGCCGACCCGGCCTGCGATCCGGCCGCGCTGGCCGCGCAATACCTGAATCCCGAAGCCTCGATCAACGACGCCAAGGCGGCGCTGGACGGCGCCCGCGACATCCTGGCCGAGCGCTACGCCGAAAACGCGGACCTGCTGGCCGACATGCGCGAGCATCTCTGGTCCACCGGCTACCTGTATTCCAAGATGGTCGAGGGCAAGGAAACCGAAGGCGCCAACTTCCGCGACTGGTTCGACTTCAACGAGCCGCTGCGCACGCTGCCTTCGCACCGCATCCTGGCGCTGCTGCGCGGCCGCCAGCAAGGCGTGCTGGAAATCCGCCTGGGTCTGGAAACCGAGCTCGAAGCGCAGCTGCCGCACCCCTGCGTGGCGCGCATCGCCGGCTTCCTCAAGCTCGGCAACGGCCTGTTCGCGCTGGACGCCTCGCCGCGCGCGCGCTGGCTGGGCGAAGTGTGCCGCTGGACCTGGCGCGTCAAGCTGGTGACGGCGTTCGAAAGCGAACTGGTCGGCCGCCTGCGCGAGACCGCCGAGGCCGAAGCCATCCGCGTGTTCGCCGCCAACCTGAAGGACCTGCTGCTGGCCGCGCCGGCCGGCCCCAAGGCCGTGCTGGGCCTGGACCCCGGCATCCGCACGGGCTGCAAGGTGGCCGTGATCGACCGCACCGGCAAGGTCGTCGATACCTCCACCGTCTACCCGTTCGAGCCGCGCCGTGACCGCGACGGCACCATCAATACGCTGGCCGCGCTGGTCGCGCGCCACAAGGTCGACCTGATCGCCATCGGCAACGGCACCGCCTCGCGCGAAAGCGAGAAGCTGGTGGGCGACATGCAGGAGCGTTTTCCCGACCTGAAGGTGACGCGCGTGGTCGTATCCGAGGCCGGCGCCTCGGTGTACTCGGCATCGGAAACCGCCGCGCTCGAATTCCCCGACCTCGACGTGACGCTGCGTGGCGCCGTGTCGATCGCGCGCCGCCTGCAGGATCCGCTGGCCGAACTGGTCAAGATCGATCCCAAGGCCATCGGCGTCGGCCAGTACCAGCACGACGTCAACCAGCGCGAGCTGGCGCGTTCGCTGGACGCCGTGGTCGAGGATTGCGTGAACGCCGTGGGGGTCGACGTCAACACCGCCTCCGCCGCGCTGCTGGCGCGCGTGTCGGGCCTGAACTCGCTGCTGGCCAAGAACATCGTGGCCTGGCGCGACGAGAACGGCGCCTTCCCCACCCGCGAACTGCTGCGCAAGGTGCCGCGCTTCGGCGACAAGGCCTTCGAACAGGCCGCCGGCTTCCTGCGCATCCCCAACGGCGACAATCCGCTGGACGCCTCGTCGGTGCACCCGGAAGCCTATCCGGTGGTCGAGCGCATCGTGGCCAAGATCAAGGCCGAGGTGAAGCAGATCATCGGCCAGCGCGACGCGCTCAAGGGGGTGTCGCCGTCTGATTTCACGGACGAGCGTTTCGGCCTGCCGACGGTGCGCGACATCTTCGCCGAACTGGAAAAGCCCGGCCGCGATCCGCGTCCCGAGTTCAAGACCGCGCAGTTCAAGGAAGGCGTCGAGACCCTCAATGACCTGTATCCCGGCATGGTGCTCGAAGGCGTCGTGACCAACGTCGCCAACTTCGGCGCGTTCGTCGACATCGGCGTGCACCAGGACGGCCTGGTCCACATCTCGGCGCTGGCCGAGAAGTTCGTGAAGGATCCGCGCGACGTGGTGCGCGTGGGCCAGACGGTCAGCGTGAAGGTGCTGGAAGTGGACGTGGCGCGCAAGCGCGTGGCCCTGACCATGCGCATGAACGACGCCGCCGTGCCGGCCCGGCGCGGCGCCGACGCCCCCAAGGGCGGCGATCGTGGCGGCCGCCGCCCGCAAGGCGACAGTGGCCGCGGCAACGCCGGCGGCGGCAGCGGCGCGATGAACAGCGCCATGGCCGACGCGTTCGCCAAGCTCAAGCGTTGATCCCCCTCCCCTGGCCGCTCCCGCGGGAGCCGGCCAGGCGGCATCCGGAAGTCCCCCAACCGGCGCTCAGGCGCCGGTTGTCATTCAACTAAGGACTTTCCCTCAAAGCTTCCCCTTCCTTGCGTTGCCTCAAGCCGGGCGCAACAAAAATAAGGGAAAATATCGAATTGTGTCCAAATAATAATAAGCCGGCGGATCGGGCTCACCCGGCGGAAGCAAACCCATGATCAGGCGAGCTGCGGCGCAAGCGTCTATCGGGTCGAAGCACAAGAAAAACAGCGCCATACCTGAGAGACCGGAGATCCGTCCCGCCATGCGCAACACGATTACGCTTGCCGCCAACGAAACGGCAATCATCACCGAGAAAGAAGCCAGCCTGAGCGGCGCCTACAACGAAGTCACCCTTGGCCAATATGCCCACCTGACCGTGGACGGCGCCGAAGTCACCTTCAAGCACATCACCCTGGAACGCCTGGGCAGCCGCGTCATCGAGCTGTGCAATGGCGCGCAGCTGCACGTCGGCGCGCTGGGTTTCGCCAGCATGGGTGCCAGCATCATCTACCGCATCGGCGCCGGCTGTGCGCTGACCTTCGACGCCAGCCAATGGGATCCGGAAGTCGTGGCCAACACCACGTTCGATTTCGTCAGCCAGGGCAGCGGCACGCTCAAGTACTTCCCGTTCATCAACCCGGAATGGCTCGACTGTCCCACCGTGACGGGTTATTCGGAAGGCGACATGCTGGAAATCGCCGGCCAGGGCAGCGCGCAACGATTCCAGGTGCGCGACGGCCGCATCGTTTCCGCCAACGGCCGCTAGGCACGGCGCCCGGCGCGCGGCACGGCGGCCTTTCCTTGCGGATACAAACGACAAGGGCGGCGCGATGGCGCCGCCCTTGTCCTGCGCCCGCGCGGCGTTATTCCTGCGCCATCGAGCGCAGCGCGTCGCGCGCCTTCGCCAGTTGCGCCTGGACGTCGCCCTGGGCGCCGGCGGGCGCCGTCGCCACGGTGGCGCCGTCCAGCACCGCCGCCAGGCCCTCGGCCGTGGCTTGCAGCAGGGTCTCGGGCGATTCCGCCTGCAGGCGGCGCATCAGCGCGCCGGCTTCCTTGGGATCGGCAAAGCGCTGCGACAGCAGCAGTTCCTCGCCATCGGCGGCCAGGAAACGGAAGCGGAAGCCGCCATCCTCGTCGCGGAAGCTGACGAAACGCGCGCCCTTGCCCTTTTCCTTCTTGGCCGGCGCGTCCTTGCCCGGCGCCTGCGCGTTCAGGTTGCGCAGGCCGACGGCCTCGCGCAGCTCGCGCATCATCGGCACCGCCAGCTTGCGCGCCTTGACGGCGCCGGCCTGCAGCACGTCCTCGATGCGGCCGGGGTTGGCCATCAGGTCGAAGTAGCGCTCGCGCATCGGCGCCAGCAGGTTCTCCAGGTGATCGTAGAGCGCCTGCTTGGCTTCGCCCCAGCCCAGGCCCTCCTCGAGCTGCTTGCGGAAGGCCACGGCCTGTTCGTGCGTGGCGAAGGCACGGTAGATGGTGTACAGGTGCGAGCCTTCGGCGTCCTTGGGTTCGCCCGGTTCGCGCGAGTCGGTGACGATGCGCATGATCGAGGCGCGCAGCGCCTTGGCGCCGCCCTCGAACAGCGGGATGGTGTTGTTGTAGCTCTTGGACATCTTGCGGCCGTCCAGGCCCGGCAAGGTGGCCACGTCTTCTTCGATGGCGACCTCGGGCAGCGTGAAGTATTCACGGCCGTACAGGTGGTTGAAGCGCTGGGCGATGTCGCGCGCCATTTCCAGGTGCTGGATCTGGTCGCGGCCCACCGGCACCTTGTTGGCGTTGAACATGACGATGTCCGCGGCCATCAGCACCGGATACGAGAACAGGCCCATGGTCACGCCATCATCGGGATCCACGCCCTTGGCCACGTTCTGGTCGACCGAGGCCTTGTACGCGTGCGCGCGGTTCATCAGGCCCTTGGCCGTGACGCAGGTCAGCAGCCAGCTCAGTTCCGGGATCTCGGGGATGTCCGATTGACGGTAGAAGGTCACGCGCTCGGGATCGAGCCCGACCGCCAGCCAGGTGGCGGCGATTTCAAGCCGCGAGCGGGCCACGCGGGCCGGATCGTCGCACTTGATCAGCGCGTGGTAGTCGGCCAGGAAGAAAAACGCGTCGACGCCCGGTTGCGTGCTCGCCTGGACCGCCGGGCGGATCGCGCCAGCGTAGTTGCCGAGGTGGGGGGTTCCGGAGGTGGTGATGCCAGTGAGGACGCGGGTGTTCATGGACGATGCGGGCGTTTGCTTGGTGAAACACCCAGTGTAACGTGCCGCGCGCGGCGCCTGGATGGCATGGGATCGCCCGGGCGCGGCGGCGGCCCTTCCCGGCCGGGTTCGACGCCCACGGGGCGTCAGGGCAACGCCGCGGCTACAGGACGGCCAGCAGCGGCGCGGCCAGCGCGCACAGCCCGCCGGCGGTCAGCGCCGCGCGCGGGCGGAAGGTCAGGAACCAGATCAGCAGCAGGCCGGCGATGCTGAGGATGCCGATCCATTCAACGGTGCCGTAGCTCCAGCCCCAGACCGCGGCCGAGGCGCACAGCGACAATGCCAGCGCCAGCCAGCCGAAGGTGCGCAGCGGCACGCGGTGGCGGCGCGGCAAGGCGCGGTCGAACAGATCCTCGTAGTGACGATCCATGCCTAGGCACAGGGCGGAGAATCCCGCGTAGGCAAGGCAGAAGGCGGCGAGCGTCATGGCGTATCACCTCGGTTCATAGGCGGCTTCGGAAGGGGAATGCGAGGGCGTCAGTTCGGACGTGGCGGCGGGGCGGGTGCGAGCCTGGACGGGCGCGGCAGGCGCGGCGGCCGTGGCGGGCCTGGACGTCGCGGCAGGCGCGGCGGCCCGGGCAGGCGCCTTGGCCGCGCCCTTGGCCGGCGCCTTGCGCGCGCGGGCGGCCTTGCGCGCCATCCAGCCCAGCAGCAGCGCGCCGGCCAGGCAGGTCAGGTCGAATCCCGCCATGACCCAGTCGCCCGCCGGCAACGACACGCCGAGGTGGCGCGAGGTGGTCAGGGCATTGACCACCGGCACCAGCGCCAGCGAAGCGGCGGCCAGCGTCAGCAGGTCCACCCACTTGCGCTTCTGGAACAGGAACGCATACACCAGCGACAGGCCCCAGGCGGCGAAGAACGCGCGCACTTCCCACAACTGGCGGCCCGGCAGGTCGGCCGGCACCAGGCGGTTGGTCCAGAAGAACGCGGCGACCGCGATGAACAGGCCGGCGATGGTGCCGGCGTTCAGGCCGTCCACCAGGCGCAACGAGAAGGCCTCGCGGGCGCCGGGGCGCGCTTTCTGGCGGCGCTTGGCGATCCACAGCACCAGGCCGGAACCGACCATGCCGGTGCCCGCCAGGCTGACCAGGAAATAGAACCAGCGCAGCAGCGGCTCGGCGAACAGGCCCAGGTGCAGGCCGACCACCACGCCGGCGGTGCGCACGGTCGGGCTCAGTTCGTCCTGCCCTTCCTGGAACGCGCCGGTGACGCCATCGAAGCGCGCATAGGGCGCGAGCCGGCCATAGGACACGCCATCGGCCGCATCGCGCGTCACGGTGACGGTGGCGCCGGCATCGCCGGGGTTGTTGACCGTGACGCGGCCCACGCGGCCATGCCAGCGCTGCTGCACCTGGTCCACCAGCGGCGCCAGGGCAACGAGAGGCGCGGGTTCGTTGCGCGGCGGCGTGACCTTGAACGCCGCGAACACGTCATCCGAATACTGGCGCGGGTTTTCATAGACCGCCATGATGCCGGCCGGCATCAGCATGGCCATGAACAGCACCAGGCCGCTGAAGGTGATCATCAGATGGAACGGCAAGCCCAGCACCGACAGCGCGTTGTGGCCGTCCATCCAGGCCCGCTGCCCGCCCTTCTTCGGACGGAAGGTGAAGAAGTCGGCGAAGATCTTCTTGTGCGTGATGATGCCGCTGATGATGGCCACCAGCATGAACATGCCGGCGATGCTGGCGAGCCAGCGCCCCCACGGGAACGCGGTCTCGAGTTCGAAATGGAAGCGATAGAAGAAGTCGCCGCCGCGCGTCTCGCGCCCTTGGACGGCCTGGCCGGTCCGCGGATCGAGCTTGGCGCGCACGAAGCCGCGCTCGCCCGGCTTGGGCTTGGGCACCTGGTACAGCAGCGATATTTCCGGTTCGCGGTTGGAAGGCGGCGTGATGAACCAGCGCTTGGCGTCGGGCGCGTGCTCGGTCAGGTAGCGCTGCGCCATGGCCACGGACTCGAGCGTGGGCGCGGCCTGCACCTGGATCTCGGGCTGCATCCAGCGAGTGATCTCGGGGCGGAAGAACGACAGCGTGCCGGTCAGGAACATCGCGAACAGCACCCAGCCGAAGATCAACCCCGACCAGGTGTGCAGCCACGACATGGATTGGCGCAGGCCCTCTTCGCCTTGCGCTTTTCCGTTAGCGGGTTTCATGCGCCCCCCACCATGCGGCCGATCAGGAACAGGCCGCCGAACAGCGCCGCCGGCAGCAGGATGCCAGCCCAGGCGCGCCAGGCGTTGCGGGTGGCGAACACCCAGATGACGCCACAGGTGTAGACCACGAAGGCCGACATCTGCGCCGTGACCACGGCGTCGGCGCGCTGCATGGGCAGCCAGACGGCCAGGCAGGCCGCGGCCGCCGAGGCCAGGCCGTAGCCGCCGAGGATGGCGGCCAGGGCCCGCGAGGCCACGGCAAGACGGTAGCGCATCATGCCTGCGCCGGCTGCGGGAGCTTTCACTTGGTCACGTTGAAGGTCAGGGTGGAAACGTAGCGGATCTTGGCGTAGGCCTTGCCGTCGGCCTCGCCGGCCTTGTCCTCGACGTGGGCGGCTTCCAGCACGTACTGGCCCGGCCACGGCGTGGTGATCTCAATGCGGCCGTTCTCGTCGCTGTGGAAACGCTTTTCCCACTTCGGCGGGCCGAACACGGTGACTTCGGTCTTGGCGAGCGGCTTGCCCTTGAACTGCAGCACGAAGGTATTGCTGCCCGCGGCGGCCGGCACCAGTTCCAGGTCGAGCTTGCCCTGGGTGTCTTCGCGGCCGGCCTTGGCGCCGTACTGCATCAGCGTGTCCTTGAACTGGATCGGCTGCGACAGGCGCACGTCGCCCTTGCCGGCGGCGGCGAACTCGACGAAATCCGCGCCCTCGGCCGACGCCTTGAGCGCCTTGCCGTCGGCGCCGGTCACCACCGGCGCCACCAGGACCTTGCCCAGGAGGCCGTCGCGCTTTTCACGCAGGTTGTCCGCCCATTCGCCGAAGTACGCCTTTGCCGGGCCCTGGTCGGCCCGCTCGAGCCAGACGAAGTGCGCCTGCGCCGCGCCGGCGCTGCCCAGCAGCGCAATGGCTGCCAAAGTCCTTGCGAATTTCATTGTCGATCTTCCTGTTATGAATGCCGGTCCGGAACCGCCCCCGCGGCGGCCGCCTTATCGGCAAGGGTCTGAATTATAACCATTCTCACTACGATGTGAGGATCTGCGCGCGCGCCCGTCCACGGCCGGGCCGTGGACGGGCCATCTGGCCTACCAGCGATAACGCAGGCTGGCCTTGATCGAGCGCTGGTAGCCGTACCAGCACCAGGAATCGCCCGAGCACGAGGCGATGTATTCCTTGTCGAACAGATTCTGCACGTTCAGCGCCACCTGCATGCCCTTGAGCGATGGCGACACGCGGCCCAGGTCGTAGTCCAGCATCAGGTCGAACAGCGTGACCGACGGCACCTTCATGGTGTTGGCCTCGTCGCCATACGACGATCCGATGTAGCGCACGCCGCCGCCCACGCCCAGGCCGGCCAGCGGACCGCCCTGCAACTGGTAGCGGGCCCAGGCCGAGGCCTGCTGCGACGGCACGCCCACCGGCGCCTTGCCCTTGAGATTCAGACCGGTCGTACCGGGATTGGCCTTGGAATAGGCGTTGTCCAGCAACGAATAGCCCGCCATCAGCGTCAGGCCGCGCAGCGGCTCGGTCTTGGCTTCCAGCTCGATGCCCTGCGTGCGCAGTTCTCCCGACTGGATCTGGCAGCGCGCGTTCGACGTGCCGCACAGGTGCGCCGGGTCCGGATCGGTGGTCAGCATGTTCTCGCGGCGGATGTCGAACGCGGCCACCGACAGCAGCGTCGCGCTGCCCGGCGGCTGGTACTTGATGCCGACCTCGTACTGGTTGCCCTCGATCGGCTTGAACGGCGCGTTGTTCCAGCCGGTGCCCGATTGCGGCTCGAACGATTCGGAATAGCTGAAGTACGGCGCCACGCCGTTGTCGAAGTTATAGATCACGCCGAAACGGCCGGTGAAGGCCTCGGCCCGCAGCGACGAGGGCGTGGTGCGGCCGGTGGCGATGGCGGTGCTTTCACCGACGTTGCGCGACCAGTCGTAGCGTCCGCCCAGCAGCACCGAGAGGCGATCGATCTTGATCTGGTCCTGGAAGTACAGGCCGGTCTGGTACTGCGTGGTGGTGGCGTCGGTCGAGAACGGCGGCACCGGGATGTTCTGGTGGTTGTCCGGGTTCATCACGTTCAGCGCGGGCGCGCTGCCGAAGCCCGACAGCGTGTCGGTCTTGACGTGCTGGTAGTCGAAGCCCAGCAGCACCGTGTGGCCGAAGGCGCCGGTGTTGAAACGCGCCTGCAGGTTGTTGTCGATGGTCAGCGCGCCGACCTCGACGTCGGTCGCGATCGCGGCGCGCTGCTGATACAGGTAGCGGCTGTCGGTGTAGCCGTAGAAGCGGCTGGACGCGCCGTAGATGCTGCGGTACTTGGCGTCGGAATGGGTCCAGCGCAGGCTCTGCGTCGCCTTCAGGCTGTCGCTGAAGCGGTGGTCCAGCACATAGCCGAGCGAATAGCTCTTGCGGTCGCTTTTCTCGAAGTTGGCGTCGCCGTCGTAGTAGCTCGGAGACAGGCGGATGCCGTCCGGCGCCGACAGCAGCGAGCGCATCGGCGGCACGGCGCCGTAGGAACCCATGTCGGGATCGCGCTGGAAATTCGTCAGCACGGTCAGCGAGGTGTCGCCGCTGGGCTTCCAGGTGAAGGCCGGCGAGACGAAATAGCGGCGCTCCTTGGTGTGGTCGATCTGGCCGTCGGACATGTAGCCCGATCCCACCAGGCGGTACAGGTACTTGCCGTCCGTATCGAGCGGGCCGCCGAAATCGAAATTGGCGCGCCGGTAGTCGTAGTTGCCGACCTGCAGCTCGACTTCATGCAGCGCTTCTTCCAGCGGCCGCTTGCTGACCTGGTTGACCACCCCGCCGGGGCCGCCCTGCCCATACATCACCGAGGCCGGCCCTTTCAGCACGTCCACGCGCTCCAGGCGGTAGGCATCCACCTGCGGCAGGGCATCGCGCCCGCCAAACACGCGCAAGCCGTCCAGGTAGGTCGACGCGGAGAAACCGCGCACGCTGAACTGGTCCAGCCGCGTGGCGGTGGCGCCGCGCGTTTCGGTCGCCACGCCGGGCGTATAGCGCAGCACCTGGTTCAGCGTCTGCGCGCCCTGCTCCGCGATCTGCTCGCGCGTGACCACGGACACCGATTGCGGCGTCTCGATCAGCGGGGTGTCGGTCTTGGTGGCGCTGACGCTGGCGCCGGCCACATAGCCCACGGTCGGCGCCAGCGCGCTGAGGGAATTGCCCGACACCGTGACTGGCGCCAGCGTATGCGTATCACCCGCCTGCGCGGCCGGGGCCACCACCAGCGTCCAGGTGTTGCCGGACTGGGCGCGCGCCTGCAGGCCGCTGCCCGCCAGGATGCGGGCAAAGCCCGCGCCCACCGAATAGGCGCCGTCCAGGCCGTCGGAGCGCAGGCCGCGCACCTGGGCCGGGTCGAACGACAGCACCACGCCCGCACTGCGCGCGAACTGGGTCAACGCATCGCCGAGCGGACCGGCGGCGATCTGGTAGGTGCGCGGGGCCTGGGCCGCGGCGGGCGAGGCTTGCGCCCAGGCGGCAGGCGCGGCGGCCAGCCAGGCGCCGGCGCAGGTCGCGGCAAGCACGGCCAGGCGGCCGGCGGTCAAGGTCGCGCGCGGGCGCGGGCAGGATGAAGCGGACACGAAAAACTCCCTGTACGTAGGTCTCTATCTCTGCCTTTCCGTACCGGGAACAAAAACCTGCAATGCGTCGAGCGAGAAAATTGTAACGATCAGGCCGCGCGTGGACCGACCTGCAGCCAATACTGCGTATGCCGCGTCACCACGATGGGCAGCGCCGGCTCCAGCGCCCTGAGCGCGCGTTCGGCGTCGTCCAGCGGAAAGACGCCCGACAGCCGCAGCCCGGCCACCGCCGGGTCCACCCGGATCACGCCGATCCGCTGGCGCGCCAGGTATTGGGCGAAGTAATCCAGGCGCCAGTCCTTGGCCACCACCAGGCCGTCGACCCAGGCCAGGCGGTCCGGATCCGCGGCATGCCGCTCGACGGCGCCCTGCGCGCCATAGGTCAGGCGCTCGCCCGCCTCGGCCTGGGCCTGCCGCCCGTCGCGCAGCAGCGCGACGCTGCCCTGGTAGACCCCCAGCCGCGCGCCGTCATCCGTGCGCCGCACGTCAAAGCGCGCGTTCTCGGCCAACAGCACGCCGTAGCCCGTATCCACCCGCAGCGCGGTCGCGCCCGGCCGCGCTTGCGCGTTGACCAGGATCTCGCCGCGCAGCAGATCGACGCCGCGCGCGCCGCCGTCGAGCCGCAAGCGCAGCGCGCTATCGCTGTTCAAGGTGATGAGCAGGCCATCGGCCACGGCGACCGTGCGCCGTTCGCCGACGCCGGTGCTCAGGTCCGCCGCCAGGCGTTGCCACGGCGTGTGCCGGTATCCGGCCCATCCCGCAACGCCGACGCCCGCAAGCGTCAGCATGGCGCGCAAGGCCCGGCGGCGGCCGGCCGGCCCCGGCGCGTCCAGCGCCGCATGCGCCAATGCCGCGGGAACGCGGCGCGCATCGCGGCCGATCATTTCCAGCCGCTCCCAGGCCTGCCGGTGCAGGGGATCCCGCGCCAGCCAGGCATCACAGGCGTCGCGGTCGTGCGCATCGGCCTGGCCGGATTGCAGACGGGCCCACCAGGCGATGGCCTCGCGCACCACGGATTCCGACGGCCTGCCGAGGGCGCTAGTCATAGAGCGCCGCATAGCAGGCGGACATGGCGCGCACCATGTACTGCTGCACCGAACTGAGCGACACGCCGAGCCGCTGCGCGATTTCGGGATAGGTCAGGCCGTCCAGCTGCGACAACAGGAACGCCGAGCGCGCCTTGGGCGGCAGGCTGTCGAGCAGCCGGTCGAGCTGCATCAGGGCCTGCATCTGCTCGGCCTGCGTTTCGGGCGACGGCGCATAGGCCTCGGGCATCGCGGCCAGATAGGCCAGGTAAGCGTGTTCCAACGCCGCGTGGCGCTGATGATCGACCACCAGGCCCTTGGCGATGGTGGTCAGCAGGGCGCGGGCATCGCCGGCGCGCACCGCCTTGCGGCCCTGGATGACGCGCACGAACACGTCCTGCGCCAGGTCCTCGGCGCGGTGCGCGCAGCCGAGCTTGCGGCGCAGCCAGCCGAACAGCCATGGCCGATGCTCGCGGTACAGGCCATCGACGGGCGTGACGGACGCATCGGCGCACGAGGCCGAAGACGGAATGAAGGGGGAAGGCACTTGAAGACTGCGGTACGGGACCTGAAGTCTTCGGATCTTAATTGATAATGACTTGCATTACTAATGCTAACCACGCAAACCGCCCCGCGCGCGTCCACGGGGCGGGCGCTTGCGGCATAACTACAACGTTACGGTCAGGCGGCGCTCGGATTCCAGGTATTCGCGCGACTGCATTTCGAGAATGCGCGAGACCGTGCGGTGGAATTCATTGGCCAGCACGCCCTCGGTATAGATTTCCTCGGGTTCGCACTCGGCCGACATGATCAGCTTGACGCGGTGGTCGTAGAACACGTCGATCAGCCAGGTGAAGCGGCGCGCCTCGGAGGCCTGCCGCGGTCCCATGCGCGGCACGCCGGACAGGATCACGGCGTGGAAGCGGTTGGCCAGTTCCAGGTAATCGTTCTGCGAACGCGGGCCGCCGCACAGCGTGGCGAAGTCGAACCACACCACCGAACCGGCCAGCGCCAGCGCGCGGATCTCGCGATGCTCGATGTGCAGCACCGGCTCCTGCGGCGGCGTGTCGGCCAGGCTGTCGAACGCCTGCTGCAGCGCCTGCTGCGCATGCTCATCGAGCGGCGAGTGATAGCACTGCACCTGCTCGAGCGAACGGCGGCGGTAGTCGACGCCGGCATCCACGTTCATCACGTCCATGCGCGCCTGGATCAGCTCGATCGCCGGCAGCACGCGGTCGCGGTGCAGGCCGTCGGGATACAGCGTCGACGGCTCGTAGTTGGAGGTCATCACGAACGAGGTGCCGTACTCGAACAGCTTGAACAGCAGACGGTGCAGGATCATCGCGTCCGCCACGTCCGACACATGGAACTCGTCGAAACAGATCAGGCGATAACGCTTGGCGACGCGCTTGGCGACCTCGTCCAGCGGGTCCTGCATGCCCTTCACCTCTTCCAGCTCGCGGTGCACGCCGCGCATGAATTCGTGGAAGTGCAGGCGCGTCTTGCGCACCACCGGCACGGTGGCGTAGAACGCGTCCATCAGGAAGCTCTTGCCGCGCCCCACCCCGCCCCACAGATACACGCCGCGCGGCACGTCGGGACGGTTCAATAGCTTCTTGAGCGCGTTCGAGCGCAGCGCCTTGAACTTGACCCATTCGTCGTAATAGCGCTGCAGCCGGTCGATCGCCTTTTTCTGGGCGGCGTCGGGCTGGTAGCCGCGTTCGGCCAGGGCTTGTTCGTAGTATTCGCGGACGTTCATGGGGAAGGCAGGTCAGGCAAATGAAAAAAAGGGCGGGTCCGAGAACCCGCCCCTTTGGCTAAGCCGCAGCGCGGTGCCGGATCAGAAGTTCAAGGCGCGCTTGTCGACGGCCAGGGCGGCTTCCTTCACGGCTTCCGACAGCGTCGGGTGCGCATGGCAGATGCGGGCGATGTCTTCGGCGGCGCCGCGGAATTCCATGATGGTCACGGCTTCCGAGATCAGTTCCGAGGCCATCGGGCCCACGATGTGCACGCCTAGGACTTCGTCGGTCTTGGCATCGGCGATCACCTTGGCGAAGCCGGTGGTGTCACCCAGCGCGCGGGCGCGGCCGTTGGCCAGGAACGGGAAGCTGCCGGCCTTGTACTCGCGGCCTTCGGCCTTGAGCTGCTGCTCGGTCTTGCCGACCCAGGCGATTTCCGGCGAGGTGTAGATGACCCACGGCACGGTGTCGAAGTTGACGTGGCCGTGCTGGCCGGCGATGCGCTCGGCAACCGCCACGCCCTCTTCCTCGGCCTTGTGCGCCAGCATCGGGCCGCGCACCACGTCGCCCACCGCCCAGACGTTGGGCAGATTGGTCTTGCAATCGCCGTCCACGGCAACGAAGCCGCGCTCGTCGAGCTTCAGGCCCACGGCGTCGGCGTTCAGGCCGCCGGTGTAGGGCACGCGGCCGATCGAGACGATCAGCTTGTCGACCACCAGCTTCTGCTCGGCGCCCTTGGCGTCGACGTAGGGCACGGTCACCGACTTGGCGGTCGCCTTGATCTCGCCGATCTTGACGCCCATCTGGATATTCAGGCCTTGCTTGGTGAAGGCCTTCAGGGCTTCCTTGGCCACTTGCTGGTCGGCGGCGGCCAGGAATTCCGGCATCGCTTCCAGGATGGTGACTTCCGAACCCAGGCGGCGCCACACGCTGCCCATTTCCAGACCGATGACGCCGGCGCCGATCACGCCCAGCGACTTCGGCACGGCGCCGATGTTCAGCGCGCCGTCGTTGGACAGTACGACCTTTTCATCGAACGGCAGGCCGGGCAGCTCGCGCGCCGACGAACCGGTGGCGACCACCACGTGCTTGGCAACCAGGTCTTCCTCGGCGGTGCCGGTGACCTTGATGGCCCAGCCGCCCTCGACCTGGCCGACGAACGCGCCCTTGCCATGGAAGAAGGTGACCTTGTTCTTCTTGAACAGGTACAGGATGCCGTCGTTGTTCTGCTTGACCACCGAGTTCTTGCGGCCGATCAGCGTGTCGAGCTTCAGGCTGACGCCCTTGACTTCGATGCCGTGCTCGGCGAAGTGGTGGTTGGCCTGCTCGTAGTGCTCGGACGATTGCAGCAGCGCCTTGGACGGGATGCAACCAACGTTGGTGCAGGTGCCGCCGGGGGCCGGGCCGCCCTGGCCGTTCTGCCAGGCGTCGATGCAAGCCACCGACATGCCGAGCTGCGCAGCGCGGATGGCGGCGATGTAGCCGCCGGGGCCCGCGCCGATGACGACGACGTCGAATTGTTTGGACATAGTGTTCTCGCGAATGAGGAGGGAGTGAAACTCGCCCCGGCCCGCGCGAGCCGGCCCGAGGGGCCGGCCGGGCGCCGCCGGCCCGAGGGGCCGGCCGGGCGCCGCCG
>NZ_CYTU01000002.1:203514-244634 GCF_001299375.1 Achromobacter sp. 2789STDY5608621 | reverse complement strand
TCCAGCAACAGGCGCTGCGGATCTTCCAGGGCGTCCTTCATGGCGACCAGGCCCAGGACGGCTTCGCGGCCGTCGATGATGCGGTGGTCGTAGGACAGGGCCAGGTAGTTCATCGGGCGGATGACGATCTGGCCGTTTTCCACCACGGCGCGATCCTTGGTGGCGTGCACGCCCAGGATGGCCGATTGCGGCGGGTTGATGATCGGGGTCGACAGCATCGAGCCGAACACGCCACCGTTGGAGATCGAGAACGTGCCGCCGGTCATCTCTTCGATGCCCAGCTTGCCGTCGGCGGCGCGGCGGCCGAAGTCGGCGATGGTCTTTTCGATTTCAGCGATGGAAAGCTGGTCGGCGTTGCGCAGGATCGGCACCACCAGGCCACGCGGGCTGCCGACAGCGATACCGATGTCGAAGTAGCCGTGGTAAATGATGTCCTTGCCGTCGATCGAGGCGTTGATCAGCGGGAACTTCTTCAGCGCGGCAACGGCGGCCTTGACGAAGAACGACATGAAGCCCAGCTTGATGCCGTGTTCCTTCTCGAACTTGTCCTTGTACTTGTTGCGCAGATCGATGACCGCTTGCATGTTCACTTCGTTGAACGTGGTCAGGATCGCGTTTTCCTGTTGCGATTGCAGCAGGCGCTCGGCGATGCGGGCGCGCAGGCGGCTCATCGGCACGCGCTGTTCCGGACGGCCGTCCAGCGACAGCGTGGTCGGGGCCGGCGCGGCGGCGGCCTTGGCCGGGGCGGCCTTGGCGGCGGGGGCGCTGGCGTTCAGGGCGTCGCCCTTGGTGACGCGGCCGTCACGGCCGGTGCCGGCGACGTTGGCGGCGTCCACGCCCTTTTCGGCGAGGATCTTGGCGGCGGCGGGCGAAGCCACGCCGGCGGCGGCGGTCGAGGCGGGAGCGGCCGGGGCGGCGGCGGCTTGCGCGGCGGCCTTGGGCGCTTCGGCGGCGGGGGCGGTGGCCGGGGTGGCGGCGGCCTTGCCGGCGGTGTCGATACGGGCCAGGACTTCGCCCGAGGTGACGGTGCTGCCATCGCCCTTGACGATTTCAGCCAGCACGCCCGAGGCGGGAGCCGGCACTTCCAGCACGACCTTGTCGGTTTCGACTTCGATCAGGATTTCGTCCGCTTCGACGGCAGCGCCAGGCTGCTTCTTCCAGGTCAGCAGGGTCGCTTCGGAGACGGATTCGGAGAGTTGGGGGACGACGACGTCGGTGATAGCCATTTTGTTTATTCCGTAGAGTGTGTGTTCTGGACCGCGCGGCGCCGGCAAAGTTCGAAACGGGGTTTCGGGAACTCGCCGCGCGCCGCGCGCGCATCGGGTTGATTACTTGGTCAGCATGACCTTGAACTTGGGCGCGAACGCCGTCTCGATCAGGGCCTTCTGCTGTTCCTGGTGCTTGGCCAGGTAGCCCACGGCCGGCGATGCCGACGCGGCGCGACCGGCGTAGCCCAGCTTCTGGCCTTCGACCATGTTCTCGTACACGTGATGCTGAACATAGAACCAAGCGCCCTGGTTCTGCGGCTCGTCCTGGACCCAGATCACTTCGGTGGCCTTCGGGTACTTGCGCAGTTCGGTCTCGAACGACTTGTGCGCGAACGGGTACAGCTGCTCGACGCGGACGATGGCAACGTTGTCGGCGCCACGTTCACGGCGGGCATTGACCAGATCGTAGTAGACCTTGCCCGAGCAAGCCAGCACGCGCTTGACCTTGGCGGCGTCGATGGCCTCGTCGACCTCGCCGATCACCGGGCGGAAGCTGCCGCCGGCCAGATCGGTCAGGGGCGAACCGGCGTCCTTGTTGCGCAGCAGCGACTTGGGCGTGAACAGCACCAGCGGCTTGCGGAACGGGCGGATCATCTGGCGACGCAGCACATGGAAGATCTGCGAGGCCGAGGTCGGCTGCACCACTTGCATGTTGTTGTCGGCGCACAGCTGCAGGAAGCGCTCGATGCGGCCCGACGAGTGCTCGGGCCCCTGGCCTTCGTAGCCGTGCGGCAGCATCAGGGTCAGGCCCGACTGGCGGCCCCACTTGGCTTCGCCGGAGCTGATGAACTGGTCGATCACGACCTGGGCGCCGTTGACGAAGTCGCCGAACTGGCCTTCCCAGATGGTCAGCGTGTTGGGTTCGGCGCTCGAGTAGCCGTATTCGAAGCCCAGCACGGCCTCTTCGGACAGCACCGAGTCGATCACGGTGAACGGGGCCTGGCCTTCCGAGACGTTCTGCAGCGGAATGTAGGTGCCGTCGTTCCAGCGCTCGCGGTTCTGGTCGTGCAGCACGGCGTGGCGGTGCGTGAACGTGCCACGGCCCGAGTCCTGGCCGGTGATGCGGATGGCGTAGCCCGACGACACCAGCGTGGCGAAGGCGAGGTGTTCGCCCATGCCCCAGTCCAGGTTCATCTCGCCCTTGGCCATGGTGCGGCGGTCGTTCAGCAGCTTGGCGACCAGCGGGTGCACCGTGAAGCCTTCCGGCACGGTGGTGATGCGCTCGCCGATGCGCTTGAGCTCGGCCAGCGGCACGGCGGTGTCGGCCTGGTCGGTCCACTTGGCGCCCAGGAACGGCGACCAGTCGATGGCGTACTTGCTCTTGTAGTCGGTCAGCACCGGTTCAATGGTGCGCTGGCCGTCTTCCATCAGCTGACGGTAATCCTTGACCAGCTGGTCGGCTTCGCCTTCGGCCAGCACGCCTTGCGTGGTCAGCTTGTCGGCGTACAGCTTGCGCGTGCCGGGGTGGTGGCCGATGCGCTTGTACATCAGCGGCTGCGTCAGCGACG
Source organism: Achromobacter sp. 2789STDY5608621 (assembly GCF_001299375.1). Classification (NCBI taxonomy): domain Bacteria; kingdom Pseudomonadati; phylum Pseudomonadota; class Betaproteobacteria; order Burkholderiales; family Alcaligenaceae; genus Achromobacter; species Achromobacter sp. 2789STDY5608621. The sequence continues at coordinate 241,858 of NZ_CYTU01000002.1, read as the reverse complement.
GGGTGTCCTGCTCGTTGTGGCCCAGCTTGCGGAAGCAGACGATGTCGACCACGACGTCGTGGCGGAACTGCAGGCGGTAATCCAGGGCCAGCTTGGTGATGAACACGACGGCTTCGGGATCGTCGCCGTTGACGTGGAACACCGGGGCTTCGATCATCTTGGCCACGTCGGTGCAATACAGCGTCGAGCGCGAGTCGCGCGGATCCGACGTGGTGAAGCCGATCTGGTTGTTGATGACGATGTGCATCGTGCCGCCCGTGCCGTAGCCGCGGGTCTGGGCCAGGTTCAGCGTTTCCATCACCACGCCCTGGCCGGCGAAGGCCGCGTCGCCGTGCACCAGCACCGGCAGCACTTGCTTGCCTTCGGCGTCGCCGCGGCGTTCCTGGCGGGCGCGCGCGCTGCCTTCGACCACGGGGTTGACGATTTCCAGGTGGGACGGGTTGAACGCCAGCGACAGGTGCACCGGACCGCCACGGGTCGACAGGTCGCTCGAGAAGCCGTTGTGGTACTTCACGTCGCCATCGGTCAGGCCTTCGGCGTGCTTGCCTTCGAACTCGGCGAACAGGTCGCCGGGCATCTTGCCCATGATGTTCACGAGCAGGTTCAGGCGGCCGCGGTGGGCCATGCCGACCACGATTTCCTGGACGCCGTTTTCACCGGCGTGGTTCACCACTTCGTCCATCGAGGCGATGAAGCTTTCGCCGCCTTCCAGCGAGAAGCGCTTCTGGCCGACGTACTTGGTGTGCAGGAAGCGCTCGAGGCCTTCGGACTCGGTCAGCTGCTGCAGGATGTGACGCTTTTCCTCGACCGAGTAGGTCGGCGCGCCCAGCGTGGTTTCCAGGCGTTCCTGGATCCAGCGCTTGGCGGCGGGGTCGGAGATGTGCGTGAATTCAGCACCGATGCTGCGGCAGTACGTGTCGCGCAGCGCCTTCAGGATGTCGCGCAGCGTCATGGTGCTGGCGGTCGTGAAGTAGGTGTTGGTGGCCGAGTAGGTCTGGTCCAGGTCGGCTTCGGTCAGGCCGTAGAAGGCCGGATCGAGTTCGGGGATCGGGGGACGTTCCTGGCGCTTGAGCGGATCCAGGTCGGCCCAGCGCGAACCCAGCGAGCGGTAGGCGGCGATCAGCGATTGCACCGAGACTTGCTTGGAGGCGACGCTCAGATCGGGTTCGGCGGCGCGTTGCACGAAGGCATTGGCCTTGGCGCGCTGGGCGAACGATTCGACGATGGGAGCGTGGGCCTGGTCGCGGGTGGATTCCTGGCCGTCGGTCGCGGGAGCGTGCTGCAGCTGGTCGAAGTATTCGCGCCAGTTGTCAGGTACCGAACCGGGGTTGTCGAGGTAGGCTTCGTAAAGCTCCTCAACGTAGGGGGCATTTCCCCCAAACAAGTAAGACGTGGATAGGGATTCTATTTCCGAAGACATAATCGCTTCACCTTTACGAGTGCTTCACTCGATTACGATGCAGGAAAACCTTCCGCGACACGGGCTTCCCGTTTAGCGGATAGCAGGGGCAGAAGGCGCGTACAAGCCTTGAAAGCCGTATGGATGAAAGTATAACCCTTTGAGTTTATGGGCGTCTTCTTGCGATTGCGTGACGCAAAAGCGCGAGCGGAATGGTTCCATGCGGGTTTGGAATGTCCGTCCAACCCCTGCAATTACGCTGTCTACTCGCCACCAATTTCCGCTAACGAAAAATGCCGCAATGCGGCATTTTTTTTGGCCCGCGCACGGGGTGTTGCGCAATAGCCTCGTCAGAGCGGCAGCTCGGTGGTCGACAGGATCTCTTTCAGGACGAAAAAAGTGCGGATCTGGCGCACCCCGGGCAGCTTGATGATCTCGCCCGCGTGCAGCTTGTTGAAGCGCTCCAGGTCGCGGATGCGCAGCATCAGGAAGTAGTCGAACTCGCCCGCCACCAGGTGGCATTCGAGGCAGCCGCTGATGCCGCGCGCCGCCGCTTCGAAGTCGGTGAAGGACTCGGGCGTGGAGCGGTCCAGCACCACCCCGACGATGACCAGCGTGGCCATCTCGACCTCGGCCGGTTCGAGCAGCGCCACGGTCTTCTTGATGATGCCCTCGGCCTTGAGCTTTTCCACGCGCCGCAGGCAGGCCGCGGGGCTGAGGTGCACGCGCGCGCTCAGGTCCAGGTTGGTGATCTGGGCGTCCTGCTGCAGCAGGCGCAGGATCTGGCGGTCGATGCGATCCAGCCCGGCGATGGCGGCCATTCAATATGTCCCTATAAAATTTAATTTGGTATTTATTTTTTATTCATAAATATTAGATCTAAAAATCCAATTTCCTGAAAATTTAAAAGGAAGAAATCTAAAAAATACGCAATTGACCAACAATCCGACGGGTTCCTATGATTTTTCCATCCGCGGCGCCGTCCGCCCGGACCCTTCCCCACCAGGAGCCCGCATGGATCTGCAACGCTTTCCCCGCCATCGCCTGACCTTCGGCGACACCCCCATCGAGAAGCTCGAGCGCCTGTCCGCCCATCTGGGCGGCAAGGTCGAGATCTATGCCAAGCGCGAGGACTGCAACAGCGGCCTGGCATTCGGCGGCAACAAGCTGCGCAAGCTGGAATACCTGATTCCGCAGGCGCTGGAACAGGGCTGCGACACGCTCGTCACCATCGGCGGCATCCAGTCCAACCACACCCGCATGGTGGCGGCCGTGGCCGCCAAGCTCGGCCTGGCCTGCGTGCTGGTGCAGGAAAACTGGGTGGACTACTCGGACGCGGTCTACGACCGGGTCGGCAACATCATGATGAGCCGATTGATGGGCGCCGACGTGCGCCTGGTGGACCAGGGCTTCGACATCGGTTTCCGCCGCAGCTGGGAAGAGGCGCTGGAAGACGTGCGCAAGCGCGGCGGCAAGCCCTATGCGATCCCGGCCGGCGCCTCCGATCATGAACTGGGCGGGCTGGGCTATGTCGGCTTCGCCGAGGAAGTGCGGCGGCAGGAGGCCGAGCTGGGCTTCAGGTTCGACTACATCGTGGTCTGCGCCGTCACCGGCAGCACCCAGGCCGGCATGGTGGTGGGCTTTGCCGCCGACGGCCGCGCCGACCGCGTGATCGGCATCGACGCCTCGGCCACGCCCGACCAGACCCGCGCGCAGATCCTGCGCATCGCGCGCCGCACCGCCGACATGGTGGGCCTGCAACGCCCCATCACGGACAGCGACGTGGTGCTGGACACGCGTTATGCGTACCCGGCCTACGGCCTGCCGTCGGCCGAGACCAACGAGGCCATCCGCCTGTGCGCGCGGCTCGAAGGGATGATGACCGACCCGGTCTACGAGGGTAAATCGATGCAGGGCATGATGGACATCGTGCGGCGCGGAGAGATTCCGGCCGGTTCCCGGGTGCTGTACGCGCATCTTGGGGGGGTGCCGGCGATCAACGCCTACAGCTTTCTCTACCGCAACGGCTGACGGCGGCTACGGCGCCAGCGCCTGGCCCTGCGGCGACCTGCGCTGACCCGACCGATTACCGATGCCCACGAACAACCCGCCGGCAGCGCATGCCGGCGGGTTGTTCGTTTCAGGACGACCGATTTTCCCTGGCGTATTAGGGTCATCACTAATGATGTACATAAATTGTATACAGACAATGCGGTTTACCTTATCGTGTCGAACACGATGTCCACGCCCGCCCCGCCATGAGCACCTACGACGCCACCCAGCCCTACCCGCGTGACCTGATCGGCTACGGCCGCAACCCGCCGCATGCGCAATGGCCCGGCGGCGCCCGCATCGCGGTGCAGTTCGTGCTCAATTACGAGGAAGGCGGCGAAAACTGCGTGCTGCATGGCGACGCGGGATCCGAGCAGTTCCTGTCCGAGATGTTCAATCCGGCCAGCTACCCGGAACGCCACCTGAGCATGGAAGGCATCTACGAGTACGGCTCGCGCGTGGGCGTCTGGCGCATCCTGCGTGAATTCGAAAAGCGCGGCCTGCCGCTCACGGTGTTCGCCGTCGGCATGGCGCTGCAGCGCCACCCCGAGCTGGCCTCGGCGCTGGTCGAACTCGACCACGAGATCGCCTGCCACGGCTGGCGCTGGGTGCACTACCAGAACGTGGACGAAGCCACCGAACGCGAGCACATGCGCCTGGGCATGGACGCCCTGGCGCAGCTGACCGGCGCCCGCCCGCTGGGCTGGTACACCGGCCGCGACAGCCCGCGCACGCGCCGCCTGGTGGCCGACTACGGCGGCTTCGAGTACGACAGCGACTACTACGGCGACGACCTGCCCTTCTGGATGCAGGTGCAAAAGAGCGACGGCAGCGTGGCGCCGCAACTGATCGTGCCCTACACCCTGGATTGCAACGACATGCGCTTCGCGCTGCCGCAGGGCTACTCGCACGCCGACCCGTTCTTCCAGTACCTCAAGGACAGTTTCGACGCGCTCTACGCCGAAGGCGACGAGGCCCCCAAGATGCTCAGCATCGGCATGCATTGCCGCCTGCTGGGCCGGCCGGGCCGCATCGTCGCCCTGCAACGCTTCCTGGACCACATCGCGCGCCACGACCGCGTCTGGGTCTGCCGCCGCCTGGACATCGCCCGGCACTGGCAGGCGCGCCATCCCTATCAACCCGCTCCCTGAACGGCGCAACCATGGCCCATACCCTCGCCCGATTCAACGACGCCGCGCCGCAAGACGCGGCCGCCATGCTGGCCGACCTGTATCCGCACGCGCCCTGGGCCGTGGACCAGGCGGTGCGCGCGCGGCCGGTGCACAGCGTGGCCCAGTTGCAGCTGGCGCTGCAACGCGCGGTGGACGACGCCGATGCCGCCGCGCAATTGGCGCTGCTGCGCGCCCAGCCCGCGCCCGCCCTCGCCGCCAACGCCGCAGCCGCGCTGGCCGCCGACCATGCCGCGCGTTTCGGCTTCCCGTTCGTGCTGTCCCGCTACGACCCGCGCGGCGCCCCCGTGCAAGACGCGCAGTGGGTCCAGGCCCTCGAACGCCGCCAGCACAACGCGCCGGACGATGAGCGCCGCGAGGCCCTGCGCCAATTGCACCGCGACGCCGAAGTGCAGTTGCACGAACGCTTCGGCGCCGAACCGCAACAGGGCAACGACATCTGGGACTGGCAGGAAAAACTCAGCGCGCACAGCGACCCCGGCTATGCCGAGAACGGCCAGCTCACCGTCACCTACCTGACCGATGCGCACCGCGCCTGCGCGCAGCGCATCTCGCACTGGATGCGCGATTGCGGCTTCGACGAAGTCGGCATCGATGCCGTCGGCAACGTGGTCGGCCGCTACCATGCGGTCCGCGCCGATGCGCCCATCCTGATGAGCGGCAGCCATTACGACACGGTGCGCAATGCCGGCAAATACGACGGCCGCCTCGGCATCTTCGTGCCGATGGCCTGCGTGCGCGCGCTGCACCGTCAGGGCCGCCGCCTGCCCTACGCGATCGAAGTCGTCGCTTTTTCCGAAGAGGAAGGCCAGCGCTATCCGGCCACCTTCCTCGGATCCGGCGCGCTGATCGGCGACTTCCAGCCGCGCTGGCTCGAACAGAAGGACGCCGACGGCATCAGCATGCGCGACGCCATGGCGCACGCGGGGCTGTGCGTCGACGACATTGCCAAGCTCAAGCGCGACCCGGCCCGCTATCTGGGCTTCATCGAAGTGCATATCGAACAGGGCCCCGTGCTCAATGAAATGGGCCTGCCGCTCGGCGTGGTCACCTCCATCAACGGCTGCGTGCGCTACCGCGCGCGGATCCACGGCACGGCCTGCCACGCCGGCACCACGCCGATGGACCGGCGCCGCGACGCCGCCGTGGCCGCGGCCGAGCTGATCGTGTTCGTCGAAGGCCGCGCCGCGCGCGACGGCGACTCGGTCGGCACCGTCGGCATGCTGGAAGTGCCCAATGGCTCGATCAACGTGGTGCCCGGCGAATGCCGCTTCAGCCTCGACCTGCGCGCGCCCAGCGATCCGCAGCGCGATGCGCTGGCCACGGACGTGCTGGCCGAACTGGAAGCGATCTGCCAGCGCCGCGGCCTGCGCTACACACTGGAGGAAACCATGCGCGCCGCCGCCGCGCCCAGCGCGCCGGCCTGGCAGCAACGCTGGGAGCGCGCGGTCCAGGCGCAGGGCGTGCCGGTCCACTGCATGCCCAGCGGCGCCGGCCACGACGCCATGAAGCTGCACGAGATCATGCCGCAAGCCATGCTGTTCGTGCGCGGCCAGAACGCCGGCATCAGCCACAACCCGCTCGAATCCACCACCAACCACGACATGCAGCTGGCCGCGCAGGCAATGCAGCGGCTGCTTGACGATCTCGCCAACGAAGCAACGAGCTGAACCATGACCGACTACGCCCGACTCGACGCCTGGGTGGACGCCCACTTCGATGAAGAAGTGCGCTTCCTGCAGGAACTGGTGCGCGTGCCGACCGACACGCCGCCGGGCAACAACGCCCCCCACGCCGTCCGCACCGCCGAACTGCTGCAGGGCTTCGGCCTGCAGGCCGAGTCCCATCCCGTGCCCGCCGACGAGGTGCGCGCCTATGGCATGGAATCCATCACCAATCTGATCGTGCGCCGCGAATACGGCGCCGGCGGCCGCCGCGTCGCGCTCAACGCCCACGGCGACGTGGTGCCGCCGGGCGATGGCTGGGAGCACGATCCGTACGGCGCCGAGATCGTGGACGGCAGCCTGTACGGCCGCGCCGCCGCGGTCAGCAAAAGCGATTTCGCCAGCTTCACCTTCGCGCTGCGCGCGCTGGAAGCGGTGGCCCGTCCGAGCCACGGCGCGGTCGAGCTGCATTTCACCTACGACGAGGAATTCGGCGGCCTGCTCGGGCCCGGCTGGCTACTGCGCCAGGGGTTGACGAAACCCGACCTGCTGATCGCGGCCGGCTTCAGCTATGAAGTCGTGACGGCGCACAACGGCTGCCTGCAGATGGAAGTCACGGTGCACGGCAAGATGGCGCACGCCGCCATTCCCGCCACCGGCGTGGACGCGCTGCAGGGCGCGGTCGGCATCATGAACGCGCTGTATGCGCAGAATGCGCGCTATCGCGGGATCACCTCGCAGGTCGAAGGCATCAGCCACCCCTACCTGAACATCGGCCGCATCGAAGGCGGCACCAACACCAACGTGGTGCCCGGCAAGGTCGTGTTCAAGCTGGACCGCCGCATGATCCCCGAAGAGAACGCGGCCGAGGTCGAGGCCGACATCCGCCGCATCATCGAAGACGCCGCGGCCGCCGCGCCCGGCATCCGCGTCGAGATCAGGCGCCTGCTGCTGGCCAACGCCATGCGGCCGCTGCCCGGCAACCAGCCACTGGTGGACGCCCTGCGCAAGCACGGCCAGGAACTGTTCGGCGAGCCCATCCCCGCCATGGGCACGCCGCTCTATACCGACGTGCGCCTGTATGCCGAGGCCGGCGTTCCCGGCGTGATCTACGGCGCCGGTCCGCGCACCGTGCTGGAATCGCACGCCAAGCGCAGCGACGAGCGCGTAGTGCTGGAAGACCTGCGGCGCGCCACCAAGGTCATCGCCCGCACATTGGCCGACCTGCTGCGATCCGCATGAAAAAAGGGCATGGCGCCCGCGCGCCATGCCCCTTGACCGATGCGTCGCGGCGCTACGCCAGCCGCATCACCCGGCGCCAGAACAGCACCGCCACCAGCGCGAATACCGCCAGCCCCAGGAACGAGGCGGTGCGCGCGAACTCCTCGCCCGCGATCGCCAGCGGCGCATCGGTGCCGGCGGCGCCGATGATGGCCGCCATCACCACGCCCACCAGGCTCTCGCCCACGATCAGGCCGGAGGCGATCAGCACGCCGCGCCGGTTGGCGGCCTCGGCGAACGACTCGTAGTCCTTGCCGGCGGCCGCGGCGCGACGGCGCAGCGCCCGCTCCAGCAGCCAGGCCAGCAGCGCGCCGGCCACGATCGGCGCCGCCACGGTCGGCGGCAGGTAGATGCCGATACCCACCGCCAGCACCGGGATGCGCGCCACCTTGCAGGTGCGCTTGAGGATCTCGTCCAGCACGATCAGGCCGACGCCCACCGCCATGCCGATCAGGATCATGGTCCAGTTCAGCTGGTGCGTGAAAATGCCGCGCGCGATCGCCAGCATCAGCGTGGCCTGCGGCGCCGACAGCGCCTGCGCCGGATCCATGCCTTCGCGCGGCATGGCGTCGGCAAAGCCGTAGGCGTTGTACAGCAGCTCCAGCACCGGCGAGATCACCGCGGCGCCGACCACGCAGCCGATCAGCAGCGCCACCTGCTGGCGCCAGGGCGTCGCGCCCACCAGCCAGCCGGTCTTCAGGTCCTGCAGGTTGTCGTTCGAGATCGACGCCACGGCCACCACCGCCGACGTGCTGAAGATGGCCAGCGCGATCGTCATCTGCACGCCGTTCTGCACCGCCAGCAATTCGCCGCCCAGGGCCAGCATCAGCAACGACACCAGCACGATGGCGACGATGCCCACGCCCGAGATCGGGCTGGTCGACGACCCCACCAGGCCGGCCATGTAGCCGCAGGCGGCCGCCACCAGGAAGCCGAACACGAAGGCGAACAGCACCGCGTAGGCCACCAGCTTCCAGATGGCCGCGGCCGACAGCGGCGCGCCCGCCAGGAACACCTGGAAGGTGATCACCAGCACCGCCACCAGCACCAGCGTGACCACCGAGATCCAGCCGGCAGACAGGTCGCGCTCGGTGCGCGGGGCCTTGCCGGCGCGCGCCGCGCCAGCCTTTGTCAGCGCCGAGAACGAGGCCTTGACGCCGCGCGCCATCGGCACGAACAGCGTCGCCAGCGTCCAGATGGCGCCCACGCCGATCACGCCGGCGCCGATGAAACGCACCTGCGACGACCACAGCCCGGTGGCGAACTTGGCCAGCGTCATGCCGGCGGGCATCTCGGCCATCGAGGTCAGGATCGGCACCGCGATGCCCCACGAGATCACCAGCCCGGTCAGCATGGCCAGGCCGGCCACGATGCCGATCAGGTAGCCGGCGCCGAGCAGCGCCAGCGAAAAACCCATCGGCAGCCGGAACACCGCGCCGCCCAGCGCGAACCAGCCGCTGACGCCTTCGCCCAGCACCCGCAGGCCGCTGGCGGCGAAGCTGACCGCCGCCGCGACCACGCCGCCACTGACGATGTCGCCCATGCCGGTGGCGGCCGGCTTGGCCGGCGCTCGGCCCGCCTCTTCGGCCGCTTCCTGGGCGCGCTCGGCGCTGCCAACCCGCAGGATCTCGGCCGCGGCCACGCCTTCCGGATACGGCAGGTCGCTCTGCACCACCATCACATGGCGCAGCGGAATCGTGAACATCACGCCCAGCATGCCGCCGGCCGCGCAGATGCCCAGGGTCTGCCAGAACGGAAAGCCCTGCCAGTGGCCCATCATGACCAGGGCCGGCAGGATGAAGATGATGGAGGACAGCGTGCCGGCCGCCGAGGCCTGCGTCTGCACCATGTTGTTCTCGAGGATGTTGGCGTCCTTGAACAGCCGCAACACCGACATGGAAATAACCGCCGCCGGGATCGCCGAGGAGAAGGTCAGGCCGACCTTGAGCCCCAGGAACACATTGGAGGCGGTGAAGATGATGGTGATGACCGCGCCCAGCAGCACGCCGCGGAACGTCAGTTCCGGTAGCGTGACCTCTGCCGGGACGGTGGTGGGTTGAGTCATTGAAGTCTCCCTTTACTGGCCGGGGTCGACCCGCCGCGGGAGCGGGACGGCCACGGCCTTCAGGGCGTTTACGCCCTGTTGGTTGCCGGTTTGTTTTTTCTGAAGCGCGAATTCTAGCGCCTCGGCGTCCAGCAGGTGGTCACCACCGGTAAGCGGCCCTTGGCGGCAGATCCTGCCGCCCACCCTGAAATCGGCAAACGATTATGCTGAAAACCTGGATTTCCTCCTGGCATTTTGATTACCCATGCCCCAGGGACAGGACTAGCATGGCGCTTACAAGGAGACAAAACCATCATGTGCGACGCCAGCCATTCCCCCGCCGGGACAGACCCCCGGCATGACGCCGATCCCGCCGAAACCGCCGAATGGCGCGACGGCCTGCAGTCCCTGGTCGAGGCCTCGGGCGCCGACCGGGCGGGCTATGTGCTGGACAACCTGCTGGGGCATGCCGCCACGCTGGGGCTGCGCGCCAACAGCCAGACGCGCACCGCCTACCTGAACACCATTCCCGCCGACCAGGAGCCGCCCTTCCCCGGCAACCTGGCGGTCGAGGAACGCATTGCCCGCATCAACCGCTGGAACGCGCTGGCCATGGTGGTGCGCGCCAACCAGGCCCATGGCGAGCTGGGCGGACACATCGCCAGCTACGCCTCGGCCGCCGACCTGTTCGAAGTCGGCTTCAACCATTTCTTCCGCGCCGCCGGCGCCGACGGCCCGGGCGACCTGGTCTACATGCAGCCGCACTCGGCGCCCGGCGTCTACGCCCGCGCCTACCTGGAGGGTTTCCTCAGCGACGACGACCTGGCCCACTTCCGCCAGGAAATCACCGCCACCGCGCGCGGCCTGCGCGGCCTGTCGTCGTACCCGCATCCGTGGCTGATGCCGGATTTCTGGCAGTTCCCGACCGGCTCGATGGGCATTGGCCCCATCAACGCGATCTACCAGGCGCGCTTCATGCGCTACCTGGAACACCGCTCGCTGGTGCCGGGCGCCGACCGCAAGGTCTGGGGCATCTTCGGCGACGGCGAGATGGACGAGCCCGAATCGATCGCCGCGCTGACCCTGGCCGCGCGCGAGAAACTCGACAACCTGGTGTTCGTGGTCAACTGCAACCTGCAGCGCCTGGACGGCCCGGTGCGCGGCAACGGCCGCATCATCGACGAGCTGGAAACGCTGTACGCCGGCGCCGGCTGGAACGTCATCAAGCTGGTCTGGGGCAGCGACTGGGACGCCCTGCTGCGCCGTGACACCAACGGCGACCTGGCGCGCGCCTTCGCCAACACGGTGGACGGCCAGTTCCAGACCTTCGCCGCCAACGACGGCGCCTTCAACCGCGCGCACTTCTTCAACCAGAATCCCGAGCTGGCGGCGCTGGTGGCCGACTGGACCGACGAGGCCATCGACCGCCTGCACCGCGGTGGCCACGACATGGTCAAGATCCATGCCGCGTACCACCGCGCCGCGCATCATCGCGGCCAGCCCACCGTGATCCTGGCGCAGACCAAGAAGGGCTTCGGCATGGGCACGGCCGGCCAGGGCAAGATGACCACCCACCAGCAGAAGAAGCTGGACGACGAGGCGCTGCTGGCGTTCCGCGACCGCTTCGCGCTGCCGATTTCCGACGCCGACTGTCTGGCGCTCAAGTTCTACCGCCCCGCCGAAGACAGCGCCGAGCTGCGCCACCTGCAGGCGCGCCGCGCCGCGCTCGGCGGCCACATTCCGCGCCGCCAGACGCAGGCGCCGCGCCTGGCGCCGCCAGCGGTCGAGCAATGGGCGCGCTTCGCGCTCAGCGCCGACGGCAAGGAAATGTCGTCCACCATGGCCATCGTGCGCATGCTGACAGCGCTGCTGAAGGACCCGCAGGTCGGCCCGCGCATCGTGCCGATCGTGGCCGACGAAGCGCGCACCTTCGGCATGGCCAACCTGTTCCGCCAGATCGGCATCTACTCGGCGCAGGGCCAGCTGTACGAACCCGAGGACATCGGCTCGGTGCTGTACTACCGCGAGGCGCGCGACGGCCAGATCCTGGAAGAAGGCATCACCGAAGCCGGCGCGATCTCGTCGTGGACGGCGGCCGGCACCAGCTACTCGGTCAATGGCCTGCCGATGCTGCCCTTCTATATCTATTACTCGATGTTCGGCTTCCAGCGCATCGGCGACCTGATCTGGGCCGCGGCCGACCAGCGCACGCGCGGCTTTCTCATCGGCGCCACGTCCGGCCGCACCACGCTGGGCGGCGAAGGCCTGCAGCACCAGGACGGCTCCAGCCACATCATGGCCGCGGCCGTGCCCAACTGCCGCGCCTACGATCCGGCCTACGCCTACGAAGTCGCGGTGATCGTCGAGTACGGCATGCGCCGCATGCTGGACGAGCAGCGCGACGAGTTCTTCTACCTGACCGTCACCAACGAGAACCTGGCGCAGCCCGACCTGCCGCAGGACGGCGCGGCGGCCGAAGGCATCCTGCGCGGCATGTACCGCCTGCGCCCGGCGCGCCAGCAGGCCGCGGTGCGCCTGCTGGGCGCCGGCCCCATGCTGCGCGAAGCGGAAATGGCCGCCGAGCGGCTGCACGCGGAATACGACGTGGATGCCGAGGTCTGGAGCGTGACCAGCTTCTCCGAACTGGCGCGCGACGGCCGCGAGGCCGAACGCGCCCGCGCGCTCGGCCTGGCCACCGCGCCGGACGCGGACTGGGTGCGCGCCTGCCTCGGCGGCAGCGACGCGCCGGTGGTGGCCGCGACCGACTACGTGCGCGCCGTGCCCGAACAGATCCGCGCCTGGGTGCCCGCGCCCTACCGCACGCTGGGCACCGACGGCTTCGGCCGCAGCGACACCCGCGCCCGCCTGCGCGACTTCTTCGAAGTCAGCGCCGACTGGATCGTGCTGCACGCGCTGGACAGCCTGGGCCTGCAGGCGCAGGCCGACACGCTGCGCCAGAAACTCGGGGCCACGACCCGCGCCACGCCGCCCTGGGCGCAATAACGCGCTGAAAGCAAAGGAAAAAGCCCCGAACGCCGGGGCTTTTTCCTTTTGCGTGCCGGAGGCGCGAAAGTGCGCCGGCTTGATCAAAATCGGACGATCGCTGCGGTGCAGCAACCAATTCGCGCCGCTTTCTGTTGAAATACGGGTGTTCCCTAAGCATTTCCCAAAGAATACGGCGGGCCGCGAGCCCGCTTTTTGCTTTCCGTTTTTTACCTACAGTTAGCGCCGAAAAGGCTATATCCCATGGACGAAACCCTCACCAAGCTGGCGTTGGATTACCACGCCTATCCCACCCCCGGCAAAATCTCGGTCACCCCGACCAAGACCCTCGCCAACCAGGACGACCTGTCGCTGGCGTACTCGCCCGGCGTGGCCGCCGCGTGCATGGCCATCTTCGACCAGGGCGACGACGCCGCCTCCAAGTACACTTCGCGCGGCAACCTCGTTGGCGTGATCACCAACGGCACCGCCGTGCTGGGCCTGGGCAACATCGGTCCGCTGGCCGCCAAGCCGGTCATGGAAGGCAAGGGCTGCCTGTTCAAGAAGTTCGCCGGCATCGACGTGTTCGACATCGAACTGGCCGAGAACGACCCCGACAAGCTGGTCGACATCATCGCCGCGCTCGAGCCCACGCTCGGCGGCGTCAACCTCGAGGACATCAAGGCGCCCGAGTGCTTCTACATCGAGAAGAAGCTGCGCGAGCGCATGAAGATCCCCGTCTTCCACGATGACCAGCACGGCACCGCCATCATCTCGTCGGCCGCCATCCTGAACGGCCTGAAGGTCGTGGGCAAGGACATCGGCACGGTCAAGCTGGCCTGCTCGGGCGCCGGCGCGGCCGCCATCGCCTGCCTGGACCTGCTGGTGCACCTGGGCGTCAAGCGCGAGAACATCTACGTGGTGGATTCGCGCGGCGTGATCTGGGAAGGCCGCGATGAAAACATGGAAGCCAACAAGAAGCGCTACGCGCAGAAGACCGACGCGCGCACGCTGGCCGACGTGGTCAACGGCGCCGACGTGTTCCTGGGCTGCTCGACCGCCGGCGTGCTGACCGCCGACATGGTCAAGACCATGGCCGACCGTCCGCTGATCCTGGCGCTGGCCAACCCGGAACCGGAAATCCGCCCGGAAATCGCCAAGGCCGCCCGCCCCGACTGCATCATCGCCACCGGCCGTTCGGACTACCCGAACCAGGTCAACAACGTGCTGTGCTTCCCCTTCATCTTCCGCGGCGCCATGGATGCCGGCGCCTCGCGCATCACCGAGGAAATGAAGCTGGCGTGCGTCAAGGCCATCGCCGAACTGGCGCAAGCCGAACAGAACGACGAAGTGGCCCGCGCCTACGCCGGCCAGGAACTGTCGTTCGGTCCCGACTACATCATCCCGAAGCCGTTCGACCCGCGCCTGATCGTCCAGATCGCCCCGGCCGTGGCCCAGGCCGCCGCCGACTCCGGCGTGGCCGCCCGTCCGATCGAGGACATCGAGGCCTACCGCCAGAAGCTGATGGGCTTCGTCTACCACTCGGGCCAGCTGATGCGCCCGCTGTTCGCCCAGGCCAAGAAGGCGCCCAAGCGCGTCATCTACGCCGACGGCGAAGACGAGCGCGTGCTGCGCGCGGTGCAGACCGTGGCCGACGAAAAGCTGGCGTTCCCGATCCTGATCGGCCGCCCGTCCGTGATCGAGATGCGCATCAAGAAGTTCGGCCTGCGCCTGGTCGCCGGCCAGCACTTCGAGATCGTCGATCCCGAAGACGACAGCCGCTTCAACGAAACCTGGAACGCGTACTACCAGCTCAAGGGCCGCGAGGGCGTGACCCCGGCCATCGCCAAGGCGATGATCCGCAAGCACAACACGCTGATCGGCGCGATGCTGCTGCGCCGAGGCGACGCCGACGCGCTGCTGTGCGGCGTGGCCAGCAAGTACGACAACCAGCTCAAGTACATCGACGAGATCATCGGCAGGAAGGAAGGCCAGACCTACGCCGCCCTGAACGTGCTGATGCTGCCCGACCAGACGCTGTTCGTCACCGACACCCACGTCAACGAGAACCCGTCGGCCGAGGAAGTCGCCAACATCACCATCCAGGCCGCCGACGAGATGCTGCGTTTCGGCGTGGTGCCCAAGATCGCCCTGCTGTCGCACTCGAACTTCGGCAGCCGCGTCACGGAATCGTCGCGCAAGATGGCCGCCGCGCGCCAGCTGGTGCAGGACCGCGCGCCCGACCTGGAAGTGGACGGCGAAATGCACGCCGACGCCGCCCTGTCGGAAAAGATCCGCGTGCAGGCCTACCCGGACAGCACCCTGAAGGGTCCGGCCAACCTGCTGGTCATGCCGACGCTGGACACCGGCAACATCACGTACAACATGCTGAAGATGACCGGCAGCAATGGCGTCGCGATGGGCCCGATCCTGCTGGGCGCCGCGCGTCCGGTGCACATCCTGACGACCAGCGCCACCGTGCGCCGCATCGTCAACATGACCGCCCTGGCCGTGGTCGATGCGCAGCAGGAAGCCGCCGAGGCCGCCAAGAAGCGCCGTTGATCGCATTGCGCTGATCGGCACGCAAGGGACGCCCCACGGGGCGTCCTTTTTTTTGTGCGGCTTGATGGCGCGATAGTGCGTGGCGACGGGCGAATGGTAAAAACGGGGCAGAGACTCCCCTCGACCCCTTCCCTACCGGAGCCCGACCCTATGTTGCTCGACGCCTTCCTGGCCTGGTTTCACTTCCTGGCCATCTTCGTGCTGGTGGTGGTGCTGACCGCCGAAGCAGTGCTGCTGCGCCCCGACCTGACGCCGGCCACGCTCAAGCGCCTGGTGGTCTATGACCGCCTCTATCTGCTCAGCGCGATCCTGGTGCTGGTCACCGGCGTGCTGCGCCTGACCCTGGGCGTCAAGGGCGCCGCGTTCTACATGGGCAACCCGTGGTTCCACGCCAAGATCACGCTGTTCGTCATCATCGGCCTCTGTTCGGCCCCGCCCACGCTGGCCTTCCTGCGCTGGGCGAAACAGGCGCGCCAGCAGCCCGCCTTCGTGCCGGACGCCGCGCAGATCAAGCGCGCGCGCCGCTGGGTGATGATCGAATCGCACCTGTTCATCTTCCTGCCGCTGTTCGCCGTGCTGATGGCGCGCGGCATCGGCGCGTAACGCGCGCCACGACCCGCGCGGCCCGCCCGGCTCAGGGGCAGCGCGCGCGGGTCGGCTGGGGCGCGTCGTCGCCCACGATGATGGTGGCGAAGTGGAACACGCCCACGGCGTCGTTCTTGACCACGTCGATGACCTCGCCCGACAGCGTCTGCCTCACCGACATGCCCTCGGGCACGTCGGCCTGGCCGTCGCGCCTGGCGACGTCGCCATTCCACGGACTCAGCACCAGCACGCCCGGGAACGGCTCGCGGCCATCGCCGCGGCCGCGCCGCATGGTCTGGACCTGCGTGCCGGCGGCGTAGCGGACGCCGCCAAAGGTCGTCGGGCAGGCCAATTCGGCATCGCTGACACGCAGCAGGCGCCGCTCGCCATCGAGGTAGAGCCGGGGCTCGCTCAACGGCAATCCGAACACCTTGACCGCCACCGGATCCTTGACCTCGATGCGCCATTGGTCCGGGTCGCGCGAGCCATCGGTATAGACGGTGCCGCCCGATCCATACACGATGGAGCCGGGCGCAAGATCGAGCGCATCGACCCGGTTGCCCGGGCCCAGCACGCACGTGTTCAGCGCCTTCATGGCGCCATCCTGCATCACGTCGAACTCGATGTCCTGGGTGGCGTCGCACTGCCAGCCCTGCACCGCCTGGCTGCCGGCGCCCCGCAGCAGGACGGTGCGCGGATGCCGGCCGCGCAGCGCGTAGGTCTCGCTGTCGTACTCGGCGTCGAGATAGCGCCGCGCGCTCGTCGCCTGCACGCCGTACATGGCCACCGGCCGCGGGAACTCGGCCTCGACGTAGGTCTCCAGTTGCCCCTCGTCCTGCAGCTTCAGGCGCGTGCCGGCCGGCATGGCAATGCCGCCCACCGTGGTCGTCGCCGCGAGGGTGACATTGCGGGCGGCCTCGGCGCGATCGCCTTCGCGCTCCACCTGCCAGATCACCGCCTGGACCCAGGCATAGAAGGCAAAGGGAACCGCCAGCACCACGAACAGCAGGCTGGAGGTCTTCCAGTACTTGCGCACCGTGCGGCGCGCGCCGCCGCTGGCGACCAGCACCAGCGCCCAGCCAAGCAGGATAAGCCCCGCCAGGAAGCCCAGGGAAACGAAGATATAGAAGCCCGCGGAGGGCAGTGCTATCGGAATCATGGCAAGGATGATAAACGCCAAAGCGCCCGGCCGCGACGGCGCGCTCGACGGCGGCGCGAGCGGGCAACAAAAAACCGCCCGAAGGCGGTTTCTTGTTCAAGCCAGGCAGCGTATCAACGCTTGTCCATCGGGGGCACGTCGCGCGTGACCGAACCGGTGAACAGCTGGCGCGGACGGCCGATCTTGTAATCGGGATCCGACAGCATTTCGTTCCACTGGGCGATCCAGCCCACCGTGCGGGCCAGCGCGAAGATGGCCGTGAACAGCGAGGTCGGGATGCCGATGGCGCGCTGGACGATACCCGAGTAGAAGTCCACGTTCGGGTACAGCTTGCGCTGCACGAAGTAAGGATCCGACAGGGCGATGCGTTCCAGTTCCATGGCCAGCTTGAACAGCGGGTCGTTTTCCAGGCCCAGGGCCGAGAGCACTTCCTTGCACGTTTCCTGCATCAGCTTGGCGCGCGGGTCGTAGTTCTTGTAGACGCGGTGGCCAAAGCCCATCAGGCGCACGCCCGAGTTCTTGTCCTTGACCTTCTCCATGAACTCGCCGACCTTGGCGATGCCGCCGTTGGCTTGCAGCTCTTCCAGCATCTGCAGGCAAGCTTCGTTGGCGCCGCCGTGAGCCGGGCCCCACAGGCAAGCCACGCCGGCCGAAATGGCGGCGAACGGGTTGGTGCCCGACGAACCGCACAGGCGGACCGTGGAGGTCGAGGCGTTCTGCTCGTGGTCGGCGTGCAGGATGAAGATGCGGTCGAGCGCGCGCTCGACGACTTCGTTGACCTTGTAGTCTTCGCACGGCGTGGCGAACATCATGCGCAGGAAGTTGCCCGTGTAGGACAGGTCGTTCTGCGGGTAGATGAACGGTTGGCCTTGCGAGTACTTGTACGCCATCGCGACCAGCGTCGGCATCTTGGCGATCAGGCGGATGGCCGAGATGTGACGGTGTTGCGGGTTCGTGATGTCGGTCGAGTCGTGGTAGAACGCCGACAGCGCGCCCACCAGGCCCGTCAGGACGGCCATCGGGTGGGCGTCGCGACGGAAGCCGCGCAGGAAGAAGTGCAGCTGTTCGTTGACCATCGTGTGATGGGTCACTTGCGAATCGAAGTCGGCCTTCTGTTCCTGGTTCGGCAGTTCGCCGTTCAGGATCAGGTAGCAGATGTCCATGAAGTCGCAATTGACGGCCAGCTGCTCGATCGGGTAGCCGCGGTACAGCAGCTCGCCCTTGTCGCCGTCGATGTAGGTGATGCCCGATTCGCAGGCGGCGGTCGACATGAAGCCGGGGTCAAACGTGAACATGCCCGTCTGGCCGTACAGCTTGCGGATGTCGATCACATCCGGACCGACCGTACCCTTGTAAACAGGGAACTCAATGGGTGCGCTGCCGTCCGAGAAGGACAGAGTGGCTTTTTTGTCAGACAGGTTCATGTTTTTTCCTCTCAATTAATCAGAGCGACCGCATCTGGCCGATGATGCCGCGGAGTCGGGGCGTGTCGAGTTCGCCCTCGAGTTCCTTGCGGGCCAGCAGCAGGTCGAGAAGATCGTTGTCTCCCAACTCGAAGAGCTGCGTCAATGCCGTCACGTCATCGTCGGTAAGCTCGGCCTCGTGGGCGTCGAGATACCGGGTGATGATCAAGTCGTTTTCGAGCAGGCCCCGGCGCGCCCGCCAACGCAGACGCGCCCGTTCCAGTTCAGTAAGCCTGCTCATCATTACACCTTAAATACACCAAACTACTAGACCGTGCGACGGACCATCAGTTCCTTGATCTTGCCAATGGCCTTGGTCGGGTTCAGCCCCTTGGGACAGACGTCGACGCAGTTCATGATGGTATGGCAACGGAACAGGCGGTACGGGTCTTCCAGGTTGTCCAGACGCTCGCCGGTGGCTTCGTCGCGGCTGTCGGCGATGAAGCGGTAGGCTTGCAGCAGGCCGGCGGGGCCGACGAACTTGTCCGGATTCCACCAGAAGGACGGGCAGGAAGTGGAACAGCACGCGCACAGGATGCACTCGTACAGGCCGTCCAGCTCTTCGCGCGCCTCGGGCGACTGCAGGCGCTCTTTCTCGGGCGGCGGCGTGTCGTTGATGAGGTACGGGCGGATCGAGTGGTACTGGTTGAAGAAGTGCGTCATGTCCACGATCAGGTCGCGGATCACGGGCAGGCCCGGCAGCGGGCGCAGCACGATCGGTTCCTTCAGCTCGCGCAGGTTCGTCGTGCAGGCCAGGCCGTTCTTGCCGTTGATGTTCATGGCGTCCGAACCGCACACGCCTTCACGGCACGAGCGGCGCAGGGCCAGGCTGTCATCGACGTCGTTCTTGATGCGCACCAGCGCATCGAGCAGCATCTTGTCGGTGGGCTGGAGTTCGACTTCCAGCTTCTGCATGTACGGGCGCTCGTCCTTGTCCGGATCGTAGCGGTAGATTTCGAACTTGACGATTCTCTTGGTGCTCATAGTAGGCTCTATCCGGACTTAGAAGGTACGCGCCTTGGGCGGGAAGGACTCGACCGTCAGCGGCTTCATCTGCACAGGCTTGTAATCCAGGCGGCTGCCTTCGGAGTACCACAGGGTGTGCTTGAGCCAGTTCTCGTCGTCGCGGGTCGGGTGGTCGTCCAGCGCATGGGCGCCGCGGCTTTCGGTGCGGTTGGCGGCCGACTTGATCGTGGCGCGGGCCACTTCGGTCATGTTGGCCAGTTCCAGCGCCTCGACGCGCGCGGTGTTGAACACCTTGGACTTGTCCTTGAAGTAGATGTTGTCGGCTTGCTTGGCCAGGTCTTCGATCTGGGTCACGCCTTCGTTCAGCAGCTCCAGCGTGCGGAACACGCCGCAGTGGCGCTGCATCGAGAAGCGGATGGCGTTGCCGATGTCCTGGGTCTTCTCGCCCGAGGTGCGCGATTCCAGCTTGTTGACGCGATCCAGCGAGAATTCGACGGCCTGCTGCGGCACGGGCTGGTGCGCGTGCTGGCGTTCCGGATGCGAATTGACGATGTGGTTGCCGGTGGCGCGGCCGAACACGATCAGGTCCAGCAGCGAGTTGGTGCCCAGGCGGTTGGCGCCGTGCACCGACACCGCGGCGCATTCGCCGATGGCGTACAGGCCGTTGACGATCTTGTTCTCGCCGTTTTCGCGCGTCAGCACCTGGCCGTGGTAGTTGGCCGGGATGCCGCCCATCTGGTAGTGGATGGTCGGAACGACGGGGATCGGTTCCTTGATCGGGTCGACGTTGCCGAACTTGATGGCGATTTCGCGGATCGAGGGCAGGCGCTTGTTGATGACGTCGGCGCCGAGGTGATCGAGCTTGAGCACCACGTAGCTGCCGTCCGGACCGCAACCGCGGCCTTCCTTGATTTCCTGGTCCATCGAGCGCGACACGAAGTCACGCGGGGCCAGATCCTTCAGCGTGGGCGCGTAGCGCTCCATGAAGCGTTCGCCATCCTTGTTCAGCAGGATGCCGCCTTCGCCGCGCACGCCTTCGGTGATCAGCACGCCGGCGCCGGCCACGCCGGTCGGGTGGAATTGCCAGAATTCCATGTCCTGCAGCGGGATGCCCGCGCGGGCGGCCATGCCCAGGCCGTCACCGGTGTTGATGAAGGCGTTGGTGGAAGCGGCCCAGATACGGCCGGCGCCGCCGGTGGCCAGCACCGTGGTCTTGGCTTCCAGGATGTAGATCTCGCCGGTTTCCATTTCGAGGGCGGTCACGCCCACGACGTCGCCAGCTTCGTTGCGCAGCAGGTCCAGCGCCATCCATTCGACGAAGAACTGGGTGCGGGCGGCAACGTTGCGCTGGTACAGGGTGTGCAGCAGCGCGTGACCGGTGCGGTCGGCAGCGGCACAGGCGCGCTGGACCGGCTTTTCACCGAAGTTGGCGGTGTGGCCGCCGAACGGACGCTGGTAGATGGTGCCATCGGGGTTGCGGTCGAACGGCATGCCGAAGTGCTCGAGCTCGTACACGGCGTTCGGGGCTTCGCGGCACATGAATTCGATGGCGTCCTGGTCGCCCAGCCAGTCCGAACCCTTGACGGTGTCGTACATGTGCCAGTACCAGTTGTCTTCGCTCATGTTGCCCAGCGAGGCGCTCACGCCGCCTTGCGCGGCCACGGTGTGCGAACGCGTGGGGAACACCTTGGACAGCACTGCAACGGACAGGCCCGCTTGGGACAGTTGCAGCGAACAACGCATGCCGGCTCCGCCGGCGCCAACGACCACCACATCAAACTGGCGGCGCGGCAAGGATTTCAGGACAGAGACCACGGCTTAGATGCTCCAGAGGATTTGCGCGAAGTAAACGACCGTACCGATCAACCAGAGGATCGTCAGCACTTGCAGCAGCAGGCGCAGGCCCACCGGCTTGACGTAGTCCATCCAGATGTCGCGCACGCCAATCCAGGCATGCCAGGCCAACGCAAAGAAGGCAAGGGAGGCCAGGATCTGGCCAACCGGAATGAAGCCCACGTAGAAATTGAACAGCTTGACCCAGTGTTCGTACGTGAAGGCGGGCATCGTCAGGATGCCGATGAGCAGCACCAGCGTGTACACGGCCATGATGACGGCGGTGATGCGCTGGATGATGAAGTCCATGACGCCGTAATGGGCGCCGACGACCAGGCGCTTGGGTCCGTAGTTTTTAGCGGCGGCCATTTACAGCACTCCGAACAGTTTGAGACCGAACACCAGCGTCAGCGCCAGGCTGACACCGAAGACCACGCCGGCGCTTTTCTTGGCCGACAGCTTGTCGATACCCAGGTGCAGGTCCAGCAGCAGGTAGCGGATGCCAGCACAGAAGTGGTGCAGGTAGCCCCAGATCAGGACCAGGAAGACAAGCTTGACGATCGGGTTGGCCGCGATGGAAGCGATCCATGCGAACGACTGCGGCGCGGCCACGCTCGCTGCGAACAGCGGAACGATGACCAAGGGCAAACAGAGGAACAGCAATATGCCGCTGATGCGGTGCAGGATGGACAGCTTGCCGGCCAGGGGCAGGCGATAGGAGAACGCAACTTGGGCAAGCCCAATATTGCGAAACTGCGGACGTGGCTTGGCAGCGGTGTCGGACATGACGGCCTCGGTGTTTCGGAACTAGGGAATCGTGACGGCGCTAATGCCGTGGCCCTTGCGGGCAAACACGGTATTTTCGCCCAGAGATCGGGTTGGTATCAAATCGTAGATAAAAAGCTCATCAATTCAGACTATTGCGGTAGTGGTAGCGATCGGTCAAGTACAAGCCCCGGCGAATTTCCATGGGGCGGTCACCATACGTGTACGACACGCGATCCACCTGCAACAACGGCGCGCCGGCGGCAACATTAAGCAGCGTACAGACTTCGGCCGGCGCCGCCACGGCGCGCAGCTTTTCGTCCGCGCGCACCATGCTCACGCCGAACTCGGATTCAAACAGGCCATAGAGCGGCGCCTTGTTGGCGGTCAGCAGCTCCTGGGTGAGGCCGCGGAAGATCGATCCGGGCAGCCAGATGTCGTCCAGCACGGTGGGCACCTGCCCCATGCACAGCAGCCGGCGGATCGAGATCACGGTTTCGCCGGCGCGCAGGTCGAGCGCGCGCGCGATCTCGGCCGGCGCGCGCAGGCGGCGGCACTCGAGGATGCGGCTTTCCGCCCGCACGGCCTCGCCCTCTTCATCGGGGGCCAGGCGCAGGAAACGGTAGCGCACGCGGGCTTCATGGTGGGTGGCGACGAAGGTGCCCTTGCCCTGGCGACGCAGCAGCAAGTGTTCGGCGGCCAGCTCATCGACCGCCTTGCGCACCGTGCCCTGGCTCACCTGGAAACGGGCGGCCAGATCGATTTCGCTGGGGATGAGTTCGCCGGGCTTCCATTCGCCGCGGTCCAGGCTCTGCACGAGCAGGTCCTTGATCTGGCGGTACAGCGGACTGAAAGCGGCCCCCTCGCCCGTCGGACGGGCGGCGCGTGTGCGTAGGGGAGTTTCGGGCCGGGGGTCTGCCATGGATCGTCTTGGAAGTGTCATGTTCATCCGGAGAATGGAAAGGCAGCGCAAACGATGCGGTTTCCATTCGCATGCGCTGCTGCGTTGCCGGTGTTCTGGCCTGATACAGGCGCGCAGCCGGCGGTGCTGCGGCGCATTCGAACAAACGCTCTATTGTGGCATATCGGGGGTGGCGCTGTCCAACGTCTTATGTCTTATATAAGATATAAGATCAATTGACGCACCCGTAAATTAGTTCTAGGATTTCTGTCTGTCCGGCAACCGGGCCGCCCCTCGCGCGCGGACGGTCTTCGCCGCTCAACGGATTACACTGATTGGTGAGATTATTTTCTCGCCACACCATTACGGAGAACGTCCATGTCTAAGCCTGCCTTGCGTGTCGCCGTCACCGGCGCCGCCGGCCAAATCGGTTACGCCCTGCTGTTCCGCATCGCCTCGGGCGAAATGCTGGGCAAAGATCAGCCCGTCATTCTGCAACTGCTCGAAATCCCCGACGAGAAAGCGCAAAAGGCCCTGAAGGGCGTCATCATGGAACTGGATGACTGCGCCTTCCCGCTGCTGCAGGAAGTCACCGCCCACAGCGATCCGCGCACGGCGTTCAAGGACGCGGACGTGGCCCTGCTGGTCGGCGCCCGCCCGCGCGGCCCCGGCATGGAACGCAAGGACCTGCTGTCGGTCAACGCCCAGATCTTCACGGCGCAGGGCAAGGCCCTGAACGACGTCGCCAGCCGCAACGTCAAGGTCCTGGTGGTCGGCAACCCGGCCAACACCAACGCCTACATCGCCATGAAGTCGGCGCCGGACCTGCCGGCCAAGAACTTCACCGCCATGCTGCGCCTGGACCACAACCGCGCCCTGTCGCAACTGGCCGCCAAGTCGGGCAAGGCCGTGGCCGACATCGAGAAGCTGGTCGTGTGGGGCAACCACTCGCCCACCATGTACCCCGACTTCCGCTTCGCCACCGTCGGCGGCGAATCGCTGTCCAAGCTGATCAACGACGACGCCTGGAACCGCGACACGTTCATCCCCACCGTGGGCAAGCGCGGCGCCGCCATCATCGAGGCCCGTGGCCTGTCGTCGGCCGCCTCGGCCGCCAACGCCGCCATCGACCACGTGCGTGACTGGGTCCTGGGCAGCAACGGCAAGTGGGTCACCATGGGCATCCCGTCGGATGGCTCCTACGGCATCCCCGAAGGCATCATCTACGGCGTGCCGGTCACGACCGAAAACGGCGAATACAAGCGCGTCGAAGGCCTGGAAATCGACGCCTTCTCGCGTGAGCGCCTGGACTTCACGCTGAAAGAGCTCCTCGAAGAGCGCGACGGCGTCAAGGACCTGCTGAAGTAAGCAGTCATCAAGCAGAATTGGGCCCGTTGACGCGGGCCCAATTCGCAAGCGGACGGCGCATCGACAGACGCGCCATCCGCGGAACGCAAACCTGTCTCTTTGCGCCCGCGCAATGAATTGTCGCGAAGGGGACAGATTTACGTTCCGCGACCGCGGTAAGGTCGTGGCCAGGCGCCGGAACCCGATCCGGCACGGCCACACTCGCCGCGGGCCCGCAGACCCAGCCATCCCAGCCGGGGCAACGTCACGACACCCGGCCCTCTATAACGGAGACCCCTCATGTCCAGACCCGAATCCGCCGGCGCCCAGTTCCGCCGCGCGCTCGCCGAAGAAAGCCCGCTGCAGATCATCGGCGCCATCAACGCCAACCACGCCCTGCTGGCCAAGCGCGCCGGCTACCGCGCCATCTATCTCTCGGGCGGCGGCGTGGCGGCGGGTTCGCTGGGCCTGCCCGACCTGGGCATCAACACCATGGACGACGTGCTGACGGACGTGCGCCGCATCACCGACGTCTGCGACGTGCCGCTGCTGGTCGACATCGACACCGGCTTCGGTCCGTCGGCGTTCAACATCGCCCGCACCGTCAAGAGCCTGATCAAGTTCGGCGCCGCCGCCTGCCACATCGAGGACCAGGTCGGCGCCAAGCGCTGCGGCCACCGTCCGGGCAAGGAAATCGTCAGCACCGAGGAAATGGCCGACCGCGTCAAGGCCGCGGCCGACGCCCGCACCGACAGCGACTTCTACCTGATCGCGCGCACCGACGCCATCGCCTCGCACGGCGTGGACGCCGCCATCGAGCGCGCCCTGGCCTGCGTCGAAGCCGGCGCCGACGCCATCTTCGCCGAAGCCGCCTACGACCTGCCGACCTACGACCGCTTCGTCAAGGCCGTCAACGTGCCGGTGCTGGCCAACATCACCGAATTCGGCAAGACGCCGCTGTTCTCGGTGGAAGAGCTCAAGAGCGTGGGCGTGGGCATGGTGCTCTACCCGCTGTCGGCCTTCCGCGCCATGAACAAGGCCGCCGAGGCCGTCTACACCGCGATCCGCCGCGACGGCCACCAGAAGAACGTGGTCGACCTGATGCAGACGCGCGAGGAACTGTACGACCGCATCGGCTACCACGAATTCGAATCGCGCCTGGACGCCCTGTTCCAGAAGGGCAAGGCCTGAGCGCTTGCCACCGTATCCGGCGCCACGGCGAACCCGCGGCGCCACGCTTCCCCCATTGCATTGCATTGCATCGACCACCGCGAAAGGAAAGGAGTAGAGACATGAGCACGGCTCCCAAGAAGCAAGCAGCCAAGACGGACGCCACCCCGGATGCCAAGCCCGAAGAAAAGGCCGGCTTCAAGCCCAAGAAATCGGTCGCGCTGTCCGGCGTGGTCGCCGGCAACACCGCGCTGTGTACGGTCGGCCGCAGCGGCAATGACCTGCACTACCGCGGCTACGACATCCTGGACATCGCCCATACCAGCGAGTTCGAGGAAATCGCCCACCTGCTGGTGCACGGCAAGCTGCCCAACAAGGCCGAACTGAAGGCCTACAAGGAAAAGCTGCGCTCGCTGCGCGGCCTGCCGGTGCAACTGCAGGACGCGCTCGAAGCGCTGCCCGCCGCCAGCCACCCGATGGACGTGATGCGCACGGCCGTCTCGGTGCTCGGCTGCGTGCTGCCCGAGAAGGACGACCACAACCTGCCCGGCGCGCGCGACATCGCCGACCGCCTGATGGCCAACCTGGGCTCGGCCCTGCTCTACTGGTACCACTACAGCCACAACGGCCGCGTGATCGACGTGCAGACCGACGATGACAGCATCGGCGGCCACTTCCTGCACCTGCTGCATGGCGAGAAGCCCAGCGACGAGTGGGTCAAGGCGATGCACATCTCGCTGAACCTGTACGCCGAGCACGAGTTCAACGCCTCGACCTTCACCGCCCGCGTCATCGCCGGCACCGGGTCGGACATGTTCTCGGCCATCACCGGCGCCATCGGCGCGCTGCGCGGCCCCAAGCACGGCGGCGCCAACGAGGTCGCCTTCGACGTGCAGAAGCGCTACGAGACGCCCGACGAAGCCGAGGCCGACATCCGCCGCCGCGTCGAGGCCAAGGAGGTCATCATCGGCTTCGGCCACCCGGTCTACACCGTGTCCGACCCGCGCAACAAGGTCATCAAGGAAGTGGCCAAGAAGCTGTCCAAGAAGGCCGGCAGCACCAAGATGTTCGACATCGCCGAACGCCTTGAGACGGTCATGTGGGACATCAAGAAGATGTTCCCCAACCTGGACTGGTTCTCGGCCGTCAGCTACCACATGATGGGCGTGCCCACCGCCATGTTCACTCCGCTGTTCGTGATCGCGCGCACGGCGGGCTGGTCGGCCCACATCATCGAGCAGCGCGTCGACAACAAGATCATCCGCCCGACCGCCAACTACGTCGGTCCGGAAGATCAGAAGTTCGTGCCGATCGACAAGCGCAAGTAAGACGACGACATGGGCCTGCCGACGCCATTCCCCGCGCCGCGCGGGCCCAGTGCCGCCTGTAAACACTCAGGAGAGGTACCAAATGTCTGCCCCGATCTCCAACGTCCGTCCCGAGCCCGACCAGGTCCTGGTCGATATCGCCGACTACGTACTGAACTATGAAATCCAGAGCGGCCTGGCCTACGAGACCGCTCGCAACTGCCTGATCGACACCCTCGGCTGCGGCCTGGAAGCGTTGGAATATCCGGCGTGCCGCAAGCTGCTGGGCCCCGTCGTCCCCGGCACCGTCGTCCCGCACGGCGCCAAGGTGCCCGGCACCCAATTCCAGCTGGACCCCGTGCAGGCCGCGTTCAACATCGGCGCGATGATCCGCTGGCTCGATTTCAACGACACCTGGCTGGCCGCCGAATGGGGCCACCCGTCCGACAACCTGGGCGGCATCCTCGCCACCGCCGACTGGCTGTCGCGCACCGCCGTCGCCGCCGGCAAGCCGCCGCTGACCATGCGCGCCGTGCTGACCGGCATGATCAAGGCGCACGAGATCCAGGGCTGCATCGCGCTGGAAAACTCCTTCAACAAGGTCGGCCTGGACCACGTGGTGCTGGTCAAGGTGGCATCCACCGCCGTGGTGGCGCAGATGCTGGGCCTCACCCGCGACGAAGTCATCAACGCCGTCTCGCTGGCCTGGGTCGACGGCCAGAGCCTGCGCACCTATCGCCACGCCCCCAACACCGGCAGCCGCAAGAGCTGGGCCGCCGGCGACGCCACCAGCCGCGCCGTGCGCCTGGCGCTGATCGCCCGCACCGGCGAGATGGGCTACCCCTCGGTGCTGTCGGCCAAGACCTGGGGCTTCTACGACGTGCTGTTCAAGGGCCAGCCGTTCAGGTTCCAGCGCCCCTACGGCAGCTACGTCATAGAAAACGTGCTGTTCAAGATCTCGTTCCCGGCCGAGTTCCACTCGCAGACCGCGGTCGAGTGCGCCATGCAGCTCCATGACCGCCTCAAGTCCCTGGGCAAGTCCACCGACGACATCGCCAGCATCACCATCCGCACCCACGAGGCGTGCATCCGCATCATCGACAAGAAGGGCCCGCTGAACAACCCCGCCGACCGCGACCACTGCATCCAGTACATGGTCGCCGTCCCGCTCCTGTTCGGCCGCCTCACCGCCGCCGACTACGAGGACGACGTCGCCGCCGACCCGCGCATTGACGTCCTGCGCGACAAGATCACCTGCGTCGAGGACCCGGCCTACACCCGCGACTACCACGACCCCGACAAGCGCTCCATCGCCAACGCCCTCACCGTCAGGTTCACCGACGGCACCCAGCTCGACGAGGTCGTCTGCGAATACCCCATCGGCCACAAGCGCCGCCGCGCCGACGGCATCCCCCTGCTCGAAGCCAAGTTCCGCACCAACCTCGCCCGCATCTTCCCCGCCCGCCAACAGTCCCGCATCCTGGAAGCCTCGCTGGACCAGAAAAAGCTGGAAACGATGCCGGTCCACGAGTACATCGACTTGTATGTGATCTGAGGCGACGAACTACTCACGGCCCCGTGACGGCAAAACCGTCCGGGGCCGCTTTTCTCCCTCCCCCGCAACTGCGAGCCAAGCAAGCACCTCCCCACCACCGCGCAGCGAACACCCTCCCGACGCAAACCACCACGTACGTCAAGACCGGCCGCCCGCGCGGCCGGTCTTGACGGGCCCCGCAAACCTCTCCAGAACCCCACCGCTCTGGCAGCGCACCATTTCTCGAAACCCGTAGCCCGTCGCGGCGGCGGATTTGGGGGCGGGCAACCTCGATGCGCCCGAGGGAATCCGAAGGAGTCGCCGAAGGCGAGGACGAGGATGACGCAGGGGGGGGCCGCCTAGGCAAGTCCGGAGCGAACGCTCCGGACCGCAATCGTGGGCGCCCGCCCCCAAATCCGCCGCCGCGACGGGCGACCTACGAAGAACCACCCGCCCATTACAATCTCCCTTCCCCAAGAAACAGAGACCGAACCCCACCATGTCCATGCTCTGGGTAAAAACCTTCCACATCGTCTTCATCGCCTCCTGGTTCGCCGGCCTGTTCTACCTGCCCCGCATCTTCGTGAACCTGGCCCAGCAATCGGATTCGGCCGTGCAGGTCACCCTGCTCGGCATGGCGCGCCGCCTCTACCGCTTCACCACCATCCTGGCGGTCGTCGCCGTGGCGCTAGGCATGTGGCTGTACCTGGGTTACGGCATCGGCGTCGGCCCCGGCAACGGCTGGATGCACGCCAAGCTCTTTTTCGTCCTGCTCGTCATCGGCTACCATCACGCCTGTGGCGTCATGCTGCGAAAATTCGAACAGGGCAAGAACACCCGTTCGCACAAGTTCTATCGCTGGTTCAACGAAGTTCCCGTCTTGCTGCTCTTGGTGGTGGTGGCGCTGGTCGTCGTCAAACCCTTCTGATTCCCCCTACCTTTGCACATTCGCCAGGATTCGTATGTCCGCTGATGACCAGGACCGCCCGCGCAAGACGCTGACGATCAAGAAGACCGCGCGCGACGCGCATGCCGAAGCCGCGCCCAAGCGCGTGCGCACCGGCGCCCGTGCCCGCCTGGTCGCCCAGAACGAGCGCGCCAAGGACAACGTCGAGCGCCAGAAGGACCCCGAGGGCTACCAGCAGCGCCAGGCCGCCGCCCGCGCCGCGCGCCGGCCGGACGACCGTGAACGCGGCGATGGCCCGCGCCGTGGCGATGGCCCTCGCGGCGACAATCCGCGCCGCGGCGACGGTCCCCGCAGCGACAGTCCGCGTCGTGGCGACGGTCCCCGCAGCGACAGTCCGCGCCGTGGCGACGGCCCCCGCAATGACAGCCCGCGGAGTGGCGATAGCCCGCGCAGCGACCGCCCCCGCCGTGGCGATGACGCGCGTGACGACCGCCCGCGCCGCGACGCCGCGCCGGCGCCGCGATCGGGCCGCACGCCGCAGCGCGCGCCGCGCCTGGACGACCAGTACATCGCCCCGGCGACGCCCGCCGGCCGCTTCTACGATCCGTTCGAGGACGACGGCCCCGCGCCCGAATTCGCGCCGGAACCCGATTACGACGACGACGCGCCGATCGACGCCGGCGCGGCCCGCGACGCCGACGCGCCGCGCGACCACGCGCCCGCCGTCGAGATCCGCGAACGCCGCCCGCGCGAGCCGCGCCAGGCCGAGCGTTTCAAGGTCTTCGCCCCCTGCCCGCAGGGCCTGGAGGAAGCCCTGACCGCCGAAATGCAGGCCCTGGGCTACGACGACGCCGAAGCCGGCCGCGCCGGCTGCTCCTTCACCGCCGACTGGGCCGGCGTGCAGCGCGCCAACCTGTATTCGCGCCTGGCCACCCGCATCCTGGTGCAGGTCGCCCACGCCGAGATCTCGCACGAAGACGACATCCTCGACCTGGCCCGCGACACGCCCTGGGAACGCTGGTTCGGTGCCGAGCAGACGCTGCGCGTCGACACCTCGGCGATCAAGAGCCCGGTGCAGAGCCTGCAGTACTGCAACCTGCGCGCCAAGGACGGCATCTGCGACCGCCTGCGCGAGCTGGAAGGCGAACGCCCCAGCATCGACACGGTCCGCCCCGACGCGCGCGTGCACCTGTTCCTGACCGGCCACACCGCCACGCTGTACCTGGACACCTCGGGTGAATCGCTGTTCAAGCGCGGCTGGCGCCTGGACAAGGGCGACGCGCCGCTGCGCGAGAACCTGGCCGCCGGCATGCTGGCGCTGGCGGGCTGGGACCCGGCCGCGCCGCTGCTGGACCCGTTCTGCGGTTCGGGCACCATCCTGATCGAGGCCGCCTGGATCGCGCTGGGCGTGCCTCCCGGCATCTCGCGTCCGTTCGGCTTCGAGCGCCTGCGCGGCCACGACGCCTACCGCTGGCGCGACCTGAAGGACGACGCCCGCTCGCGCATCCTGCCGCAGCTGGACGCGCCGCTGGTCGGCTACGACCTGGACCCGCAGGCGGTCGAATTCGCCCGCAACAACGCCGAGCGCGCCTGGCTCACCGCCGACTCCATCCGTTTCGAGGTGGGCGACGCCCGCGAAGTGCAGGCGCCGGCCGACCATGGCTGGATCGTCACCAACCCGCCCTACGGCGAGCGCATGGCGACCGAGCAGGACGCCGACCTGTGGCGCGACTGGGCCGCCTGCCTGAAGCGCAATTTCGCCGGCTGGCAGCTGCATATCATCACCAGCGACCTGACTTTGCCCAACCAGATGCGCCTCAAGCCCAAGCGCCGTGTGCCCCTGCACAACGGCGCCCTGGACTGCCGCCTGTTCGGCTTCGAACTGGTCGCCGCCGGCTACCGCGACGCCTGACGCCCTGCCACCCGCGCCCGGGGCGGTTCTCCCCCGGGCGCTCCCCTCTTTTCCCCCTGCTTCCCCGCTGCCCGCGCGTTGTAAAAGCGCCGCAACATCGCGCCCGTATCTTTGCTTATGGTGCCCCGCAGCGCCGATTTGGGGCATCATCAGCACCAAGGTGTTGCCGATACGCACCAGGTGCTTGCACAGTTTCAGGGTTAACCCTATAATTCGGGTTATCCCTAGTAGCTAAACAACAGTGCAAGCCCGTGGAGGCTATTGTGATCAACCCGAACAACACCATCCGCCTGACCGACGAACTCGAGCGTCAACTGATGCTCCAGGCCATTGAAGAACAGTTCCGCCCGCACCCGATGCGTGCGTTGGCCGCGGGCCTGCGTAAGCTGGCCCACGGCGTCCGTGCCCTGGCTGGCAAGACGAGCGCCAAGAACGCGCACTCCGCCGCCTGAAGCAGGACCCAGGCCTTCGGGCCTGAACGATTTCCCCTTGGGGGCTGCATAGCCCCTTTTATAGACCCGCCCTTACCGGCGGGTTTTTTTTATGGTCGGCACCGGGAAAGCGTCAACCCAACGGGCGGCGGCTTTGTCGGATAATACCGGCCCATGACCGACGCCTCCCTCGACCAGACCCCCAACCGGCTGCGCCGGTTCGCCTGCATGATGTACGAAGCCGTGCTGCTGTTCGGCGTGGTTTTCCTGGCGGGCTACCTGATGGACACCCTGACCCAGAGCCGCAACGCGCTGGAACTGCGGCCGCTGCGCCAGGCCTGGCTGTTCGTGGCGATCGGCGCCTATTTCGTGCTGTGCTGGCGCCGCCGCGGCCAGACGCTGCCGATGAAGACCTGGAACATCCGCCTGGTCGACCGCGATGGCCAGACGCCGTCCACGCCCCGCCTGATCCTGCGTTACGTGCTGGCCTGGCCCCTGGTGCTGGCCGGCGCCGCCCTGGTGTGGGCCGGCGCCATCGCCACCGGCTGGCCGTCGATGGACATGTTCATCGTCGCCGCGCCCTTCGCGATCTTCCTCTGGTCATGGGTCGACCCGGACGGCCAGTTCCTGCACGACCGCCTGCTCGGCACCCGCCTGCGCAATGCGCCGCAGCGCAAGAAGGCGCGTTGAACCGGGCAGTGGCGCACGGCTGACCGCGCGCTGAACATACCTGCTTACAACTGGCAAAATCGTGCGGCGAATTTGGTGCAGGCTTTCAGAAAGTTGAAAGTCGCGCGCAAAGACAATGGGGCCCCTTTCATAGACGCTCCAATAACTAATCATGCGCGCACTCCTTTCCCGCCTGTCGCTGGCCGCCGCCAGCGCCCTCCTGTTCCTGCCGTTCGGCGCCTCGGCCCAGAACGCCGCCGCACAACAGGAGATCGAAGCCGCGATGAAGGCGGCCTACGCGGCCGCCCAGGAAGGCCCGGCCGACGTGAAGCTGGGCGACCAGGCCGTGGTGCACCTGCCCGAATCGATGTTCTTCGTGCCGCGCATCCAGGCCGACCGCCTGATGGCCGCCTACGGCAACGGCAAGGACCCGTCGCTGCTGGGCGTGGTCATGCCCAAGAGCGACGATGACGACTGGGTCATCACCGTCAACTTCGACAAGGCCGGCTACATCAAGGACGACGACGCCAAGAACTGGAACGTCAACGAACTGCTGGACAGCCTGCGCGACGGCACCGAAGAGTCCAACGTCGAGCGCAAGAAGCGCGGCTTCCCCGAACTGGTCATGGACGGCTGGGTCGAGGCGCCCAAGTACGACAGCAACACCCAGCGCCTGGTCTGGTCGGTCGCCGTCAAGCACAAGGGCGAAGCGGCCAACGACAACCCCACGGTCAACTACAACACCTACGCGCTGGGCCGCGACGGCTACATCACGCTGGACCTGATCACGCAGAAGAACCTGGTGCCGAAGGACAAGACCGCGGTGCTGACCCTGCTGGACAACCTGAAGTACGTCGAGGGCAAGCGCTACGCCGACTTCAACTCGTCCACCGACAAGGTCGCCGAATACGGCCTGGCCGCGCTGGTCGCGGGCGTCGCCGCCAAGAAGCTGGGCCTGTTCGCCGTGATCGCCGCGTTCCTGGCCAAGTTCGCCAAGGTCGGCATCCTGGCCGCCGCGGCGCTGGGCGGCGGGCTGTGGAAGCGCTTTCGCGGCAAGAAGGCCGAACAGCAACAGCCCTGAGCGATGAAGCTGCTGCTACTGCTGTTCTCAGGGCTGAAATACCTGAAGTTCGGCAAGCTGTTCGCCACCGGCGGCACCATGCTGCTGTCGGTGGCGGTCTATGCCTTCGTCTTCGGCTGGCGCTACGCGGCCGGCTTCGTGCTGTTGCTGCTGGTGCATGAGCTGGGCCACTACGTGGCCGCGCGCCAGCGCGGCCTGGATGTGGGCGCGCCGGTCTTCATCCCGTTCGTCGGCGCCTGGATCCAGCTCAAGGACATGCCGCACGACGCCGACACCGAGGCCTACGTGGGCCTGGGCGGCCCGCTGGCGGGCACGGTGGCGTCGCTGGCCTGCTATTTCGCGGCGCGCAGCACCGGCAGCGACCTGCTGCTGGCGCTGTCCTACGCGGGCTTCTTCATCAACCTGTTCAACCTGATCCCGCTGTCGCCCTTCGACGGCGGCCGCATCACCGCGGTGCTGTCGCCGCGCATCTGGCTGGTGGGCGTGCCGGTGCTGGTGGCCCTGTTCTTCTGGCGTCCCAGCCCGATCCTGATCCTGGTGGCCGTGCTGGCCTTTCCCAACGTGCTGCGGGCCTTCAAGTACGACCCGTCGCTGCCCGAGAACCAGGCCTATTACGGCACCACGCTGGAAAGCAAGCTGACCTATACCTGCGCCTACCTGGGCCTGGTCTGCGTGCTGGCGATCATGGCGCACGACGTGCACGACATGCTGGGGCACCTGCGCGGCTGAACCTCCCCTGTTTGACGGCCGCCAGCGCCGAAGCGGGCGCGGCCGTCACAACAGCGTCACTTTTTTTTCATGTCACGGTCATCGCGGGATGGTTTCATTCCCAGGCATGACGACAGCCCCCATGGATAGCACCGTGAACGAAATCCGCCCCACGCACTGGCGCGCTCTCTGGATTTCCGACATTCACCTGGGCACCGCCGGGTGCAAGGCGGAGTTCCTGCTGGATTTCCTCGAGCACAACGATTCCGACACCCTGTACCTGGTCGGCGACATCGTCGACGGCTGGCAACTGCGCAAGCACTGGCACTGGCCGCGGGCCCACAACGACGTGATCCAGCGCATCCTGCGCAAGGCCCGCAACGGTACCCGGGTGGTGTTCATCCCCGGCAACCATGACGAATTCGCGCGCGAGTTCGCCGGCTACGCCTTCGGCGACATCGAGATCCTGGACGAAGACGTGCACGTCACCGCCAAGGGCCTGCGCCTGCTGGTGCTGCACGGCGACCAGTTCGACGGCGTGATCCAGCACAGCCGCTGGCTGGCGCACCTGGGCGATGGCCTCTATCAGCTGGCGCTGTGGATCAACCACCATTTCAACCGCCTGCGCCACCGCATGGGGCTGCATTACTGGTCGCTGTCGCAGTACCTCAAGCACAAGGTCAAGAACGCGGTGTCGTTCATCACCGACTTCGAGGAAGCGCTGGCCGGCGAGGCTCGCCGCCGCGGCCTGGACGGGGTGGTCTGCGGCCACATCCACAAGGCCGAGCTGCGCGACGTCGGCGGCATCCTGTACTGCAACGACGGCGACTGGGTGGAAAGCCTGTCGGCCCTGGCCGAGACCCATGACGGCCAGCTGCAGTTGCTGGACTGGGCCGCGATCCAGGCCGAGCGCCAGGCCGACCCGGCGCAGCGCAAACCCCGCTCGCTGTCCCTGCCGGCGCTGCCGTCGGCGCTACGCCGCCAGGGCAAACACCCGTGATAACCCTTATACGTCCCCGTTACGCAACGGGGATATTGCAGTTCACGGCCCTCTAGGTCATGCTTGCAATTGGGGCAACGGGCAAAAACTGACCCGTTCACGCTGCAACATGCTTACAACATAGGGCCATGAACGACCAATATCAGGTGCTCTACCAAACATTCCGCTGGCTGGTTCCCACCCAGTTCAACATAGCGGAAGCGTGCTGCCACCGCTGGGCATCCAGTAGTCCGGATGCGCGGCGCATCGCCATCTACTACGAAGATGAAGCCGGCAACCGCGAGGTCTGGACCTATGCGCGGCTGGCCGAGGCCGCCAATCAGCTGGCCAATGGCCTGATGAAGATGGGCGTGGGCCGGGGCGACCGGGTCGGTGTGGTTTTGGGGCAACGCCCGGAGACCGTGGTCGCCCACATGGCCATCTACAGCGTGGGCGCGGTGGTGTTGCCGCTGTCGGCGCTGTTCGGCCCCGAAGCCCTGCAGAGCCGCCTGTGCGATTCGGAAACCCGCGTCGCCATCGTCGATCATGCCTCCAGCGCCAACCTGCTGGCCGTCAGCGACCACTGCCCCAACCTGCAACAGATCATCGGCATCGGCTTCGCCGACGAGCGCGTCCTGCCCTGGCGCAGCCTGCTGGCGCGCCAACCCAGCGAATTCAAGCCGGTGCCGACGCGTTCGTCGGACCCCGCCATCCTGCTCTATACCTCCGGCACCACCGGCGCGCCCAAGGGCGCCCTGCTGCCGCACAGCGCGCTGATCGGCAACCTGCCGGGCTTCGTGGCCTCGCAGGACTGGTTCCCGCGGCCCGCCGACGTGTTCTGGTCGCCCGCCGACTGGGCCTGGACCGGCGGCATGATGGACGCGCTGCTGCCGACGCTGTATTTCGGCCACCCCATCGTCGGCACCCGCGGCCGCTTCTCGGTCGAGCGCGCCTTCGAGCTGATGGAGCGTTACCAGGTCACCAACACCTTCCTGTTCCCGACCGCGCTGAAGATGATGATGAAGGCCGTGCCCGAGCCTCGCAATCAGTACCAGCTGGCCCTGCGGTCGATCATGAGCGCCGGCGAAAGCGTCGGCGAGACCGTCTTCGAATGGTGCCGCTCGGCGCTGGGCGTGACGCCCAACGAGATGTTCGGCCAGACCGAGATGAACTACGTGGTCGGCAACAGCCAGAAGCGCTGGCCGGCCAAGGCGGGCAGCATGGGCCGGCCCTACCCCGGCCATCGCGTGGCGGTGCTGGACGACGCCGGCCAGCCGGTGGCGGCCGGAGAAACCGGCGAGATCGCCGTGAATCGCTATGACATCCACGGATTTCCCGACCCGATCCTGTTCCTGGGCTACTGGCGCAACGACGCCGCCACCCAGGCCAAGTTCAAGGGCGACTGGTGCCTGACGGGCGACCTGGCCCGGATCGACGCCGACGGCTACCTCTGGTACGCCGGCCGCGCCGACGACGTATTCAAGTCGTCGGGCTACCGCATCGGCCCCGGCGAGATCGAAAGCTGCCTGATCGGACACCCGGCCGTGGCCAATGCCGCGGTGGTGCCCAAGCCGGACGCCGAGCGCGGCGCGGTGGTCAAGGCGTATGTCGTGCTGACGCCCGAATTCGCCCAGCGCGACCGCAACGACATCATCGAGAACCTGCAGGAACACGTGCGCGAGCGCCTGGCGCCCTATGAGTACCCGAAGGAAATCGAATTCGTCGACGAATTGCCCATGACCACCACCGGTAAAATCCAGCGTCGCATCCTGCGCCAGCGCGAAGAAGAACGCGCCCAGGCGTCCAGGCCCCAATGACGCGGGCGGGTCCGCAGAGACCCGCCGCCGTACCCGGAGACAGGGCATGCCCATTTACCAGCTCGACGACCTCATTCCCCGCATCGATCCCGCCGCCTACATGGCCGACAGCGCCGACATCATCGGCAACGTCACGCTGGAGGCCGGCGTCAGCATCTGGTCGCACGTCTCGATCCGCGGCGACAACGACGCCATCCTGATTCGCCACGGCTCCAATATCCAGGAAGGCAGCGTGCTGCACGTGGATACCGGCTGTCCCATGACCATCGGCCCGAACGTCACCGTGGGCCACCAGGCCATGCTGCATGGCTGCACCATCCACGAAGGCGCGCTGGTGGGCATGCAGGCGATCGTGCTGAACAACGCCGTGATCGGCCGCAACTGCCTGATCGGCGCTGGCGCCATCATCCCGGAAGACCGGGTGATTCCGGACAATTCCCTGGTCATCGGCATCGGCAAGATCGTGCGCGAGCTGTCGGCCGAGGAAATCGCCAATCTGCACAAGAACACCGCCCATTACGTGGCGCGCGGCCAACACTACAAGACGGCCCTGAAACGGCTGGCCTGAGCCTGCCGCCGGGGACACCCCGGCAACCGCCTACACCCCTGCCGCCGGCAGGGGGAATCGGCCGCCCGATCGGCTAACATTCCGCCATGACCGATCAGCTCAAGAAATACCTCCTCGAAGACCGCAGCGTCCGCGTCCAAGCGGTGCGCCTCACGGATACCTGGAAGGCCGTCCAGGCCAACCACGACTACCCGCCCGCCATCACCCACCTGCTGGGCGAACTGGTGGCGGCCTCCACCCTGCTGGCCGCCAACATCAAGTTCGACGGCTCGCTGGTGCTGCAGATCCAGGGCGACGGCCCGATCGCCCTGCTGGTGGTGGAATGCCGTTCCGACCTCAGCCTGCGCGCCACCGTCAAGGTGCGCGAGGGCCACGACGTGCCGGCCGATGGCGACATGCAGAGCCTGCTGAACCCCGGCGGCAACGGCCGTTTCATCGTGGTACTGGATCCCCAGCACAAGGTGCCCGGCCAGCAGGCCTACCAGGGCATCGTGCCGCTGGAAGGCGAAACCGTCGCCGAGGCCCTGCAGCACTACATGAAGGCCTCCGAACAGCTCGACACCCGCCTGTGGCTGGGCGCCGACGCCGACCATGCCGCCGGCATGCTGATCCAGCGCCTGCCGCACCACGGCGGCTCGGATGCGACGACGCTCAGTGAGCAGGCCGCCACCGAGACCTGGGACCGCGCCACGGCGCTGGCCACCACGCTCAAGCGCGATGAACTGCTGACCACCGAGATCGACACCCTGATCCACCGCCTGTTCTGGGAAGAAACGCTGGTGGCGTTCGATCCGCTGCCGGTGCGCTGGCACTGTCCGTGCACCCGCGAGCGCGTGGCCAACATGCTGCGCTCGCTGGGCCAGGTCGAGGTCGACGACATCCTGGCCGAACGCGGCCAGGTCGACGTGGCCTGCGACTTCTGCGGCAAGCCCTACGTCTTCGACGCGGTCGATTGCGCCGCGCTGTTCACCGCCAGCCAGCCGGCCAACGACGACGCGCCGCCTACCGTCCATTGAACCCGCGCCGGGGGCCCGCCCCTCGGCTTGTACGAATCGACAGGCGGTCATG
>NZ_CYTU01000002.1:0-203447 GCF_001299375.1 Achromobacter sp. 2789STDY5608621 | reverse complement strand
CATGACCGCCTTTTTTGTCGCCTCGCGCTTTTCCGCCACGCGCCCGTCCCAGCGCGGCGCCGCCGCCCTCGAATTCACCCTGGCCGCCGTCCTGGTGCTGCTGCTGGCGCTGGGCACGGTCGAGGCCGTCCGCTGGCAGCTGACCCGCCAGATCGTCCACCTGGCCCTGTTGCAGGCGGCCCGCGCCGGCGCCACCGCCCACGCCGATCCGGTCCGCATCCGCTCGGCGTTCCAGCAGGCCCTGCTGCCGCTGCACGCCGGCGGCGGCGGCCAAGCCGGCGCCCGCCGCCGCCAGGCCAACGCCCAGGCGCGCATCGCCGCGCGGGTGGGCGCGCCCGCCTGGCGCATCGAGATCCTGCGGCCCGACGCCCAGGCCTTCCGCGATCATGCGCGGCCGGGGCTGCGCACCGACGCGCCCGCCGGCCTGCCGGCCATCGACAACGCCTACCAGGCGCTGCAATACGCGCGCCGGCCCGATCTGCCGGACAGCCGCAGCATCTTCCTGGCCAATACGCTCAGGCTGCGGCTGACCTATCTGTACCGTCCCCTGTTGCCGCCCCTGCGCGCGCTGCTGGCGGGGCTGGCCGGCGCCGACGGCAGCTACGCGAACGCAGCCAGGGCGAGCGGCCTGGCGCCGATCGGCATGGAACTCGACATGGAAATGCACAGCCATCCCGTGGACTGGCGCGGCGGCCAACCGTATCCGCCCGGCATGGTGGCCGGGGCGTGCCGCGGCCTCCACTGCCCGTGAACGGACGAGGTGGCGCGGACATCAGCGCTCGAATATGACGGGGCCGTTGGCGGGTCCGGGCATGGCCCGGACGCGTGGCGATCAGCGTTGGGGAGTGGCGGCGCCGTTGGCCGGCCGGGCATTGGCCGGCCGCGTGGCGGAAGTCGCGGCCGGAGCCGGCCTGGCGGGCGTGGCCGGCGCGCTGGCGCGCACCGGGGTCGCCGGACGGCTGGCGGCCTCGGTGGCCAGCGATGCGCCGCCGGCGGGCGGCTGGGTGTTCTGCGGCAGGATATGCACGAAGACCTCGCCGTCGCGCATCATGCCCAGTTCGCCGCGGGCCCGTTCCTCGATGGCGCCGGAGCCGTTTTCCAGGTCGCGGACTTCGGCTTCCAGGGCCGCGTTGCGCGCGCGCAGGCCTTCGTTGGTCTCGCGCTGCGCCGCCACCTGGCGTTGCAGGTCCCAGACCTTGAACCAGCCACCCTTACCCAGCCAGAGCGGGTATTGGATCAGCCCTACCAGCACGAACAGCACCAGGAACAACAGGCGCATACGCAGGAACCCTCAGCAGTCGTGGCGCGAAGAAGGCCGCGGCGCGCGCCGCGGCCCGCTTACATTAACGCAAGTTGTAGAAGGCTTCCAGACCGGGGTACGACGCGACTTCGGCCAGCTCTTCCTCGATGCGCAGCAGCTGGTTGTACTTGGCCATGCGGTCCGAACGCGACAGCGAGCCGGTCTTGATCTGCATGGCGTTGGTGGCCACGGCGATGTCGGCGATGGTCGAATCCTCGGTTTCGCCCGAACGGTGCGAGACGACGGCGGTGTAGCCCGCGCGCTTGGCCATTTCGATGGCGGCGAAGGTTTCGGTCAGGGTGCCGATCTGGTTGATCTTGATGAGGATCGAGTTGGCGACGCCCTTCTGGATGCCTTCGCGCAGGATCTTGGTGTTGGTGACGAACAGGTCGTCGCCCACCAGCTGCACCTTCTTGCCGAGCTGGTCGGTCAGCAGCTTCCAGCCTTCCCAGTCGTTTTCGGCCATGCCGTCTTCGATCGAGATGATCGGGTACTTGTCGCACCAGGTGGCCAGCAGGTTGGTGAATTCCTGCGAGGACAGCGAGATGCCGCCTTCGCCGGCCAGGGTGTACTTGCCGTCGCGGTAGAACTCGGAGCTGGCGCAGTCCAGGCCCAGGGCGATCTGCGTGCCCGGCTCGTAGCCGGCTTCGGTGATGGCCTTCAGGATCAGCTGGATCGCGGCTTCGTGGCTGGGTACGTTGGGGGCGAAACCGCCTTCGTCGCCCACCGCGGTGGACATGCCCTGGCCGTGGATCAGCTTCTTGAGCATGTGGAAGACTTCGGCGCCCCAGCGCAGGGCTTCACGGAAGCTGCCCGCGCCCACCGGCAGGATCATCAGTTCCTGCAGGTCGAGGGTGTTGTTGGCGTGCGCGCCGCCGTTGATGACGTTCATCATCGGCACGGGCATGCTCATGGGGCCGCTGCCGCCGAAGTAGCGGTACAGCGACAGGCCGGATTCGTCGGCGGCGGCGCGGGCCACGGCCATCGAGGCGGCCAGGATGGCGTTGGCGCCCAGGCGTTCCTTGGACTCGGTGCCGTCCAGCTCGATCAGGGTGCGATCGACGAAGGTCTGCTCCTGGGCGTCCAGGCCCATCAGGGCTTCCGAGATCTCGGTATTGAGGTTCTCGACGGCGCGCAGCACGCCCTTGCCGAGGTAGCGGCCCTTGTCGCCGTCGCGCAGCTCGATGGCTTCGCGGGCGCCGGTGGACGCGCCCGACGGCACGGCCGCGCGGCCCATGGCGCCGGATTCCAGCAACACGTCACATTCGACGGTCGGGTTGCCGCGCGAATCCAGAATCTCGCGGCCGATGATATCGACGATTGCACTCATGACTTTACATTCCCTGAACGATAAACATATTCATCACGGCCGCGCCTTCGCGGGCATTGCGGGCGCGTCGGTACTGCCAGGAGTCGTAGAAGGCCTGGGCCGCGGCCAGGGAGGGAAACTCCATGACGACGGTGCGGCCGGGCTCACGCCCCTCGAGGTGCCGGGATTCGCCGCCGCGCACCAGGATCTTGGCATCGTACGCGCGCATGGCGAGCGTGGACAGACGCTTGTAATCCTCGTACTGTGCGGGCTTGGTCACTGTGACGTCGGCGATGAGGTAGGCACTCATGGGGTTCCTTCAGAGCAGTTGCGTTGATGGGGTCGCGGCGCCGGACCGCATGACTCGGGCAGTGTCTCGCAACACGGCCAGGCCGTGCCTGTCCGATGCTAAGTGGTTGTATCCGAAAGCAGCGCCGTGGCCCGGGGCCACGGCGCATTGTCCGCCAGGAGCGAAGGCGGGAACAAGACCGGCGGCCCGGGCGGCGCAAAAGCGCGGCTCGGTGCCGCCGACCCCCATTACGCCCCCTGGCCGCGGCGAGCCTTCTGCTCGATGGCGGCGCGGATGTAGCTGGAGAACAGCGGATGGCCGTCACGCGGGGTGGACGTGAACTCCGGGTGGAACTGGACGCCGACGAACCAGGGGTGGTCGGGCAGTTCCATCATTTCCGGCAGGTTCTCGGTCGGCGTGCGCGCGCTGATCACCATGCCGGCCTCTTCCAGGCGCGGCACGTAGACGTTGTTGACTTCGTAGCGGTGGCGATGGCGCTCGTTGACTTCGTCGCCGTAGATCGACTGGGCGCGGGTGCCGGACTTGATCGGCACGCGCTGCGCGCCCTTGCGCATGGTGCCGCCCAGGTCGGACGAGTTGTCGCGCTTCTCGACCTTGCCTTCGCGGTCCATCCATTCGGTGATCAGGGCCACCACGGGATGCGGCGCCGACGGATCGAACTCGGTGCTGTTGGCGCCGCCCAGGCCGGCCACGTGGCGCGCGAATTCGATCACGGCCAGTTGCATGCCCAGGCAGATGCCCAGGTACGGCACGCCGTTTTCACGGGCGTAGCGGATCGCGGCGATCTTGCCCTCGGTGCCGCGCTTGCCGAAGCCGCCCGGAACCAGGATGGCGTCCAGGTGCTTGAGCTGCTCGGTGCCGCGCGTTTCGATGTCTTCGGAATCGATGTACTCGATATTGATCTTCGAGCGCGTGTGGATGCCGGCGTGCACCAGGGCTTCGGTCAGCGACTTGTACGACTCGGTCAGGTCGACGTACTTGCCGACCATGCCAATGGTCAGCTGGTGCTCGGGGTGTTCGAGCGCGTAGACCAGGTTGTCCCACATGGACAGGTCGGCCGGCGGCGGGGTCAGGCCCAGCGCTTCGCAGACGATGTTGTCCACGCCCTGCTTGTGCAGCATGGCCGGGATCTTGTAGATCGAGTCGGCGTCCCACACCGAGATGACGGCATCCAGGGGGACGTTGGAGAACATCGAGATCTTGGCGCGCTCGTCGTCCGGGATGGGACGGTCGGCGCGGCACAGCAGCGCGTTCGGGTAGATGCCGATTTCGCGCAGCTTCTGCACCGAGTGCTGGGTCGGCTTGGTCTTGAGCTCGCCGGCGGACGCGATGAACGGCACCAGCGTCAGGTGCACGAAGGCGGCGTTGTTGCGGCCCATGCGCAGGCTCATCTGACGCGCGGCTTCCAGGAAGGGCAGCGATTCGATGTCGCCCACGGTGCCGCCGATCTCGACGATGGCGACGTCGGTGTTGCCGTTCCAGGCGGCGTCAGCGCCACGGGCGATGAAGTCCTGGATCTCGTTGGTGATGTGCGGAATGACCTGGACGGTCTTGCCCAGGTAGTCGCCCCGGCGCTCCTTGCGCAGCACCGATTCGTAGATCTGCCCGGTGGTGAAGTTGTTCACCTTGTGCATGCGGGCTGAGACGAAACGCTCGTAGTGGCCCAGGTCCAGGTCGGTTTCCGCGCCGTCTTCCGTGACGAACACTTCACCGTGCTGGAACGGGCTCATGGTGCCCGGATCGACGTTGATGTAGGGGTCGAGCTTGAGCATGGTGACTTGCAGACCACGCGACTCGAGGATGGCGGCAAGCGACGCAGCGGCGATGCCCTTGCCCAGGGAAGACACCACTCCGCCGGTGACAAATACGTATTTGGTCATCGTAATAAGCGCCCGGGACGAGCGGGCGCGTGCGGGAAATTTGGATTATAGCCGGGAGGCGGAACTTGTCTGGGTTTTCCCCTAGCGGCCAGGCGTAACATTTGGCTGCACTCGCGCGCAAGACCGAAATGCCGTGACGGCGGCCATCATGCTATGGTCGTCCCCGATTTTCTCGTCCCGAGGCCCCTGCCGATGAACCTTCCGACCGCACACCCGAACGCGCTGGCCAGGCGCCTGACCACCGCCGCCGTCGGCCTGCAGCTGCTGGGCGCCATCCTGGTTCAGCTCTACCTGGTAAGCGCCGGACCGCTGGCCGCGCTGACGCGCGAGGCGTTTGCCCGGCCCGACATGGTGGCGAGCACGGTAGTGAACATCGTCGCCGGCTGCATCCTGGTCGGCCTGACCACCTGGGGCGCCACGCAGCGCTGGCTGCGCCGGCACAACGCGGGCGACGTCGACCGCCCGGGCCGGATGGTGGCCGTGCTGCTGGCGGTCTCGCTGGTGCTGTTCGTTCTGATCTCGACCGGGCTGGCGTTGCTGCAGCACGGTTTCTACAC
Organism: Achromobacter sp. 2789STDY5608621; assembly: GCF_001299375.1. Taxonomy (NCBI): domain Bacteria; kingdom Pseudomonadati; phylum Pseudomonadota; class Betaproteobacteria; order Burkholderiales; family Alcaligenaceae; genus Achromobacter; species Achromobacter sp. 2789STDY5608621. Next base: position 198,091 of record NZ_CYTU01000002.1, on the reverse strand, counting down.
GCTCATCTTCAAGCACAAGGAATGGGTGAACCAGGCCTTCGGCTATTACGGCGCCCGCCGCATGCTCCTGATGGCCCTGCCGCCCAAGCTGTGCGCCATCCTGCTCACCATCCTGGGCAGCTGGCTGGCGGTGCGCATCGCGGCCTGGAGCGTCACGCCCGTCGCCGCCGCGCAGGCGCCGTCCCTGCAGCGGCGCCACGCCGCGTGGATCGCCGCGCTGACGCTGCTGCTGTGGCAATTGCATGTCGCGCTGGTGATCGGCCTGTACTTCATGACCTATGCGGGATCGGCCGGCATGCTGGAACACGCGATCGGCTACTGGATCGTGCCCGCGTTGCTGCTGGCGCTGGCTGCATGGGTCTGCCTGCGCAGCCTGCCGCCAGTGCTGGGCGTAGCCGGCATGGGCCGCGCCATCGCCCACGGCACCTTCGCCTTCTGGCTGACCCAGGTGCTTGGAATCGGCCTGGCGCTTTTGATCATCTGGTCAATGACCTGGAGCCAGCTGATGCGCACGGCCGCGTCGTACACGACCTCGGTGGTGTCGGTGCTGATCTACAGCGTGCTGCTGGCGCTGAGCTGCTACCTAGGCGCCCGGCTGTTCTACCGCCGCCGCGCGACGCCGCCGGAGAGCGCGTCGGCCTGAGCGTGAGCGCCGCGCGATGGCGCGCATGCCATGAAAAAAGGCCCCTCGGGGCCTTTTTTCATGGTCGGAAACGACGATCAGATGGCCGCCGTGCGACGCTCCAGCCAGGCCAGGGCCTCGCCTTCCACCAGCGGCGACAGGCGCTCGAACACGGTCTTGTGATAGTCGTTGAGCCACGCGGTTTCGTCGGCACGCAACAGCGACGGCTCGATGCAGCGCGTGTCGATCGGGCACAGCGTCAGCGTCTCGAAGCACAGGAACTCGCCCAGTTCGGACGTCAGCCAGGCGCGGTTGGCCACCAGGTTCTCGATGCGCACGCCCCAGCGGCCCGGGCGGTAGATGCCCGGTTCGTTGGAGGTGATCATGCCCGGCTCCATCGCCGTGTGCGGGCCGGGAGCCGCGCGATAGGAGATGACCTGCGGGCCTTCGTGCACGTTCAGGAAATAGCCCACGCCGTGGCCGGTGCCGTGGCCGTATTCCGCGCCGCCTTCCCAGATCGGGGCGCGCGCGATGGCGTCCAGCATCGGCGACGGCGTGCCGCGCGGGAACGAGGCGCGCGACAGCGCGATCATGCCCTTGAGCACCAGCGTGAAGTCGACCTTCTGGTCGGCGCTGGGCGTGCCCACCGCGACCACGCGGGTGATGTCGGTGGTGCCGCCCAGGTACTGGCCGCCGGAGTCGATCAGCAGCAGGCCGTCGCCTTCGATGGTGGCGTGCGACTCGGCCGTCGCGCGGTAGTGCGGCATGGCGCCGTTGGCGTTGAAGCCGGCGATGGTGGCGAAGCTGGGGCAGACGTAGTCCGGGCGGCGCGCGCGGGCGGCGGTGATCTGCTCGTCGATGGTCAGCTCGGTGATGCGCTCGTTGCCCAGCGCGCCTTCGAACCAGGCGAAGAACTCGCACAGGGCGGCGCCATCCTGCGCCATCGCGTGGCGCACGTTGGCCAGTTCGGCGTCGGTCTTGCGCGACTTGATCAGGGTGGACGGGTTGATCGCCTCGACGCGCGGCACGGCCGGATCCATCGCGTGGAACACGCCGCAGGTGACGCGGGCCGGATCGATCAGCAGCTTCTGGTCCAGTTCGAGCGAGGCCAGCGCGTCGGCGGCCTGGGCGTAATCGGCCACCTCGACGCCATCGGCGGCCAGCGTGGCGCGCAGGGCGGCGTCGATCTTGCCGTCGGCCACGAACAGGGTGGCGTGGTCCGGGCCGATCAGCGCGTGGCCGACGAACACCGGGTTGTAGTCGACGTCGGCGCCGCGCAGGTTGAAGAGCCAGGCGATGTCGTCGAGCGTGCTGACGAAATGCACGTCGGCGCCGTGGGCGCGCATGGCGGCGCGCACCTGGGCCAGCTTGTCGGCGCGCGCGACACAGGCCTGCGGCGCCACGTGTTCGTAGATCGCGGCCTGCGGCAGGCCGGCGCGGTCGGTCCAGATATCGTCCAGCAGGTCGGCGCGGATCTCCAGCGTGGCGCCGGACGTGGCGGCGGCCACCGACAGCGCGCGGAACGCGGCCAGGCCCAGCACCTGTCCATCGACGCCGATGACGTCGCCGGCGCGGGTGTTGGCGGCCAGCCAGTCCACATGGCCCGGCGTGGTGGCGACGGCGATCTTCATCAGCTGCACGCCGGTGCCGGCCAGTTGCGCCTCGGCCTGCACCCAGTAGCGGCTGTCGACCCACAGGCCGGCGAAATCAGCGGTCACCACCAGCGTGCCCACCGAACCCGTGAAGCCCGACAGCCAGCGCCGGCCCTGCCAGCGCGCCGGCAGGTATTCGGACAGGTGCGGATCCGAGGACGGCACGATATAGGCGGACAGGCCGCGGCGGCGCATGGCCTGCCGCAGTTGGGCAATACGGGTGTCGGTGCTGGACATGGGTTTCCTTAGCGCAACATGAAGGACATCGCGGCCAGGCTGTTCAGGGTGCGAACGGCGGCCTGCATGCTGTCGGTGGTGAACCGCAGCGTCACGCCGTCCACGCGCTCCAGCGTGGGCCACATGCAGAACAGGTCGGCCAGGGCCGACGACTGCGTCTGCAACCGGCATTCTATAGGGGCGGGGATGCGGAAAGGAACCGCCTTCTTCAGGTTGCGCACGGCGGTCTCCGCGGCGGCGGCGATCGCGCGGCGCGAGGCCGCCGGCGACAGCGTCACGCCGCTGCCCTGGCCGTGGGCGACCTTGGTCTGCACCCACTGCGCGCCGGGGAACAGGTCGGTGGTCTCGGCGATGAACACGTCGTCGCCGGTGGCCAGGATGACGGGCACGCCCATTTCACCGGCCAGCGCGCCGTACAGGCCGGCCTCGCCCAGCTCCATGCCATTGATGAAGACGCGCGAGAAGGCGAAGCTGTTGATGGTGTGCGCGAGAATGCCGCGACCCTGCGAGCGCGAGTGATAGCCGATCATGAAGACCGCGTCGCAGCCCTCTTCCAGGCCGCCCATCATGCCCAGGTAGCGCGGCTTGCCCAGCACCAGGCGGGCGCGTTCGTCCAGGCCGTCCGGCAGCAGGTTGCGGAAACCGCCGTGCGAATCGTTGACCAGGATCTCTTCGGCGCCGCCGGCGATGGCGCCCTGCACGGCCGCGTTGGCCTCGGCGGTCATCCAGGCGCGGGCGCGTTCGTATTCGCCGTTGCCTGCGCGCACTTGTTCGGCGTGGAAGACGCCGGCGACGCCTTCGATATCGGTGGAAATCAGGATTTTCATGGGGTGTGCCTTGGTGGGATTCAGAATTCGGTGTCCGCCAGCCATTGGCGCCAGTCGGGCGCGGCGTCGCGGAGGGCGGCGCGGTGATGGCCATCGCGGCCCCGCACGCTTTCGGCCTGCCACAGCGCGGCGATGATGGCCTGCTCGCAGGCCTCGGCGGCCGCCTCGAACAGCGGATCGATGCGGGTTTCGTGCAGCATGGCCAGCGCCGGCATCGGCTGTTCGGCCTGTTGCGGCACGGTGTACGCGGTGGAGAACGCCAGCGCGATGTCGCCGCTGCCATGGCCGAACACCGAGCCGGTGCGGGCCAGGCCGGCGCCGGCGCGCAGCGACAGGCGGCGCAACTGGCGCGCGTCGAGCGGCGCGTCGGTCGCCACCAGCAGGATGATGGAGCCCTTCTCCGGCACGATGGCGGCATTCTCGCCCGCCTGCGCCAGGCCGCGGTCCAATTGATCCGCCAGCCGCCGGCCGAAGGGCCGGCCGGCCACGGTCAGATTGGGCAGGCGGCCGAAATTGGCCAGCACCAGCGCGCCGACGGTGTAGCGCAGGCCCGGCTGGATCGATGCCAGGCGCGAGGCCGAGCCGATGCCGCCCTTGAAGGAAAAGCACGACATGCCGCGGCCGGCGCCGACCGCGCCCTGCGCCATGCGCTTGTCCGCGGCGGCCAGCGCCTGGGCGTAGTGCGACTCCTGCACCGCCATGGCCTGGATGTCGTTCAGGTAGCCGTCGTTGCACTCGAACACCAGCGGATTGACCGTCGACATGCCGCGGCCGATCTCGGGCGTGGCCGCCACCGCCGAACGGATCTGGGCGTTGGCCACGGTGCCCACGCCGAAGGTGTTGGTCAGCGCGATCGGCGTTTCCAGCACGCCCAGTTCCTGCACCTGGACCAGGCCGGTGCTCTTGCCGAAGCCGTTCAGCACCGTGGCGGCCGCCGGCACCTTGTCCAGGAACAGATTGCCGCCGTGCGGCCGCACCACGGTCACGCCGGTCTGCCGCGCGCCGTCGTCCAGCGTGCAGTGGCCGACGCTGATGTCGCCCACGTCGCAGATCGAATCGAGCGGGCCGGCCTCCAGCTTGCCGATGCGGGGTTGGTCCAACGCTTGTTTGTCCATGCTTGTCGCTGCGTGTCGCCACGCTCCAGAATGCAAAATGCCGCCGTCCTGCGTGGCCGTGGCGCGCGCCGCGAGGCGGGCGCCCGGACGCGGGCGGCGGCAAGGGATCCGATGCCGCGCGCCGAGCCCCGAGGGGCGGCCGGCGCGGTGGCCATCATCCGCTTGGCGGTTACTTGCGATCGATCTTGGGATCGAGCGCGTCGCGCAGGCCGTCGCCCAGCAGGTTGAACGCCAGCACGGTCAGGAAGATCGCCAGCGCCGGGAAGATCGCCACGTGCGGGGCGATCACCATGTCGGCGCGCGCCTCGTTCAGCATCGCGCCCCACTCCGGCGTGGGGGGCGAGGCGCCCATGCCCAGGAACGACAGGCTGGCCGCGGTGATGATCGAGGTGCCGATACGCATCGTGCCGTACACCACGATCGGCGAGATCGTGCCGGGCAGGATGTGGCGCATGATGATGGTCCAGTCGGACGCGCCCACGCTCTTGACCGCCTCGACGTAGGTCATCTGCTTGATCGATAGCGTGTTGCCGCGCACCAGGCGGGCGAACGCCGGCACGCTGAACACGGCCACGGCCACGATCACGTTGACCATGCTCGAGCCCAGGATCGCGACCACGCCAATCGCCAGCAGCATGCCGGGGAACGCCAGCAGCACGTCGGAGACGCGCATCGTGATGCGCTCCCACCAGCCTTCGTAGTAGCCCGCCATCAGGCCCATGAAGGTGCCGACGACGGCGCCCATGGCGACGGACAGGAAGCCGGCGGCCAGCGAGATGCGCGCGCCCATGATGATGCGGCTGAAGATGTCGCGGCCCAGCGAGTCCACGCCCAGCCAGTGCGTCCACGAGGGACCGGCATTGAGGGCGTCGTAGTCGAAGAAGTTCTCCGGGTCGAACGGCACGATCCAGGGGGCCAGGATCGCCACCACGACCAGCAGCAGGACGAAGAGGCCGGCGCCCACGGCCAGCTTCTGCTTCTTGAACTTGCGCCAGAACTCGGTGGCGGGCGTGCGCACGTCGTTCTTGGGCACGGCGGTGGCGACGGTTGCGGCGGGTGTCGTATTGCTCATGGCCGCCTCACTTGTAACGGATGCTGGGATTGATGACGCCGTAGAGCACGTCGACAATCAGGTTGATCAGGATGAATTCGAACGAGAACAGCAGCACCAGGCCCTGGATCACCGGGTAGTCGCGCTGGGTCACGGCATCGACCAGCAGGCGGCCGAGGCCGGGCCAGTTGAACACCGTCTCGACCACGATCGAGCCGCCCAGCAGGAAGCCGAACTGCAGGCCCATCATGGTGACGACCGGAATCAGCGCGTTGCGCAGCGCGTGCTTGATGACCACGCGGCGCTCGCTCAGGCCCTTGGCGCGGGCGGTGCGCACGAAGTCTTCCTGCACCACTTCGACGAAGGAAGCGCGGGTGAAGCGCGCCATCACCGCGGCCACGGCCGCGCCCAGCGTGATGGACGGAAGTATGTAGTGTTTCCAGCTGGAGGCGCCCACGGTCGGCAGCCAGCCCAGGTTCACGGAGAAGATCTGCATCAGCATCATGCCCAGCGCGAACGCGGGGAACGAGATGCCGGACACCGCCAGCGTCATGCCCAGGCGATCGGGCCAGCGGTTGCGCCAGACGGCGGACACGATCCCGATGATCATGCCGAAGGTGACGGACCAGGCCATACTGGCGATCGTCAGCCACATGGTGGGCATGAAGCGATCGGCGATTTCGGTCGAGACGGGACGCTTGGTACGCAGCGAGGTACCCAGGTCGCCTTGCAGCATGTGGCTGAAGTAGCGCACGAACTGCTGCGGCAGGGGCAGATCCAGGCCCAGTTCCTTGCGCACCAGTTCGACGGTCTGCTGGTCGGCCTCCTGGCCCGCGGCCAGTCGCGCCGGGTCGCCCGGAAGCATGTGCACAAACAGGAACACGACCACGGCCACCAGCAGCAGCGTGGGGATCATGCCCAAAAGACGTTTGACGATGTAGGTCAGCATTGAAATTCCTGCAACATCGGCGGGGACACCGCGTCCCCGCCGTATGTGGCCTTGCAAGGGCCTTGCGGCCCCGAGAGTTACCGCCGGATTACTGCTTCAGTTCGATGTCGCCGAACCAGAACGAGGTGTCCGGTTCCACGTACACGCCCGACAGGTTCTTCGACTTGACGTACAGGTTGTTCTGGGTCACCAGGAAGGCCCACGGGGCGTCCTTCCAGATGGTTTCCTGAACGGTCTTGTAGATCTCGGTCTTCTTGGCGCGGTCGGTCGTCGCCAGGGCTTGCTGGATGCCGTCGTCAACCGACTTGTTCGAGTAGTACGACACGTTGTTGAGCACCGGCGGGAACGCGGCGGTGGTCAGCAGCGGACGCAGGCCCCAGTCGGCTTCGCCGGTCGAGGACGACCAGCCGGCGTAGTACATGCGGACCTTGGCGTCTTCAGGCTTCTGCACCTGTTGCACGCGCTGCACGCGCTGGCCCGATTCCAGCACTTCGACCGACACCTTGATGCCGACTTGCGCCAGTTGCTGCTGCAGGAACTGCACCACCTTCACCGAGGTGCCGTCGTTGTAGGCGGACCAGAGCTGGCTTTCGAAGCCATTGGGGTAGCCGGCTTCGGCCAGCAGGGCCTTGGCCTTCTTGATGTCGTACGGCCACGGGCCGGTCTTGTGGGCGAAGTCCACGCCGGTCGGCACGACGCCGTCGACGACGGTGGCGTAGCCCGAGAAAGCGACCTTGGCCAGGGCTTCCTTGTTGATGGCGTAGTTGATGGCTTCACGCACCTTGACGTTGTCGAACGGCTTTTGCTGCACGTTCATCGACAGGTAGCGGGCCATGATCGAGTTCTTGTGGTCGACCACGTCCAGCTTGTCGTTCTTGGCCAGCACGGCGGCCTGCTCGAACGGCACCGGGAAAGCGAACTGCGCTTCGCCCGTCTGCACCACGGCGGCGCGGGTGTTGTTGTCGGTGACGGTGCGGAACGTCAGGGTGTCGACCTTGGGGTAGCCCTTCTTCCAGTAGCCGTCGAACTTCTTGACCTTCAGGTATTCGGCCGGTTTCCATTCGACGAATTCGAACGGGCCGGTGCCGACCGGGTGGAAGCCGATTTCCTTGCCGTACTTGGCCAGGGCGGCCGGCGAGATCATCATGGCGGCCGGGTGGGCCAGCGCGTTGATGAAGGCCGAGAACGGCTTCTTCAGCGTGATCTTGACGGTCAGCGGGTCGATCACTTCGATCTTCTCGATGACGCTGAACTGGATGTAGCGCGACAGGCGGTTTTCCGGGTTGGCCGGACGGTCGAAGTTGATCTTGACGGCTTCGGCGTTGAACGGGGTGCCGTCATGGAACTTAACGCCATCGCGCAGCTTGAAGGTGTACACCAGGCCGTCTTCGCTGACGGTGTAGTCGGTGGCCAGGACCTTCTGGACCTTCAGGTCCTTGTCGAACTCGAACAGGCCTTCGTAGTAGGCCTTGCCGGCCGCCTGGTTCAGCGTGCTGTTGGTGTTGTACGGATCGAGCGTTTCCAGCGCGATGGAGACGGCAAACGTCACGTCCTTGGCAGCATGCGCCAGCGGCGAGGTGAGCACGCCGAAGGCCACCGCGGCGGCGGCCATCAGCTTGGTGGGGCGCAGAACTTTCATCATTGCAACTCCTGGTTCCGTGAGGAATTAGGGGGTTTGGTGGAAGAAAAACAAGTACGACAACTGACTCAATACGCTCCGCCGACCGCATGGCGGGCGACGAAGTGATCGGTTCCTACCTGCACCAGCGGTTGCACCACCGGCTCGTCGCCGAGCTTGCGGATCGGGCTGGGAATTTCATCGGACAGCAAGGTGCGCTTCATGTGGCGGCGCGCCGGATCGGCGATCGGCACGGCGGCCATGAGCTTCTTGGTATAGGGGTGCTGCGGGTTCTCGAAGATGGCCCGGCGCGGACCGATCTCGACAATCTGCCCCAGGTACATGACCGCCACGCGGTGGCTGACGCGCTCGACCACGGCCATGTCGTGCGAAATGAACAGGAACGAAATGCCCATGTCGCGCTGCAGGTCGATCAGCAGGTTGACGATCTGCGCCTGGATCGACACGTCCAGCGCCGACACCGATTCGTCCGCGATCACGACCTTCGGGTTGAGAGCCAGCGCGCGCGCGATACAGATGCGCTGGCGCTGGCCGCCGGAGAATTCATGCGGATAGCGCTGCGCCATTTCGGGCGGCAGGCCGACGCGTTCGAGCAGTTCGGCCACGCGCTGCTCGGCTTCCTTGCCCTTGGCCACGCCGTGCACCAGCAGCGGCTCCATGATCGAGAAACCGACCGTGACGCGCGGATCGAGCGAGGCGAACGGATCCTGGAACACGAACTGGATGTCGCGGCGCAGGGCTTGCAGTTCGGAGGTCTTCAGACGCACGATGTCGCGCCCGCCGAAGCGGATCTCGCCGCCCTGGCTGTCCACCAGGCGCAGCAGCGAGCGGCCGGTGGTGGACTTGCCGCAACCGGATTCGCCCACCAGCGACAGCGTCTCGCCGGGGTACAGGTCGAAGCTGACCTTTTCCACGGCATGCACGCGGCGCTGCACGCGGCTCATGATGCCGCCGCGCAGGTCGAAACGCGTTACCAGGTCGCGCACGCTCAGGATCGGCTCGCGGCGCGCGGCCGGCACTTCCTGGGTGCTGGTGGCGCCGGGTTCGGCCACCGGCTGAGCCTTGCCGTCCACCTGCAGCAGCGGGAAACGCGCCGGCAGGTCGGTGCCCTGCATCGCGCCCAGCTTCGGCACGGCCGACAGCAGCGCCTTGGTATAGGCATGCTGGGGCGTGGCGAACACCGACGCCGACGGGCCTTCCTCGACCTTGTCGCCGCGGTACATGACCAGCACGCGGTCGGCCACTTCGGCGACCACGCCCATGTCGTGGGTGATGAACACCACGCCCATGTGCATTTCTTCCTGCAGCTGGCGGATCAGTTGCAGGATCTGCGCCTGGATCGTGACGTCCAGCGCGGTGGTGGGTTCGTCGGCGATCAGCAGCGCCGGCTTGCAGGCCAGCGCCATGGCGATCATGACGCGCTGGCGCATGCCGCCCGACAGCTGGTGCGGGTAGCGGTCCAGCACCGACTTGGCTTCCGGGATGCGCACCTGCTCCAGCATGCGCAGGGCTTCGGCGCGCGAGGCCGCGGCGTCCATGCCCTGGTGCTCGCGGATCGATTCGGCGATCTGGTCGCCGGCCGTGAACACCGGGTTCAGGGAGGTCATCGGCTCCTGGAAGATCATGGCCATGTCGGCGCCGCGCACATTGCGCATGGCGCGCTGGTTGGCATTGACCAGGTCGATCACGGAACCGTTGCGCCGGCGCAGGGCCATGCTGCCCTGGGCGATGCGGCCGCCGCCATGTTCCACCAGGCGCATCAGCGCCAGCGACGTCACCGACTTGCCCGAACCCGATTCGCCCACGATGGCCAGGGTCTCGCCCCGGTCCACATGGAACGACAAGTTGCGCACGGCTTCGACCGTGCGCTCCGAACCCACGAAGCGCACCGTCAGGTCGTCGACCTGGACCACGCGGTTATCCGGCAGCGCCAGGCTGTTTGCGCGATCAACCATATCTCTAGTAATCCCCAAAACTGACAAAAACGAAGCCCGCCGCCGCTCAGCGGTAGATGGCGGTGACCGGCTTCTCGCCGACGCGGGCGTAACCGCGGTACATGCCTTCCGTGTTGAACGGCAAGGCCACATTGCCCTGGGCGTCGACGGCCACCAGGCCGCCCTTGCCGCCGATGGTGGGCAGTTTTTCCATCACGACGCGGTCCGCCGCCGTTTCCAGCGAGGCGCCGCAATATTCCATCTGGGCCGCCACGTCATAGGCGGCGACCATGCGGATGAACATCTCGCCGGTGCCGGTGGTGGACACGGCGCAGGTCTTGTTGCTGGCGTAGGTGCCGGCGCCGATCAGCGGCGCGTCGCCGACGCGGCCGACCTGCTTGTTGGTGATGCCGCCGGTGGAGGTGGCCGCGGCCAGGTTGCCCTGCGCGTCCACGGCCACGGCGCCCACGGTGCCGAACTTCTTGTCCGAATCCAGCGGATCGGCCGGCGCCGGCTGGCCGCGCGCGACCATGGCCTGGCCGTCGTGGTCCAGCACCGCCGCTTCCGGCGTTTCGCGCTGCACGCGCAGCAGCTGCTCGCGGCGCGCTTCGGTCGAGAAGTACGACGGGTCGACCAGTTCCAGGCCGGCGTCCTTGGCGAAGGCTTCGGCGCCCTCGCCCACGAAGAACACGTGCTTGCTGGTTTCCATGACCTTGCGCGCGGCGAACACCGGGTTGCGCACGCAGTTGACGTTGGCGATGGCGCCCGAACGCAGCGTGGCGCCGTCCATGATGGCGGCGTCCAGCTCATGGGTGCCGGCGCTGGTGAACACGGCGCCATGGCCGGCGTTGAACAGCGGGCAGTCTTCCAGCAGGCGCACGGCCTCGGTGACGGCGTCCAGCGCGCTGCCGCCACGGGCCAGCACGGCCTGGCCGGCGGTCAGGATGGATTCGAGCGCGCTCAGGTATTCCTGCTCTTTCTCGGGCGACATGGCCGCGCGGGACATCGCGCCGGCGCCACCGTGAATCGCGATCACGGGTTGAATCATCGTTTACCTACTCCATGGATGAGCCACGGCATCACGGACTGGGTCACCCCAGCGGCGGCCGCGACGGAATTCTTGGCCCGATAGGCCACCGCCGCCGACAAGGCCTCGATCAGGCCGAGCGCGGCGGTTTCGGAATTGGGGATCAGCTGGCGCGTGGACACGGCGTACAGCACCACCGACGCGGTCGGCGCCAGCGGCGAGGTGGGCTTGTCGGTCAGCACCAGCACCGGTACGCCGGCCTGCTTGGCGGCGCCCGCCAGGGTCACGGTGTCGGCCAGGTAGCGCGGAAAGCCGATCGCGATCACCAGATCCTTGCTGGTCATGCGCGACATCTGGCGCGCCGCGTGCGACACCCCGCCCGGGCCGGCCAGCGATTCGACCGAATGCAGGTGCATGCACAGGCCGCGCTGCAGCATGCCGGCCAGGAAGCCGCTGGCGCCGAAGCCGATGATGAACACGCGGTCGGCGGCCAGGATGGCGTCGACCGCCTGCTCACAGGCGGCGGCATCCAGGGTCTGCAGGTTGCGCTGGGCGTTGCGGATGTCTTCTTCGAGGGTCGCGGCGAAGATCTGCACCGCGCTGGCCGAATGCGCCAGCTCGGTGCGCAGCTTTTCGACCGGCTCCAGCGCCGCCTCGAAGCCGCGCGCCAGCTCGGCGCGGAACTGCGGATAGCCCGGCAGGTCCAGGGCGCGCGCGAAGCGGTTGGCGGTCGCGACCGACACCCCCGCCGCCGTCGCGAATTCGTCGATGGTCATCGTGGCCACGCGGAACTGGTGCGCCAGGACGTATTCGGCCATCTTGTGCTGCGTGCGGCTCAGCGCGGGCTGGGCCCGGGCGATCCGATCAGCGATCGTGAGTGCGGCCTTGTTCATCGAAAAAAGGGGGAGACGTAGCGGAGGTTTGTGTAAATCTGTTTACACATAAATTTTAGATAAGAAAATTCATTTTCATACTAAGGGTATACCCGTGAATTTATGTAACAGTGCTTCAAAAGAAACGGGGCCGGTTTGAGGTACGCTAAATGCCCCTTCCCGTTTCCCGTTTTCCGGAACCTTCGAATGCCCGTCTGGACCTGCAAACCCCACGCCGAACTGACCCTGGCCGAGCTCTACGCCATCCTGCGCCTGCGCTCGGAAGTCTTCGTGGTCGAACAGAACTGCGTCTTCCTGGACATGGACGACAAAGACCTGCTGGGACAGACCGAACACCTGATGGCCTGGGACAACGGCGCGCTGCTGGCCTATTGCCGCCTGCTGGAACCGGCGCTGAACGACGGCCAGGCAGTCATCGGCCGCGTCATCACGGCGCCAGCGGCGCGCGGCACGGGCCTGGGCCACGACCTGATGCGCCGCGCCAAGGACGAAGTGGCGCGGCTGTGGCCGGGCCAGCCGGTCTACCTGGGCGCGCAGGCCCGGCTGCGCGGCTATTACGGCGGCCACGGCTTCGTGCCGGTGACCGAGGAGTACATCGAGGACGGCATCCCGCACGTCGGCATGCTGCTGCGCGAAGCGGCCTGAACGCCACGGCGGCGGGCAGCGCTGCCCCAGGCGCGTTGCCGCCGCCCCAATGAAAACGCCCCTTTGCGGGGCGTTTTGTGTTTTGCCGACGGCATGAAAAACGCCCCGCAAAGGGGCGTTTTTCGTTCCAGCGTCGATCGAGGTTACTTGACCGCCGACACGTCCAGCTTGGCGGCCGTCTTGGACTGGATCTCGTCCACCGTCACGCCCGGCGCCGTTTCCAGCAGCTTCAGGCCGTTGTCGGTGACTTCCATCACGCCCAGATCGGTGATGATCAGGTCGACCACGCCCACGCCGGTCAGCGGCAGGTTGCATTCGGGCAGCAGCTTGACGTCCTCGGTGCCGTCCTTCTTCTTGGCCACGTGTTCCATCAGCACGACCACGCGGCCGACACCGGCCACCAGGTCCATCGCGCCGCCCATGCCCTTGACCATCTTGCCCGGAATCATCCAGTTGGCCAGGTCGCCCTTTTCGGACACCTGCATCGCGCCCAGGATGGCCAGGTTGATCTTGCCGCCGCGGATCATCGCGAACGAGTCGGCCGACGAGAAGATCGACGAGCCGGGCAGCGTCGTGACCGTCTGCTTGCCGGCGTTGATCAGGTCGGCGTCGACCTCGGCGTCGGTCGGGAACGGGCCGATGCCCAACAGGCCGTTTTCGGATTGCAGCCAGACTTCGACGCCCTTGGGCACGTGGTTGGCCACCAGGGTCGGCAGGCCGATACCCAGGTTCACGTAAAAACCGTCTTGCAGCTCGCGCGCGGCGCGCGCCGCCATTTCATCGCGGGACCATGCCATGTCGTGTTCTCCTTAGGCCGGGCGAGTGGTGCGTTGTTCGATGCGCTTTTCCGGATTGGCGTTCAGCACGATCCGGTGCACATAGATGCCGGGCAGGTGGATCTGGTCGGGGTCCAGGCTGCCGGTGTCGACGATCTGCTCGACCTCGACCACCGTGAACTTGCCGGCCATGGCCACGTTCGGGTTGAAGTTGCGCGCCGTCTTGCGGAACACCAGGTTGCCGCTGCGGTCGGCGATGTGCGCCTTGACCAGCGACACGTCCGGCACCAGCGAACGCTCCATCACGTATTGCTGGCCGTCGAATTCGCGGATTTCCTTGCCGTCGGCGACGATGGTGCCCACGCCGGTGCGGGTGAAGAACGCCGGGATGCCGGCGCCGCCGGCGCGCAGCTTCTCGGCCAGCGTGCCCTGCGGCGTGAATTCGAGCTCGAGTTCGCCCGACAGGTACTGGCGTTCGAATTCCTTGTTCTCGCCCACGTACGAGGCGATCATCTTGCGGACCTGGCGCGTGTTCAGCAGCTGGCCCAGGCCGAAGCCGTCGACGCCCGCGTTATTGCTGATGCACGTGAGATCCTTGACGCCCGAATCGCGCAGCGCGGCGATCAGGGCCTCGGGAATGCCGCAAAGGCCGAAACCGCCGACGGCGATCATCTGGCCGTCCTTGACGATGCCTGCCAGCGCCTCCTGGGCGCTTGCAAAAACCTTGTCCATCGCTCCAACTCCTAGTTAAGGTCGAACTGAAGAGGATCCGCCCGCCCTGCCGGACCGCATGCCCCGCGAAGGAGGCCGGCGATCCTGGATGGACCCTGTTTGTACTTGGGGCGCGGCTGCCGGTTTCGCGGCCCGGCGGCATCGCGGCGTGGCCCGATGCCTGCTGGTTCGCGGCGCCGAGGGTGGCGCGCCCTGTCATTCGTATTGTGGTTCTGTCCTGGATTTTAACGGCATGGCCGGCAAATGCGGGCGCCGTTTCAAACGCCGCATTGAAGTCGGACCGCCCGCCGCCGGCGCGCCTAGGCCGCCGGCTGGAACTGCGTGGCCATTTTCGCCAGCACTTCGGGCGGCCACGGGGCGGACGTATTGGCCACGTAATCCATCCACACCAGCACGTTGCGGCCGCGGGCGTAAGGGCCGGCGTCGTCGCCCACCTTCTCGAGCAACAATTCGAACTCGGCGCTCGAACGGCCGATGCGCGTGACCTTGTGCGTGACCCGCACGGTCGCCGGATAGGTCAGCGGTCGCAGGAAATCGCAGGACGCGTGCGCGAGGATGGCGCCGTCGTCGGCCGGCAGTTCGAAGCCCGCGTCGTAGAGGATCTGCATCCGCGCCTCTTCCATGAGGCGGAAATACAGCGTGTTATTGAGATGGTTCAAGGCGTCGGAATCGCCCCAACGCAAAGGCAAATCCACATGATGGGTATCCCCCACCGTCAGAATCCGCGCAGACAGAGTGTCCGGGTTCACCAATTGCTCCTGATAGCTGATGGAAATGCGAAGACGTGCAAGGTCTCCGCCTGCAATACAATCGCCGATAATACTTCCAGCCATATATGGAATACATACGGGGAGCTTTGCAATGTCTGAACGCGAGTCGATGGAATATGACGTGGTCGTGGTTGGCGGGGGTCCCGCCGGCTTGGCCACCGCTATCCGTCTGAAGCAACTGGCCGCTGAGAAGAACCAGGAAATCGGCGTCTGCGTCCTGGAAAAAGGCGCGGAGCTGGGCGCGCACATCCTGTCCGGCGCCGTCATGGACCCGCTGGCCCTGACCGAGCTGATCCCCGACTGGAAGGAAAAGGGCGCGCCGCTGAACGTGCCCGTGACGCAGGACAAGTTCCTGTTCCTGTCCGAAAACGGCGCGCGCGCCACGCCGAACTGGCTGCTGCCGCCCTGTTTCCACAATGAAGGCAACTACATCGTCCGCCTGGGCGACGTCGTCAAGTGGCTGGGCGAACAGGCCGAGGCGCTGGGCGTCGAGATCTTCCCGGGCTTTGCCGCGGTCGAAGTGCTGTACGACGAGAACGGCGCGGTGCGCGGCGTGGCCACCGGCGACATGGGCGTGGCCCGCGACGGCAGCCACACCGACCACTACCAGCCCGGCATGGAACTGCATGCGCGCTATACGGTGTTCGCCGAAGGCGCGCGCGGCCAGCTCGGCCGCCAGCTGATCGAGCGCTACAAGCTCGACGACGGCCGCGATCCGCAGGCCTACGGCATCGGCATCAAGGAAATGTGGGAAGTCGACCCGGCCCAGTCCAAGCCCGGCCTGGTGATCCACACCGCCGGCTGGCCGCTGGATTCGGACACCTACGGCGGTTCGTTCCTCTACCACCTGGACAACAACCTGGTGGCCGTCGGCATGATCGTCGGGCTGGACTACGCCAACCCGTGGCTGTCGCCGTTCGATGAATTCCAGCGCTACAAGACCCACCCCGCGATCCGCGGCACTTTCGAAGGCGGCAAGCGCATCGCCTACGGCGCCCGCGCCATCACCGCCGGCGGCCTGCTGTCTCTGCCCAAGCTGACATTCCCGGGCGGCGTGCTGGTCGGCTGTGAGGCCGGCTTCCTGAACGCCTCGCGCATCAAGGGCAGCCACGCCGCCATCAAGTCCGGCAAGCTGGCCGCCGAGGCCGCGTTCGACGCGCTGGTGGCCGACCGCCGCCAGGACGAACTGGCCGCCTACCCGGAAGCCTTCAAGAATTCGTGGCTGCATGCCGAGCTGAACAAGGCGCGCAACTTCAAGCAGTGGTTCAAGAAGGGCCGCACCGTGGCCACGCTGATGACCGGCATCGAGCAGCTGGTGTTCAAGGGCAAGATGCCCTGGACCCTGCGCCACAGCAAGCCCGACCACGCCTGCCTGCAACCGGCCTCGCAGTGCGCCCGCATCGACTATCCCAAGCCCGATGGCAAGCTGACCTTCGACAAGCTCAGCTCGGTGTTCATCTCCAACACCAACCACGACGAGAACGAACCCATCCACCTGACGCTGAAGGATGCATCGGTGCCGGTGAAGGTCAACCTGGCCAAGTACGGCGGCCCGGAATCGCGCTACTGTCCGGCCGGGGTGTATGAGTTCGTCAAGGACGACCACGGCGAGGACCGCCTGCAGATCAACGCGCAGAACTGCGTGCACTGCAAGACCTGCGACATCAAGGACCCGACCCAGAACATCGTCTGGGTGGCGCCGCAGGGCGGCGAGGGCCCGGTCTACAGCGGCATGTAGCAGGCTCGCGGGCAATGGCTGAACGGGTGCTCTTCATCGGCTGCGGCGATCTCGGCCAGCGCGCCGCGCGCCTTTTCCTGGCGCGCGGCGACGAGGTCCACGCGCTGCGCCGCCATCCGCCCGCCGGCGACGCCAGCGGCATCCGCTGGCTGCAAGGCGACATCACCCGGCCCGACGGCCTGCCCGCCCTGCCGGCCGGCGTCACCCGTGTCGTCCACGTCGCCACCGCCGGCGCGCGCGATCCCGCGGCCTACCGCGGCGTCTTCGTCGACGGCCTGAAACACGCGCTGGACGCGCTCGACACGTCCCGCGTCGAACGCATCGTGTTCGTCTCCTCCAGCGCGGTGTATGGCGAGCATCATGGCGACTGGGTCACCGAAGACACCCCCACCGCGCCGCAAGGCTTCAATGGCCGCATCCTGCTGGAAGCCGAAGCGCTGCTGGCCGCGCAGGCGCTGCCCCACACCACCCTGCGTTTCGCCGGCCTGTATGGCCCCGGCCGCCTGCAACTGATCGAACGGCTGCGCGCCGGCGACGCGCGCGCGCCGAGCCAGCCGCCGCACTGGGCCAACCGCATCCACATCGACGACGCCGCCGCCGCCATCGCGCACGTGGCGTTGCTGCCCGAGGCGCAGCCGGTCTACATCGGCTGCGACGACACCCCGCTGCCGCTGCATGAACTGTATGCGGACCTGGCGCGCCTGATCGGCGCGCCGGCCCCGGCCGAAGGCCCCGCGCCTGCCGGCATCGGCAGCAAGAAGCTCAGCAACGCCCGGCTGCGCGCCAGCGGACTGACGCTGCAATGGCCCGACTCGCGCGCCGGCTACGCCGCGCTGCTGGCGGACGCGGCCTCGCCGGCATAGTTCGACCACCGTCGAATCGTCGACGGCGTGACGCGGCGATACTGGCTGGCCCAGACCCGCCGCCCCCTCACCGCCATGTCCATCCCCTTCCCGCTCGATCCGCTCCAGGCGGTAACGCACGCTAACCCCTATCCCTATTACGCCGCGCTGGCCAGGGAGCGTCCGCTGTATCACGACACGCGGCTGGGCCTGTGGGTCGCCAGCGGGCCGCAGGCGATCCTGGCGCTCATGCGCCACCCCGCCGCCCGCGTGCGCCCCATCGCCGAGCCGGTGCCGCAAGGCATCGCGACGGGTCCGGCCGGCCAGTTGTTCGGCCGCTTCCTGCGGATGAACGACGGGCCGCCGCAAGCCCTGCTCAAACCCTTGCTGAGCGACTTCCTCGCGCAACAGGCGCGACACGCGCGCGATCCCGCGTGGCCGCGGCTGGATGCGGGGCAGGATACGAAGCGCGGCCCCGACGCGGCCGCCATCGACCGCTTCCTGTCCGCCGCGCCGGTGCTGGCGCAGGCCTGTTTCATCGGCCTGCCCGATACCCTCGCGGCGGACTGCGCGCGCGATATCGGCGACCTCCTGGCGGCGTTGCCGCCCGCCGCGCCAGGCGACCGGATCGCGGCCGGGCACGCGGCCGCCGAACGGCTGGCCGCGCGGTTGCGCACTCACCTGGACGATCCCGACGCCGCTCCGGCGCTGCGCGAATTGCGGCGCCAGGGCATCGACGCGGGCCTGGATCCCGCGCTGCTGGCCGCCAACCTGGCGGGGCTGCTGTTCCAGTCCTGTGACGCTGGCGCCGGGCTGCTCGGCAACGCGCTGCTGCGAGCCGGCCGCCATGCCATCGCGACGGACCTGGCTTTCGCGGATGCGCTGGCGCTGGTTGACGCGACGCTGCGCGACGATCCGCCCATCCACAACACCCGCCGCTTCCTGGCCGAGGCCATCGACGTCGACGGCCAACACCTCGAGGCTGGCGCCACGGTGCTGCTAGTGCTGGCCGCCGCGGCCACGGCGCAACCCGACGCGCACTGGACCTTCGGCGCCCTGGGCCACGCCTGCCCCGGTCGGGAGCTGGCGCGGCGGCACGCGGCGGGCGCGCTGGTCCACCTGCTGCGGGCCGGCGTCGACTGCCGCGCCCTGGCGGCGCGCCCGCGCTATCGCCCGCTGCCCAACGCCCGCATTCCCCAATTTGATTTCACCGAGGAGCCCACCCCATGATCGCCGTGATATTCGAAGTCGAGCCCACCGACGGCAACCCCGCGCCCTATCTGCACATCGCCGCGGGGCTGATCGACGAACTCAAGACCATCGACGGCTTCATCTCCGTCGAACGCTTCCAGAGCCTGAGCACGCCGGACAAGCTGCTGTCATTGTCGTTCTGGCGCGACGAGGACGCGGTCCGGCGCTGGCGCACGCTGGATTCGCACCGCCGCGCCCAGGAGGCGGGACGAGGGGGCGTGTTCGCCAACTACCGCCTGCGCGTCGCCCAGGTGCTGCGCGACTACGGCATGCAGGCGCGCGACGAGGCGCCGCAAGACAGCCGCGCGCGCCACGGCTGAGCGGGCGCCGGTCCCGCCCGGACCGGCCTCGCGACGACTGCGGGCAGGCGCGCCGCGTTACAGTTGGGCCGATTACGGCGGCCCGGCTGTCCGTTACCATTGCTCCACCGCCGCTTTCGCGCCCATCCATGCCCACCGCTGCTCACGCCCGCCCCACCCCGCTGCAAGTCGATCTGGCGCGCCTGATCGCGCAGGACATCGTGGCCCGGCGCTACGCCCCCGGCGCCCACCTGTCCGAGGAAGCGCTGGCCGCGGGCTACGAGGTCTCGCGCACGCCGGTGCGAGGCGCCCTGCGGCTGCTGGCGACGCAAGGCCTGATCACGCATCGGCCCAACAGCGGCTACACCGTGGCCGAGAACGCCGCGCTGGCCACGCCCGCCATCGCCGGCGCCGGGCCGACCCAGAACGAACTCTATCGGCGCCTGATCGACGACCGCGCCACGCGCGCGCTGCCCGACCAGTTCACCGAGCGCGAACTGCTGCAACGCTATCCCGCGCCGCGCAGCGTGCTGGCCAAGACCCTGCTGCAACTGTCGGCCGACGGCCTGATCGAGAAGCGCAAGGGCCACGGCTGGCAGTTCGCGCCGTCGCTGGAGAACCGCGAGGCGCTCAACGAGAGCTACCGGTTCCGCATGACGATCGAGTGCGCCGGCCTGCTGGAACCTTCCTTCAAGCTCGACCGCGACGCCCTGGCGCGCATGCGCGCCGCGCATGAAGCGCTGATCCAGCGCGACGACGCCGACATCTCCGCCACCGAGTTCTTCAGCCTGAACGCCTCGTTCCACGAAATGCTGGCGCGCTTCTCCGGCAACCGCTACATCCTGCAGGCGGTGCAGCAGCAGAACCAGTTGCGCCGCCTGGAGGAGCACGCCGCGTTCTACCGCGATGCCCGCTTCGTCAATTCCAGCAACGAGCACCTGCGGATCATCGAGGCCCTCGAAGCCGGCGACCAGGAATGGGCCTCACAGCTCATGCGCCGCCACCTAAAGACCTCGCAGCAGCAATCCTGACCCGCGCCGCTGTCGCGCGGCGCCTTTCCCCGCCTTTTCCTGCCGTTCCCGCGGGCCGGAGTCGCTTTCACGCGCTGATCGACCTGGACCGATCTCGCTCCAAATTGTATTTTTCTTATTATTAATACAAAATAAGCAGACCCCAACTCCTCCGACAGACCCCCCATGACCTCGCCCGCCCCCGCCACACCGATCAACGCCGACGCCTTCTGGATGCCGTTCACCGCCAACCGGCGCTACAAGCGCGACCCGGTGCTGTTCAGCGCGGCCGAGGGCATGCACTACATCCGCCCGGACGGCCGCCGCGTGCTCGATGGCATCGCCGGCCTGTGGTGCGTCAACGCCGGCCATCGCCGGCCCGAAATCGTCGAGGCCATCGCGCGCACCGCCTACGAGCTGGACTACGCGCCGTCGTTCCAGATGAGCCATCCGCTGGCGTTCGAGCTGGCCGAAAAGCTGTGTGAGGAGGCGCCCGCCGGGTTTTCCAATGTATTTTTCTCCAACTCCGGATCCGAGGCCGTCGATACCGCCCTCAAGATCGCATTGGGTTATCACCGCGCGCGCGGCGAGGGCCAGCGCGTGCGCCTGATCGGCCGCGAGCGTTCGTATCACGGCGTGGGGTTCGGCGGCCTGTCGGTCTCGGGCATCGGCGGCCACCGCAAGCCGTTCGGCAACCTGCTGCCCTATGTCGACCACCTGCCGCATACCTATGACCGCGAGCAGATGGCCTACACCCGCGGCCAACCCGACTGGGGCGCGCACCTGGCCGACGTGCTCGAACGCATCGTCGCGCTGCACGACGCCTCCACCATCGCCGCCGTCATCGTCGAACCGGTGGCCGGCTCGACCGGCCTGCTGGTGCCGCCGCGCGGCTACCTGCAGAAGCTGCGGCAGATCTGCGATGCGCACGGCATCCTGCTGATCTTCGACGAAGTGATCTGCGCCTTCGGCCGCATCGACGGCGCCTTCGCCTCGGCGCATTTCGGCGTCACGCCCGATCTCATCACCAGCGCCAAGGGGCTGACCAACGGCGCCATCCCGATGGGCGCGACGCTGGTGCGCCAGCACGTCTACGATGCCTTCATGCAGGGTCCGGACAGCGCCATCGAACTGGCGCACGGCTACACCTACTCGGGCCACCCGGTGGCCTGCGCGGCCGGGCTGGCGATGCTGGACATCTGCCGCCGCGACGGCCTGTTCCAGCGCAGCCGCGACCTGTGGCGCTATTGGGAAGACGCGGCCCACGGCCTGAAGGGCCTGCCGCACGTGGTGGACATCCGCAACATCGGCCTGCTGGCCGCGATCGAACTGGCGCCGCTGGCGGGCAAGCCGGGGCAGCGCGGCTATGCCGTGCACCAGGCCTGCCTGGAACGCGGCTGCCTGATCCGTTCGGCGGGCGACACCATGCTGCTGTCGCCCCCGCTCATCATCGAACCCGCGCAGATCGACGAACTGTTCGCCGTGCTGGCGCAGGTGCTGCGCGCCGGCGACTGACGCGGCGCTGCGGGGTCAGGGCGGCATGGGCGGCCCCTTGCGGACCCGCGGCCCCGCTGCCGGTCAACCCAGGTGGCGCGCCACGGCCTCGACCACCCGGCGCACGTCGGCCGCCGACACGTCCAGGTGCGTCACCAGGCGCGTCGGACCGCCGTAGACCGCGCGCATCAGGATGCCGTCGGCCGCCAGCGCGGCGGTCAGGGCCTCGCACCGCGCCGGCTCGAATTCCGCGAACACCATGTTGGTGTCCTGGCTCAGGACCCGCACGCCGACGATGCCGCGCAGGCCGTCGGCCAGCAGGCGCGCGTTGGCATGATCTTCCGCCAGGCGCTCGACGTTATGTTCCAGCGCGTACAGGCAGGCCGCGGCCAGCACGCCCGACTGGCGCAGGCCGCCGCCCAGCACCTTGCGCCAGCGGCGCGCGCGGGCGATCAGCTCGGCGCTGCCCACCAGCACGGAACCGACCGGCGCGCCCAGGCCCTTGGAAAAGCAGATCGACACCGAATCGAACGGCGCGCACATCTCGGCCAGCGGCTTGCCGCTGGCGACGGCGGCGTTGAACACGCGCGCGCCGTCCAGGTGCGTGGCCAGGCCATGGCCGCGGGCCCAGTCAGTCGCCGCGCGCACGTAATCCGCCGGAATCAGTTTGCCGTGGAAGGTGTTCTCCAGCGCCAGCAAACGGGTGCGGGCGAAGTGCGGGTCGCCTTCGGGCTTGAGCGCCGCCGCCAGCTTGTCCAGCGGCAGCGAGCCATCCTCGGCTTGTTCGATGGGCTGGGGCTGGATGCTGGCCAGCACCGCGGCGCCGCCGCCCTCGTATTTATAGGTGTGGGCCTGCTGGCCCACCAGGTACTCGTCACCGCGTTCGCAATGGGCCATCAAGCCGGCCAGATTGCTCTGCGTGCCAGACGGGAAGAACAGGCCCGCGGCCTTGCCCGCGCGCTCGGCAACCGCCTGCTGCAGCTGGATGACGGTGGGGTCGTCGCCCATCACGTCATCGCCCAGCGGCGCGCTGACCATGGCCTGCAACATGGCCGGGGACGGCCGGGTGACGGTATCACTGCGCAAATCGATCATGAAGCTTCCTTGAAGGAAAACGGAATCCGGTAAACGGGCCGGTCAGCCCGCGCGCGCGGTGGGCGCCGCGCGGCTCACGACAAAAATGCCGGCGAGGATCAGGGCCATGCCGCCCAGCTCGACCGGCGACGGACGTTCGGACAGCACCGCCCAGGCCATCAGCATCGCCACCACCGGCACGCCCAGGCTCGACAGGCCCGCGATGGAGGCCGGCACGCGCCGCACCACCTGCAGCCACAGCAGCCAGCCGGCGGCGGTGGCGATCAGCACGATGTAGGTCATGCCGGTCCACAGCTGCCAGCCCCATTGCGGCGCGATCTGCGGCACCAGCCAGGCCACCGGCGTCATCACCAGCCCGCCGAACAGCATCTGCCAGGCGGTGAACGTCATCACGTCGGGCGCGTGGCGCTCGAACATGCGCTTGGACAGCACCGTGCCCACGCCCCAGCACAGACCGCTGCCCAGCCCCAGCAGCACCGGCCGCATTTCGCCCACGCCATGCCAGGGTTCGATGAACAGCACCAGGCCGATCGCGGCCAGGCCGATGCCGATGCCATGGCGCGCCGTCGGCCGCTCGCCCAGCAGGCCCCAGGCGAACAGCACCACCCAGAACGGCATGGTGTAGGCCATCAATGACACCTTGCCGACGCCGCCCGACACCAGCGCCGTCTGCACGAAGCCCTGGAAACCCGCGGTCTGGGTCAGGCCGATCAGCAGGGTCAGCTTCCAGGGCGGCAGGGCCAGCGGCCGCCGGGTCGCGGCCGCCAGCGCGAACAGCACCAGCGCGCCGGTCACGTAGCGCAGCGCCACGAAATCGAAGGGGCCGATGTAGGGCACGATCAGCTTCATCGCGATCCAGCTGCCCGCCCACACGAGGATGGTGCTGAACATCAGGGCTAGCCCTGCGCGATCGAAACTGCTGCGGCTCACGGCGGCGTCTCCAGTGGAAGTGGGGAAAAAAAACGACGATGCCCATGCCGGCAGACCGGCATGGGCATCTCGCATTATGCTCCCGTCGGGCCGGGAACCGTCCACGCCGTCCGCATGACGGACGGCGCGCGCCGCATTACAACGGCTTGGACAGCTGTTCCAGGATGGCGGGATTTTCCAGCGTCGACACGTCCTGCGTCACTTCCTCGCCCTTGGCGACCACGCGCAACAGACGGCGCATGATCTTGCCGGAACGCGTCTTGGGCAGGTTGTCGCCGAAGCGGATGTCCTTGGGCTTGGCGATCGGACCGATTTCCTTGGCGACCCAGTCGCGCAGCGTCTTGGCGATGGCCTGCGCCTCGGCGCCTTCGGGACGGGCGCTCTTGAGCACCACGAAGGCCACCACGGCCTCGCCGGTAGTGTCGTCGGGACGGCCGACCACGGCGGCCTCGGCCACCAGCTCGTGCGCGACCAGCGCCGATTCCACTTCCATCGTGCCCAGGCGGTGGCCCGACACGTTCAGCACGTCGTCGATGCGACCCATGATCCAGAAGTAGCCATCGGCATCGCGCTGCGCGCCGTCGCCGGCCAGGTAGTAACCGCGCAGCTCGGGCGGGAAGTAGCTCTTCTTGAAGCGTTCCGGATCGCCCCAGATGTTGCGGATCATCGCCGGCCACGGACGCTTGATCACCAGGAAACCGCCGTTGCCCTGGTCGACGTCGCCGCCGGTCTCATCGACGATGGCGGCGGCGATGCCCGGCAGCGGCAGCGTGCACGAGCCCGGCTTGGTCGGCGTGGCGCCCGGCAGCGGCGTGATCATGTGGCCGCCGGTCTCGGTCTGCCACCAGGTGTCGACGATCGGGCAGCGCTCGCGGCCGATGTTCTTGTGATACCAGATCCAGGCCTCGGGGTTGATGGGCTCGCCCACCGTGCCGATGATGCGCAGGCTGTCCAGGTCGTACTTGGACGGATGGGTCTCGGGCGCCGCTTCGGCGGCCTTGATCAGCGAGCGGATCGCGGTCGGCGCGGTGTAGAAGGTGGTGACCTTGTGGCGCGCGATCATGTCCCAGAAGCGGCCGGCGTTGGGGAACGTCGGCACGCCCTCGAACACCACCTGCGTCAGGCCCGCGGCCAGCGGGCCGTAGGTGATGTAGGTGTGGCCGGTGACCCAGCCCACGTCGGCCGTGCACCAGTAGACGTCGTCCTTGCGCGCATCGAAGGTCCACTTGACGGTCAGCAGCGCCCACAGCAGGTAGCCGGCGGACGAATGCTGCACGCCCTTGGGCTTGCCGGTGGAACCGGAGGTGTACAGGATGAACAGCGGATGCTCGGCATTGACCGGCACCGGTTCGCAGGTGTCGGCCTGGCCGGACTCGACGTCGTGCATCCAGAGGTCGCGGCTTTCGTTCCAGGCGATCTTGCCGCCGGTGCGGCGATAGACGATGACGCGCTTGACGGCTTCGCAGCCGCCCATGGCGATGGCTTCTTCCACCGCCGGCTTGAGCGGGATGGTCTTGCCGCCGCGCACCTGCTCGTCGGCGGTGATGACCAGCGAGGCGCCGACGTCGACGATGCGCTCCTGCAGGCTCTTGGCCGAGAAGCCGCCGAACACCACCGAGTGCGTCACGCCCAGGCGCGCGCAGGCCTGCATGGCCACCACGGCTTCGATCGACATGGGCATGTAGATGATGGCGCGGTCGCCCTTCTTGTAGCCCAGCTTGGCGATGCCGTTGGCGAAGCGGCACACGCGCGCCAGCAGTTCGCGGTAGGTGACCTTGTTGACCTTGCCGTCGTCGGTCTCGAAGATGATGGCGGTCTTGTCGGCGTTGCCGTTGGTCAGGTGCACGTCCAGGCAGTTGGCCGAGACGTTCAGCTCGCCATCGCCGAACCAGCGGTAGAACGGCGCGTTGGATTCATCCAGCACCTCGGTGAACGGCTTGGTCCACTGCAGGTTGTCGCGGGCCTGGCCGGCCCAGAAGCCGTCGAAATCCTTTTCGACCTGCGCGCACAGCGCTTTGTACGCGTCCATGCTGGGAATCGCGGCGCCCTGCGCCGCGCGCTCGGGCGGCGGGAAGACCCGGGTTTCCACCAGTACGGACTCAATAGCATTCGACATGATCTTGTCTCCAATCTGTGATTCTGTTGTTGATGCCGCTTTATCTGACTGCCACTCGCAACCGTATCGCCACGCTCTTACGGGCACCTTACGCAAAATACGGGCCACAGGCCCGTATCACCGCAACAGCGCGCACCGGCCACGGCGGGCAACGGCACCGACAACCTGACAGCGCAATACGCAAACGGCCCGACGCCGCGCTCCGCCTGGCGGCGCGGCGGCGTCCGGGACTTCATAAGAATATCAGTTGGCACCACGGCCCCGCTACGCCGTGCGGCGCGCCAGGCCGCGCGCCATGTCCACGCGCGACAGCAGGATCAGGCCGCCGACGAAGAACAGCCCGGTCACCAGGATCGCCAGGCGATGGTTGCCATGCGTGGCCCAGGTCACCAGGCCGTAGGTCAGCGGGCCGATGACCGCCGCCAGCTGCACCGCGAACGTCCAGAGCGAAAAGAATTCCGCCAGGCGTCCGGCCGGCGCCAGCGCGCCGGTCATGGCGCGGCCCGCGCTCTGGGTCGTGCCCATGCACAGTCCGGCCAGCGTCGCGGCCACCCAGAACACCGGCGCGGTCACGGCCGCATAGGCCACCAGCACCATCAGGATCCAGCCGCACAGCGTGATCGTCAGCGCCGGCTTGTGGCCGATGCGGTCCTGCACGTAGCCGAACGAGAACGCGCCCGCCGCCGCGCCGATGTTCACGGTGAACACCAGCAGCATGATCTGCGGCGTGGTGAAGCCCATGACCTCGGAGGCGTACACCGCCGCCAGCGTGATCACGACCGAGATGCCCGCCTGGTAGCAGGCGATGCACATCAGCAGCCGGCGGAACTCGGGGAAATGCTGGCCGGTCTCGCGCCAGGCGTAGGCCAGCCGCTTGAGCATGGCCAGCGTTTCCTGCCCCTGGCCGGAAGGCCGGGCGCGCTCGCGCAGCAGGAAGAACGACGGCAGCGCCGCCAACGCGAACACCGCGCAGGTCACCAGGATGACGCGCGGCACGAAATGCTCGGCATCGAGCCCGTCGGCCTCGGCCAGCTTCACTACCACCAGCGACAGGCCCAACGTCAGCATGCCGCCGCAATAACCGAAGCTCCAGCCCCAGCCCGACACCCGGCCCAGCGCCGCCGGCTTGGCCAGTTCGGGCAGGAACGCCGCCACCACGGACTCGCCGACGCAATAGCAATAGTTGGACACGACGATGGCGGCCAGCGCCAGCCACACGTCGCCCGGCCCGGCCTGGGTCAGGACCAGGGTGGCGGCCACGCAGCCGGTGGTGCTGGCGTAGAGCAGCCGCCGCTTGCCGGCGCGGGCGTCGGCGCGCGCGCCCAGCGTGGGCATCGTCAACATGATGAGCAGATAGGACAGCGACAGCGCCGCGGTCCAGGCCAGCGTGGCCCACGGCGCGCGGCCGCCGACCACGCCGACGAAATAGGTACTGAACACCGCCGTGAGGATCACGGTGGTGTAGCCGGAATTGGCGAAGTCGTACATGGCCCAGGCCCAGACTTCGCGCTTGGCCACGCCGGGGTTCAGCGGACTCCTGTCCGCCTCCCCGCCGGCGGACGCGGCGGCGCCGGCAGGCGCCTGCCGCGGCGTTTCCTGGCTCACAGGCCCAGCGCGGCGATGCCAGCCTGGGCGATCTGGGCGTCCTCGGTGGACTTCACGCCCGACACGCCGACCGCGCCGACCACCTGGCCGTTGACCGTGATCGGCACGCCGCCTTCCAGCATGCCTTCGATCAGCGGCGCCGACAGGAAGGAATAGCGGCCGTTGTTGATGATTTCTTCGTAGACGCGCGATTCACGGCGGCCCAGGGCCGCGGTCTTGGCCTTGGCCGGCGCGATGTGCGAGGAAATGGGCGCGGCTTCGTCCAGGCGCAGCATGCCCAGCAGGTGGCCGCCATCGTCCGACACGGCGATGGTCACGGCCCACTTGTTCTGCAGGGCGTGTGCTTCGGCCGCGGCCAGGATTTTCTTGACGTCTTCGGCGTTCAGCACGGGTTTGGTGTTCATTGCAGCGACTCCTTGATCTGTTCCAGGGCGGTGGGGTCTTCGATGGTGGTCAGGTCGCCGGGATCACGGCCTTCGCATACCGCGACAATGGCGCGGCGCAACACCTTGCCCGATCGGGTCTTGGGCAGCGCGCCCACGAACCGGATCCGGGCCGGTCGCGCCACCGCGCCCAGCTGATCTTCCACCAGCCGCATGATATCCGCTTCCAGCTGCTTTGCGCCCTCCGCCGTTTCGGCCGCCGCCGGATTCTTCAGCACCGCGAAGGCCATCGCCACCTGGCCCTTGAGCGCATCGGCCACGCCCACCACCGCGCACTCGGCGATGCCGCTGTGGCTGTTGACGGATTCCTCGATCTCGCGCGTGCCCAGGCGGTGGCCGGCGACGTTGATGACGTCGTCGGTGCGCCCCAGGATGAACCAGTACCCGTCCGCGTCGACCAGCCCCCAGTCGAAGGTGGAATACACCTGGCGGCCGGGAATCGAGGTGAAGTAGGTCTGCACGAAGCGCTCGTCGTCGCCCCAGATGGTGGACATGGCGCCCGGCGGCAGCGGCGGCACGATGGCCACCACGCCCTTCTGGTCCGGCCCCAGATCCTCGCCGCTGGACTCGCTGACGATGCGCGCGTCAAAACCGTAGACCGGGAACGACGGACTGCCGAAACGGGTCGGCACGTTTTCGACGCCAGGCTGGGCCGACAGGATCGGCCAGCCGGACTCGGTCTGCCAGTAGTTGTCGATGATGGGCTTGCCCAGCCCTTCCGAGATCCAGTGCGCGGTCGGCTCGTCCAGCGGCTCGCCGGCCAGATACACCGCCCGCAGCGTGGACAGATCATGCTTCCTGAGCAGGGCCGGATCCTGGCGCTTGAGCACCCGCACCGCCGTCGGCGCCGAAAACAGCGTGTTGACGCCGAACTGCTCCACCAGCTTCCACAGGATGGCGCCGTCCGGGCGCACCGGCGTGCCCTCGTACAGCACCGTGGCCTGCCCGCCGATCAGCGGGCCATACACAATATAGGAGTGCCCCACCACCCAGCCGATGTCGCTGGTGCAGAAGAACGTGTCGCCGGCCTTGCCGTTGAACAGGTATTCCATCGACGAGGCCAGCGCCACCGCGTAGCCGCCCGTGTCGCGCTGCACGCCCTTGGGCTTGCCGGTGGTGCCGGACGTGTACAGGATGTAGCTGGGCTCGGACGACTCCAGCCACGTCACCGGCACGTGGACGCCGCGCTGCGCCGCGCGCAGGGTGGCGTAGTCCAGGTCGCGGCCGGCCACCGGCTCGAAGGGCGCCAGGCCGCGGTCGAACACCACCACCGAGGCCGGCGGCGTCTTGCACAGCGCCAGCGCCCGGTCCAGCAGCGGCTTGTAGGGCACCACCTTGCCGCCACGCGAACCGCCGTCGGTGCACACCACCACCTTGGGCGCGGCATCGTCGATGCGCTGCGCCAGGTTGACCGAGGCGAAGCCGCCGAACACCACCGAATGCACCGCGCCGATGCGGGCGCAGGCCAGCATGGTGAAGACCGCCTCGGGCACCATCGGCATGTACAGCAGCACCCGGTCGCCGCGCCCCACGCCCAGGTCCTGCAGCATGGCGGCGGCCGCGTTCACCTCGTCATAGACGTCCTGGCGGGTGTAGACGCGTTCGCGTTCGACTTCGGTCGATACCCAGATCA
Source organism: Achromobacter sp. 2789STDY5608621 (assembly GCF_001299375.1). NCBI lineage: Bacteria > Pseudomonadati > Pseudomonadota > Betaproteobacteria > Burkholderiales > Alcaligenaceae > Achromobacter > Achromobacter sp. 2789STDY5608621. The sequence continues at coordinate 168,766 of NZ_CYTU01000002.1, read as the reverse complement.
GGGCCGGCTTGTCGGCCTGGGTCGGCAACCAGCGGTCCACGGCGTTGTAACAGAGGTTGGTCCTGCCGCCCACGAACCACTTGGCGAAGGGCGGCCGGGAAAAATCCAGGACCGATTCGAACGGCGTCTCCCAGTGCACCCGGCCGGCCTGCTCGCGCCAGAAGGCATCGCGGTCATGCACCGAGCGGTAATGGAAATCCCTGGTTTTTTGCATTTTTGTCTCCTGTTATTGTGCATACGCCTTAAGGCTGATTGCTTTCTTTTTGAATCCTTCGGTCATTCTGGTGGGCAAACCTTGCACGAGGCTTGCCGCAGGTCAAAAAATTCTGCCACGCGTCTACGCCGCACGGGCGCCGGGCTAGTTACAGTAACGAACCAGTCTTAAAAGTTTGGTAGAATCCCCGCGAAGTTGTAGACAACATATCTGTTGGTTCGCTGCTTGATTTCCGCTATTCAGGTGTTTTTTAGCGTTTTTGACGCTTTATTACGCCAAATGCGCGAAACAGGACGCAACCATCCCCAGGCGAATGCATCGACACTCCAAAAGCGCGCGACTGAATTCATCCTCTGGCCAGGCAAACCGCGGTCTGCGTTTGCTGGCGCTGGCGGCGTGCGTCGCGGGTCTGGCGGGTTGTGCCAACACCTCTCAAAAGTCCACCGCCTATACGTCCGAGATCGATCCCTACGAGACGGAATGGGTCGCCACCGCCGATGATCCCATCGGCATGCTGGTGGTGCAGAAATTCAAGCGCGAACGCCAGCGCAACCACAGCGAAGTCAGCAGCGACAACGCCATGGTCAGCGAAGCCCTGAACTACCTGGGCATCCGCTACCGCTTCGGCGGCAACTCCCCCGACACCGGTTTCGATTGCAGCGGCCTGGTGGCCTACACCGCCGAACGTTCGCTGGGCCTGAAGCTGCCCCGTAACGCCGCCGAAATCGCGCAGCAAGGCATTTCCGTCGCCAAGAACGAGCTCAAGGCCGGCGACCTGGTCTTCTTCAACACCCTGGGCCGCCGCTATTCCCACGTCGGCATCTACCTGGGCGACGACCGCTTCGTGCACTCGCCCAGCGCCGGCGGCGTGGTGCGTGTCGAAAACATGACCATGGCCTACTGGAGCAAGCGCTACAACGGCGCCCGCCGCCTGGACAACGGCCTGGTGGCCAGCGCCCGCGCGGCCAACTGATACCTCGCAGTGTGACGCGCCGGCCGCGGCGCGGCCATCCTCCAAACGGCGCGACAGGCGCGCGCCATTCGGCACAGACAGCAAAACGCCGCCGGACTTTCCAGTCCGGCGGCGTTTTTCATTCCTCTTCGCGGCCTTGGGCCGCAGGCCTTTTCGGCCTCCCCAGTTGTCAGTGTTGGTGGCGGCGTGGCACGGCGGTGTCAGTGGACCGCAGCGCCCCGGCTGCACAGGCCGCATTGCTGCAGGGCCTGCTGCATGCTGCACACCGAACGGCGACAAGCCACGACACGGATGCCACCGCGCTGCGCCGCGTTGCGGAAGGTCTTCATGACGTTGTGGCCCAGGAAATCGGTCAGCAGGATGACCAGTTGGGTGCCCGAGGGCAGTTGCAACGTCTTCTTCTGATGCGAGGGATCACGGCCACTGATGTGGTGCGTGATCGAAATGTTGTGTCCTTTAAGCAGATCCGGAATGTTGCCGAGCCTGTCGGCGCCCACTACCACTGCACTCAATCCTGCCGTCATGTTTAACCTCACTGGGTCGTTGAGACTGGATGTAATGATAATGATTCCTATTTTTTAGTCAACTCAAATGAGATCAGTTCTTATTTAATATTTTTTATGAGCTTATGGAAAGGGATAGCGAGACCCGCTGTCCACGCCCTTCCCCGCCCCCGCGCTTTCCAAAAAAAAGCGGCTCCCCGCCAGGGGAACCGCTACTTTTCATCCGACTTCGGCGGCGCTCGTCATGGCCGGCCTACTTCGGCGTTCCCTGCACGGCCTCGGTTACGACCGCGCGCGTCAGGGACGGCGCCAGCATTTCCAGGAACGTGTAGACATAGTCGCGCAGGAACACCCCGGCCTTCACGCCGACGCGGGTGGTGTGCGTGCCGAACAGGTGTCCCACCGGCAGGCCCACCAGGCTCGAATCGCGCCGCGGGTCATAGGCCACGCCGGCGATGATGCCGATGCCCAGGCCGACGTCGACGTAGGTCTTGATCACGTCGGCGTCGATGGCTTCCAGGACGATGTCCGGATGGATGCCCTGGTTGGCGAAGACCTCGTCGATCGTGCTGCGGCCGGTGAAGGCGCGGTCATAGGTGACGATAGGGTATTCCGCCAGTTGCGCCAGCGACAGGCGCTTGGCGGCGCTGGAGGTCAGCTCGGCCAGAGGATGATCGGGCCGCACCACCACGGTGTGTTCCCAGGCATACACGGGCAGCGTCGCCAGGCCAGGCGTCAGGGCCAGCGACTCGGTGGCCAGCGCCAGGTCGGCCTGCTCGTGCAGCACCATTTCGGCCAGCTGCGCGGGGCTGCCTTCGGCCAGCGACAGGTGCACCTTGGGGAATTGCTTGCGGAACGCCGGGATCACGCGCGGCAGCAGGTAGCGCGCCTGGGTGTGGGTGCAAGCGATCACCAGGCCGCCTTCGTCGCGGCGGGCGAATTCGTCGCTGACCTTCTTGAGGTTGTCGACTTCGCGCATGATGCGGTCGATCACCTGCGACACGGCCAGGCCGGGCTTGGTCAGGCCCTTGATGCGTTTGCCATGGCGTTCGAAGATCTTGATCCCGAGTTCGTCCTCGAACTCGATGATGGCCTTGGACACGCCCGGCTGGGAGGTATAGAGCATCCGGGCGGCTTCGGTCAGGTTGAAGTCGCGCCGGATGGTTTCGCGCACGAAACGAAATTGCTGCAGGTTCATGAATTGGCCCCTGATAGACGGGCCAATTATAAGTAATAAGGACGCCTTGTTATATGACTTATTTGTATAAGCTTAGGACAAGGCGTCCCTCTTTCAGCGCATCGAGATCGTGGTGTTCACGGTCTTGGCATGGGCCGACCAGCGCGCCGTGACGGTCTTGGTCTGGGTCCAGAACTGCACCGCCTGCTTGCCGTTGGGGCCCAGGTCGCCCAGCTTGGAGCCGCGCGAACCGGTGAAGCTGAACCACGCCACCGGCACCGGGATCGGCACGTTGATGCCGACCTGGCCGACGTCGATGTTGTTCTGGAAGTAGCGCGCCGCGCCGCCGTCCTGCGTGAACAGGGCGACGCCGTTGCCGTTGGGGTTGCGATTGATGAACGCCACCGCCTCTTCCAGCGTTTCCGCGCCCACCACGCACAGCACCGGGCCGAAGATTTCCTCGGTGTAGATGGTCATGTTCTCGGTCACGCCGTCGAACACGGTCGGGCCGACGAAGTTGCCCTGCTCGAAGCCGGAGACCTTCAGGTTGCGGCCGTCCAGCAGCAGCTTGGCGCCTTCGTCCACGCCCTTCTGGATCAGGCTTTCGACGCGCTTCTTGGCGTTCGGCGAGACCAGCGGGCCCAGGTCGGCGGCGCGGTCCATGCCCGAGTTGACCTTGAGCTTCTTGGCGCGCTCGACGAAGTCGGGCAGCCAGTTGCGGGCCTCGCCCACCAGCACGGCCACCGACGAGGCCATGCAGCGCTGGCCGGCGGCGCCAAAGGCGGCGCCCAGCAGCTGGTTCAGCGCGACTTCCGGATCGGCATCCGGCAGGATCACGCAGTGGTTCTTGGCGCCCATCATCGACTGGCAGCGCTTGCCGGCGGCCGAGGCGCGGTTGTAGATCTCGGTGCCGACACGGGTCGAACCGATGAACGACACCGCCTTGATGTCGGGATGCTCGCACAGGCCGTTGGCCGTGTCCGGGCCGCCATGCACCACGTTCAGCACGCCCGGCGGCAGGCCGGCTTCCAGCGCCAGCTGGGCCAGGAACAGCGACGAGGTCGGATCCTGCTCGGACGGCTTGAGCACGAAGGTATTGCCGCAGGCCACCGCGATCGGGAACATGAAGCACGGCAGCATCACCGGGAAATTGAACGCGGTGATGCCCGCGCACACGCCCAGCGGCTGGATCAGGGTGTAGACGTCGATGCCGGAGGCGGCGTTCTCGGCGTATTCGCCCAGCTGCAGGTTGGCGATCGAGCAGGCGTGCTCGACCACTTCCAGGCCGCGGCCGACTTCGCCCTCGGCGTCCGGCAGGGTCTTGCCATGCTCGCGGGTGATCATCTCGGCCAGCTTGCCGGTGTTGGCGCGCAGCAGTTCCTGGAACTTCAGCATGACGCGCATGCGCGCGCCCTGGCCGCTGTTGCGCCAGGTCTTGAAGGCTTCCTTGGAATTGGCGATGGCCTCGTCCAGTTCGTCGCGCGTGGCGAACGGCACCTTGGCCACGACCTCCTGGGTGGCGGGGTTGATCACGTCGCGCCATTCGGTGGTCTTGGACTGCACGAGCTTGCCGCCGATCAATAGCGGAACGCGGGGGACTTCACTCATTTGATGCTCCTCACACTGCATAGTCGATGCGGATGGAATCCGCGTTCTTGGATCTCGCGCGCACGCCGCCGGGCTGGCCCGGCGGCGCGCCGCGCCTTACTTCTGCACCAGCGGGCAGGCCGAATCGGCCAGCGGCTGGAAGGCCTCGGCCGCCGGGATGGTGGCCACCAGCTTGGAATAGTCCCAGCCGCCCTTGGACTCGGCCGGCTTCTTCACTTCGTACAGGTACATGTCGTGGATCACGCGGCCATCGGGCCGGATCGAGGCGTTGCGCATGATCGGATCCTTGATCGGCAGCGCGCGCATCTTGTCGGCCACCACCTTGCCGTCGGTGCTGCCCGAGGCCGCCACCGAGCGCAGGTAGTGCAGCACGCTCGAATACACGCCGGCCTGCGTCATGGTCGGTTTCAGGCCGCGGAAGGCCTTCTCGAAGCGCGTCGACCACTGGCGCGTGGCATCGTCGTAATCCCAGTAGAAGCCGTCCACGTACGACAGGCCCTGGGCGCTTTCCAGCCCCAGCGCGCGCAGGTCGGACAGGAAGATCAGCAGCGACACCAGGCGCTGGCCGCCGGCCACGATGCCGAACTCGCGCGCCTGCTTGACCGCATTGACCGTGTCCTGGCCGCCGTTGGCCAGCGCCACCACCTGGGCCTTGGAGCTTTGCGCCTGCAGCAGGTACGAGGCGAAGTCCGGCGCGTTGAGCGGATGGCGCACGCTGCCGGCGACGGTGCCGCCCAGCGCCTTGACCGCCTTGGCCGTGTCGGCCTCGAGCGAGTGGCCGAAGGCGTAGTCGACGGTGATGAAGTACCAGGACTTGCCGCCCGCCTTGACCGTGGCCTTGGCGCCGCCGGCGGACTGCGAATAGGTGTCGAACATCCAGTGGAAGCCAACTGGCGAGCATTCCTTGTTGGTCAGCGCCGTGGTGGCCGGGCCCGAGAACATCACGACCTTGTTCTTTTCGCGCGCGATGCCCTGCACCGCCAGCGCCACCGCGGAATTGGTCAGGTCGGCGATGGCGGTGACGCCGTCGCGGTCGAACCATTCGCGCGCCTTGGCCGCGCCCACGTCGGCCTTGTTCTGGTTGTCGGCCGACACCAGCTCGATCTTCATGCCCTTGCACTCGGCCGCCAGGCAATCGTCGATGGCCAATTGCGCCGCCGCCACCGAACCGGGTCCGCCCATGCCGGCATAGGTGCCCGACATGTCCGTCAGGATGCCGATCTTCACTGGCGGTTTATCCGCCGCGTACGCCTGACCCAACAGTGCTGCGCCCAGACACAAGCCTGCGGCCAGCCCGCGTGCGTGCAATTCCATGGATTTGTCTCCTGAGTGTTATGCGTTATGGCGCCGTCTTCGCGGCCCGCGGCTCCCGGAGCATTCCCCCCAGGGCTGCCGACCCAGTGTAGATGTGTGAAAATCAACAAGCAACACCAGAAATGCACATTCCTTGTGCATCAATGCACAAGCCTGTCAGGAGCGAAAAACGTGCTGGATTGGGACAGTCTGCGGTATTTCCTGGAGGTCGCGCGGACCCAGCGGGTCAGCGCCGCGGCGCGCAAGCTCGGGGTCGAGCACACCACCGTGTCGCGCCGCATCCGCGCGCTGGAAAGCGAGCTGGACACCCTGCTGTTCGAGAAATCGCGCAGCGCCGGCTTCGTCCTGACCGAAGACGGCCAGCGCCTGTTCGTGCACGCGGAGCAGATGGAGAGCACGGTGCACAGCGCCCGCGAGACGCTGTCCGGGATCGGCCAGGCCCTGTCCGGCCACCTGCGCATCGGCGCCACCGAGGGCTTCGGCAGCTACGTGCTGACGCCGCTGGCGGCCGACTTCCAGCGGCGCTATCCGCACATCACGCTGGACATCCTGCCGGTGCCGCGCTTCGTCAGCCTGTCCAAGCGCGAGGCCGATCTGGCCATCACGATCGAACGCCCCCAGCGCGGGCCCTACGTGTGCAGCAAGCTGTGCGACTACACGCTGCGCCTGTACGGCACGCCCGAGTACCTGGCGCGCCATCCGCCGATCCGCGGCCGCGCCGACCTGGCCGGCCACAGCTTCATCGGCTATGTCGACGAATTGCTGTTCAGCGAGCGCCTGCGCTACCTGGAAGACCTGCTGCCGGCCAGCCGGGTGGTGTTGCGCAGCACCAGCGTGGTGGCGCAATACCATGCCGCGCTGCAGGGCCAGTCGCTGGCCATCCTGCCCTGCTTCATCGCGGCGCAGGACCCTCGGCTCAAGCCGGTGCTGGAAAAGGAAGTGGAGATCACGCGCTCGTTCTGGATGTATTGCCACGAGGACCTGCGCAAGCTCAAGCGCGTGACGGTGCTGTGGGAGTTCATCCGCAAGTCGGTGCTGAAGAATGCCGACCTGCTGGCCGGCAAGCGCGGGACGATGAAATACCTGCCCTGAAGCCGGCAGCGGCGGCGCGGATCAGGCGCGCCGACTGCCGCGCCCCGCAGCGGGCGCCGGGGCTGGCGCCCGCCCGGCATGCCGCCGCGCCCCCGGGTCGGGGCGCTAGCTGTTCTTGGGCGCCTTGACGCGCAAGCGGCGCATCAACAGGAAGGCCGTGAAGGCGGCCACCACGAGGTGGATCGCCACGGTGCCCACGCCGAAACTGAGCTTGCCGTTGGAAATCCAGGCGCGCGACAGGTTGATCAGGTTCATGTACAGCAGGCCCACCAGGCCGGCGATCAGCAGGTCGCCGGAACGGCCCAGGCGCGGGTTCACGGCGCCCAGCGGGATCGCCAGCAACGCCAGGTTCAGCGCGGCCAGCGGCAGCGAGATGCGCCACATCACCTGCGACCAGCTGCTGGTGGTGTTGTCGGCCATCAGCTGCGGCGTGGTGCGCGCCTTGGCCGAGCGTTCGGCGGCGGCGCGCGCGGAGGCGACCGGGTCGTCGCCGCCCTTGCTTTCCAGGCGCAGGCCGTATTTCTCGAAATGCACCAGGCGGATCTCGGGCGTGCCCGGCTTCAGGTCGTAGCGATGGCCCTCGCCCAGCACCAGGAAGCGGTCGCCGTTGGGCAGGGTTTCGCTGTGGGCGCTGCTGGCGGTCAGGACGCTGAGCCATTCCGGGCCGGTTTCGCGCGCGAACACGTTGCCCAGTTCATCGGTCGGCTTGGCCGGATCCTCGGCGAAGAACACGCGGTTGCCGCCCGCCGATTCCGCGAACTGGCCCGCCGTGACCTTGGACAGGTCCGAGCGCTGCTCGAAGCGTTCGTGGTATTCGCCGATCTGGCGATAGGCCCAGGGCGCGGCCACCAGCGTCAGGCCGGCCACCGCGATGGCCACCGGAATGGCGACGCGCAGCACCGGCTTGAGCCAGTCCGCCAGCGACAGGCCGCTGGCGAACCAGACCACCATCTCGGATTCCCGGTAGTTGCGCGTGACCGTGGTGAGCACCGCGATGAAGACCGAGACGGCCAGGATGGTCGGCAGCGCCGTGATGGTGGACAGCGCGGCCAGCACGAGCACGACGTCCGCCCCGATGTTGCCGCCCGCCGCCTCACCGAGCAGGCGCACCAGCAGCACGCTGAGCCATACGATGAGCAACGTGGAAAAGACAACGCCAGCGTGACTGGTGATCTCGCTGACGACAGAGCGTTTGAATAGAGACATGGGAGAATATGCGGGATAATCGACCGCATCATACAGACGCACACGGGAAACCCTCATGGAATTTAGCACACAGACCACTGCTTCCCTGCACCAGATCAAGACCGCCGCCCTGGCGGTCGGGGTCTTCGCCGACGGCGTGTTGAGCCCCGCCGCCGACCTGATCGACCGCGCCGCCAACGGCGCCGTGCGCGCCGTCACCAAAACCGAATTCCGCGGCCGCGCCGGCAGCACCCTGGTGCTGCGCTCGCTGCCGGGCGTGTCGGCCCAGCGCGTGGTCCTGGTGGGCCTGGGCAAGCAGGACGAATACTCGGCCCGCGCCCACGCCTCGGCCGAACAGGCCTTCGCCGCCGCCTGCGTCTCGGCCCAGCTGACCGAAGGGGTCTCGACCCTGGCCGCCAACCCGATCGCCGACGTGGCCCTGATCGCCCGCGCCCGCAGCGCCGCCATCGCGGCCGGCAGCGCCACCTATCACTACGACGCCAGCTTCGGCAAACCCGACCGCGACGCCCGCCCCAAGCTCAAGAAGATCGTCCAGATCGTCGAGCGCGCCGACGCCGCCCAGGCCCAGAAAGGCCTGCGCGAAGGCGCCGCCATCGCCAACGGCATGGAACTGACCCGCACCCTGGGCAACCTGCCGGGCAACATCTGCACCCCGACCTACCTGGGCGACACCGCCAAGCGCCTGGCGCGCGAATATAAGTCGCTCAAGGTCGAAGTCATGGACCGCAAGCAGGTCGAGGCCCTCGGCATGGGCTCGTTCCTGTCGGTGGCGCGCGGCTCCGAGGAAGCGCTGCGCTTCATCGTCCTGCGCCATGCCGGCAAGCCCGCCAAGAAGGGCGCCAAGGCGTCCGACGGCCCCATCGTGCTGGTCGGCAAGGGCATCACCTTCGACGCCGGCGGCATCTCGCTCAAGCCCGCCGCCACCATGGACGAAATGAAGTACGACATGTGCGGCGCCGCCAGCGTGCTCGGTTCGTTCCGCGCCCTGGCCGAACTGGAACTGCCGCTGGACGTGATCGGCCTGATCCCGGCCTGCGAAAACCTGCCGAGCGGCAAGGCCAACAAGCCGGGCGACGTGGTCACCAGCATGGCCGGCCTGACCATCGAGATCCTCAACACCGACGCCGAAGGCCGCCTGGTGCTGTGCGACGCGCTGACCTACGCCGAACGCTTCAAGCCCTCCGCCGTCATCGACATCGCCACCCTGACCGGCGCCTGCGTGGTGGCCCTGGGCCACGTCAACACCGGCCTGTTCAGCAAGGACGACGCGCTCGCCGAGGCCCTGTCGGCCGCCGGCCGCCAGGCCCTGGACACCGCCTGGCGCATGCCGATGGACGACGCCTACCAGGACCAGCTCAAGTCCAACTTCGCCGACCTGGCCAACATCGGCGGCCCCCCGGCCGGCGCCGTCACGGCCGCCTGCTTCCTGTCGCGTTTCACCAAGTCGTACCGCTGGGCCCACCTGGACATCGCCGGCACCGCCTGGAAGAGCGGCAAGGACAAGGGCGCCACCGGCCGTCCCGTGCCGCTGCTGATGCAGTTCCTGCTGGACCAGGCTTGAGCGGCCGTCCACGGATCCCGGCATGACCCGCATCGACTTCGCCTTTGGCGCGCCCGACCGCTTGCGCATGGCCTGCCAGGTCGTGCGCAAGCGCTATCTGGCGGGCCAGCGGCTGGTGGTGTATTGCCGCGAGGGCTCGCGCCTGGCGCAGTTCGACCGCATGCTGTGGGCCTTCGACGACACCTCGTTCGTGCCGCATGTCCTGGCCAATGATCCGCTGGCGGCCGAGACGCCCGTCGTCCTGACCGCCGGCGATCCGCAGCAGGCGGCGCAAGCCGCCGGCGACGGCCCTTCGCCCTGGCTGCTCAATCTCGACGACGACTGCCCGCCGGGCTTCGAGGCCTTCGAGCGGCTGCTCGAGATCGTCTCGGACGATCCCGACGACAAGCAGGCCGCGCGCCAGCGCTGGCGCGTCTACCAGGGCGCCGGCCACACGCCGCAAAGCCACGACCTGAGCCAACGGCAGCCGGGCGCCTGACCGCCCTCCCCGCCTCCCGCGCCGCCCCAGGCGGCGCCATCTCGACCCTCGGGAGCCCCCATGCCCCACCGCCCCTCCGACCCCGGCATCCCCACCCTGACCCAGCGGGCCGAACCCACCCTGTCGCCGTCCACGCCGCCGCCGGACGCCCCGCTGCTGACCGAGGTGGCGCCCGAGCGCGCATCCGCCCATGACGGCGACGCCTTCCCGCTGCTGACCGACGTGGCCCGGCATGACGACGCCTTTCCGTTGCTGACGGATGTCGCCCGGGATGACGACGCCTTCCCGCTGCTGACCGACGTCGCCCGGGATGACGATGCCCTCCCGCTGCTGACCGACGTCGCCCGGGATGACGATGCCTTCCCGTTGCTGACGGATGTCGCCCAGGACGGCGCCGACGCGTCGCGTTCGGCTGAAGCGGCCGATACGCCCGCCCTGCCGCCCCCCGCCGCGCTGGTCGCGCCCGCCGCCCCGGCCGCGGCATCGCCAGAGGCCTCGGTGCTGGCCGCCCGCCTGCAGGCGGAAGTCGAACAGGTCATGCGCCAGGCCCTGGCCGACGCCATCGAACAGATCCAGGCCCGCATGGACGAGGAACTGCCGCGTATCGTGGCGCGGGTGATGCAGGACGTCAGGCCCGGTTGAAATCGGCATGACCATCCCCATAATGGGGTCATGCCTGCCCACCCTGCGCGCTAATTCTTCCGAAAACTGGATTCTTCAGGGAACTGTAAGGTATCCTTGGCATCTAAGCCTTCTAGGCAAATCAATTTCTGCCGTACACAGGAGTCCTCCATGAACGAATATCGTCCGTCCCCCTTTAACCGTTCCGGCACCCTCGCCGGCGCGCCGGGCGAGGTCGTGCGCAACAAAGTCCTGCGCAACACCTATTGGCTCCTGGCGCTCTCGCTGATCCCGACCGTGCTGGGCGCGGCCGTCGGCCTGTACACCGGCATCAACCGCGTCATGGGCGCCAGCCCGGGCCTGTCCGCCATCGTGTTCCTGGTGGGCGCCTTCGGCATGATGTTCGCTATCGAGAAGAACAAGAACAACTCGCTGGGCGTGGTCCTGCTGCTCGCCTTCACGTTCTTCATGGGCGTGATGCTGTCGCGCCTGCTCGGCTTCGTGATGGGCTTCAGCAACGGCTCGCAACTGGTCATGACGGCCTTCGGCGGCACGGCGATCGTGTTCGGCACCATGGCCACGCTGGCCACCACCATCAAGCGCGACCTGTCCGGCCTGCAGAAATTCCTGTTCATCGGCGCGGTCGTGATCCTGGTGGCGGCCCTGGCCAACATCTTCCTGCAGCTGCCCGCGCTGATGCTGACCATCTCGGTGCTGGCCATCGTGATCTTCTCGGCGTTCATGCTGGTCGACCTGCAGCGCGTCGTGAACGGCGGCGAGACCAACTACGTGTCCGCCACGCTGGCCATCTACCTGGACGTCTACAACGTCTTCTCGAACCTGCTGATGCTGCTGGGCATCTTCGGCGGCAACCGCGAGTAAACGCGCTGCCGTGACAGTCGCAAGGGCCTGCATGAACAATGCAGGCCCTTTTTCATTGGAGCGAGCCATGCCTGATCGCCGTCGATTCCTGCAGGCCGCCGCCTGCGCGCCGCTGCTGGCCCAGTCGTGGACGGCAAGCGCCCTGAGCCCCCGGCAGCCGATGCTGGCCCGCCCGATCGGGTCCACCGGCGACATGCTGCCGGTGATCGGCCTGGGCACCGCCGACACCTTCAATGTGTCGCCCTCGGACGCGGCCGCCATGGCGCCGCTGGCGCAGGTCGTGGACGCCCTGCTGGAGGCGCGCGGCTCGCTCATCGACACCGCCCCCAGCTACGGACAGGCCGAGGCCGTCACCGGCGCGCTGCTGGCGCGCGAGCCGGACCGGCGTCCGCTGGTGTTCCTGGCCACCAAGATCAACACCCAGGGCCACGACGCGGCCCGGCGCCAGATCGAGAACTCGCTGCGCGCGCTGCGCACGCAGAAGCTCGATCTGATCCAGGTCCACAACCTGATCGACACCCGCAACCAGCTGGCGCTGCTGCGCGAACTCAAGCAGCAGGGCGTGACGCGCTACCTCGGCATCACGCACTACACCGACGCCGCCCATGACGAACTGACCGAGCTGGTCGAAAAGGAAAAGCCCGACTTCCTGCAGATCAATCTGTCGGTAGGCGCGCGCAATGCCGAAAAGCGCCTGCTGCCGGCCTGCCAGGCCAATGGCGTCGCGGTGCTGATCAACCGCCCGTTCCAGGACGGCGCGCTGTTCCGCCAGGTCCGGGACCGGCCGCTGCCGGACCTGGCCGGTGAAATCGGCTGCACCTCGTGGGCGCAGCTGTTCCTGAAATTCATCATCGGCCATCCGGCCGTGACCGCCGTCATCCCCGCCACCTCCAAGCCGGCCAACATGGCGGACAACGCGCGGGCCGGCTTCGGGCCGCAACCGGACGCGGCGCTGCGCGAACGCATCGCGGCCCTGCTGGGCTGACGCCATGCGCGCCGCCGGCTCCTGGCGCCAGCGGGCGGCGCAAGCGCTGGGGATCCAGCCCGGCGAGGTGGCGGCGGGCGCCTGCGGCTTCGCCTTCTTCTTTTTCCTGTTCTGCGGCTATTTCATGCTGCGGCCGATCCGTGAGACCCTGGGCATCCAGGCCGGCGTCGACCAGCTGCAATGGCTGTTCACGGCCACCTTCCTGGCCATGCTGGCGGTGGTGCCGCTGTTCGGCTGGCTGTCGGCCCGGGTGCCGCGCGCCACGCTGGTGACCTGGGCCTACGCGGTGTTCGCCATCACCATGGCCGGCTACGCGGCGCTGTTCCACTGGCAACCCGATGGCGTCTGGGCCGCGCGCAGCTTCTACGTGTGGCTGTCGGTCTTCAACCTGTTCGTGGTCTCGCTCGGCTGGAGCCTGATGGCCGACGTCTTCCGCATGGAGTCGGCCAAGCGCCTGTTCGCCTTCATCGCCGCCGGCGCCAGCGCCGGGGGACTGTGCGGTCCCCTGCTGGGCGGCCTGCTGGCGGGCACGCTCGGCGCGGCGGGCCTGCTGCTGTTGTCGGCGCTGCTGCTGACGGCGACGCTGCCGCTCAAGCGCTGGCTGCTGCGCTGGCGCGCCGCGACCCGCCCCGAGGCCGAGACCGCCGAACTGGTGCGCCCGATCCCGGGCGCCATGCTGGCGGGACTGTCACGGGTGTTCCAGTCGCCCTACCTGCTGGGCATCGCCGTGCTGGTGCTGCTGCTGGCCACGCTCAGCACCTTCCTGTACATGGAGCAGGCGCGGCTGGTGGCCGAGACCTTCCCGGACAGGGCGCAGCGCATCCGCGTCTTCGCCACGCTGGACTTCATCGTGCAGGCCCTGGCGTTGCTGTCGCAGCTGTTCCTCACCGGCCGCGTCGCCGCCTGGCTGGGCGTGCGCTTCCTGATGGCGGCGGTGCCGCTGGCGATGGCGCTGGCGTTCCTGGCGCTGGCGGCCTACCCGGTGTTCGCGGTGCTGGCCGTGGCCATGATCCTGCGGCGCGCCGGCGAGTACGCCCTGGTCAAGCCGGGACGCGAGATGCTGTTCACCGCGGTCCCGGCCGAAGACAAGTACAAGACCAAGAACGTCATCGACACGGTGGTCTATCGCGCCGGCGACGCGGCCAGCGGCTGGGTCAAGGCCGGGGTCGATGCGCTGGGCCACGGCGTGGCGCTGATCGCCCTGCTGGGCGCGCTGTGCGCGCTGGCCGCAGCGGCGCTCGGCTACGGCCTGGGACGCAAGGCCGACCGGCAGCCGCCGTCCCAACCTTAGATTTCACCGAACAACCATCTTAGAAAGCCAAACGGATTCCCGGCGCGGCCGCCGCACAATAGCGCAGCCCTCAACGTTCCGGGAACCGTCATGAAACGCGCCGCCAGCCTTGCCGCCCTGTTGCTTTGCCTGACCGCGCAGCCCGCGCTGGCCGAATACCCGGAACGGCCGATCACGATGATCGTGCCGGCCGCCGCCGGCGGCAACGCCGACATCACCGCCCGTCTCGTCGGCCAGGAAATGAGCCGCGTGCTGGGCCAGCCGGTGGTGATCGAAAACCGCGTCGGCGCCGGCGGCCGCATCGGCACCCAGGCGCTGGTGCGCGCCGCGGCCGACGGCTACACCATCGGCTATGCCCACGTCGGCACGCTGGTGCTGCATCGCTACCTCTTCAAGCAGCAGCTCTATGACCTGGACCGCGACATCACGCCGATCGGGCTGGTGGCCGAAACGCCCAACGTCATCGTCGTCAACGCCGCCTCGCCGTATCGCGATCTCAAGAGCTTCATCGACGCCAGCCGCGCCCAGCCCGACCGCCTGACCATGACGTCGGCCGATCCCGGCACCACCAGCGAAGTCGGCGTCAAGCTGTTCATCGCCCAGACCGGCGCGGCGGTGCGGCAGATTCCCTACAAAGCCACGGCCGCGCAACTGGCCGACCTGCTGGGCGGCCACGTCGATTCGATGATGGAGAACCTGCCGCCCCTGATCGGCAACCTGAAGGATGGCCGCCTGCGTGCGCTGGCGGTCACCACCAAGGCCCGCGCGGCCTCCAACCCCGACGTGCCGACGGTGGCCGAGCAAGGCTACCCCGACTACGAACAATCGGCCTGGAGCGCATTGGTGGCGCCGGCCGGCACGCCGCCCGCCGTCATCGCGCGACTGAACGCCGCGATGAATGCCGCGCTGCGCGCGGAGCCCGTCGCCCGCGAACTGCGCAGCCGCTCCCAGGAGCCGCTCGGCGGCACGCCCGCCGACGTCAAGACCCAGATTCAGAAGGAACTGCCCAAATGGGAACACCTCATCAAGGCCGCCGGCACCACGCTGGATTGACGCCCCATCGCCCGCAACCGGAAGGCACGCCATGATCAAGGTGAGCCGCGAAGACTTCACCTGCGCCGCGGCGACCAACGCCTCGGCCTACCGGCGCGTCACCATCCCGGTATTGAAGATCGAGGCCGGCCCCGGGCCGGCCGTGGCGCTGATGGCCGGCGTGCATGGCGACGAATGGGAAGGCCAGGCGGCCATCCTGCAGCTCTGGCAGCTGTTGCCGGGCGTCCTGCAGCGCGGCACGGTCTACCTGCTGCCCGCCGCCAACGCTGAGGCCTCGCTGGCCGGCACGCGCCTGTCGCCCTCCGACGCCGGCAACCTGAACCGCGCCTTCCTCGGCGCGCCGGCCCGCGGCTATACCGAAAGCGTGGCCGCCGCCCTGGAGGCCCGGCTGCTGCCGCGCATCCAGGCGCTGGTGGACGTCCACAGCGGCGGCGCGTCGCTGCGCTACCTGCCGTCCTCGGTCATCACCCGCTATGGCGACGACGCCTATGATGCACGGCTGCCGGCCCTGGCCCGCGCCTTCGGCATGCCGCATTGCGTGTTCTTCCGCGGCGGCGAATCCGGTTCGATGCCGGCCGCCGCCAGCCGCCTGGGCGTGCTGCGCCTGAGCGCGGAAATCGGTGGCGGCGGCGAGACCTCGTGCGCGCTGGTGGAACGCTGCCGCGACGGCCTGCTCGGCTGCCTGGCCGAACTGGGCCTGCTGGCCGCCGCCGCGCCGCGCCAGCCGGCCCCGACGCTGCACGACCTGGACGCGCCGGCCGCGACCCTGCGCGGCCGCGAACCGGGCGTGTTCATCCCCGCCGTCGAT
Source organism: Achromobacter sp. 2789STDY5608621 (assembly GCF_001299375.1). NCBI lineage: Bacteria > Pseudomonadati > Pseudomonadota > Betaproteobacteria > Burkholderiales > Alcaligenaceae > Achromobacter > Achromobacter sp. 2789STDY5608621. Next base: position 153,000 of record NZ_CYTU01000002.1, on the reverse strand, counting down.
CTGGGCCAGACCGTGACCGCCGGCCAGACCATCGGCCAACTCATCGAACCCGCCCGCCCCGACCTGCCGGCGCGCGCCCTCGCCAGCCCGCAGGCCGGCACCGTCGTCTGCCTGCGCGCCATCGCCCGCAGCGACGACGGCGACTGCCTGCTGCAGGTCGCGCCCGCCCTTCCCCTGGACTCCCTTGCCTCGTTGTACTGACCCATGCAGATGAACCCCCGCTTGTCCGGCCTGCGCTGCATCCGCTGCGACAGCCGCCTGCCGCCCGCCGACTACCCGGAAGGCTGCCCGCATTGCCTGGAGGCCGGCCATCCCGCGACGCTGGAATGCCAGTACGACGCGGGCGCCGCCGACGCGATCGACCTGCCGGTGCTTGACCCCGTGACGCTCGGCGAAGGCGCCACGCCCTGCCTGGACGCGCCCGCGCTGGCGCAGGCCGAGGGCGTGGGCCGGCTCTGGCTCAAATGCGAAAGCGCCAACCCCACCGGCAGCCACAAGGACCGCATGGCCGCGCAACTGGTGTCGCGCGCCCGGCTGGCCGGCGCCACGCGCGTGGCCGCGGCCTCCAGCGGCAACGCCGGCGTCTCGCTGGCGGCCTATTGCGCCGCCGCCGGCCTGCAGGCCGACATCGCCATCACCCGCAACTGTCCGCCGTTGCAGCGCGACGCCATGCAACGCTTCGGCGCCCGCCTGACCGCGTTCGACGACAGCCTGGGCCGCTGGCCCCATGTCGCCGATCTGTGCCGCAACCAGGGCGCCTTCGCCGGCACCAACTACCTCAATCCGCCGGTCGGCACGCATGCCTACGGCGTCGAAGGCTACAAGCCGATCGCGCGGGAATTGTTCGACCACTGCGGCCTGCCCACCGATATCGTCGTGCCGACCGCGCGCGGCGACCTGCTGTGGGGCATCCTGCTGGGCTGGCAGCAACTGCTGCGCGCCGGCCGCATCCCGCGCCTGCCGCGGCTGCACGCGGTCGAGCCGTACGCCCGCCTGTCGCGGGCGCGCGCCGCGGGCGATGCGCGCGGCCTGTGGGAAGGCGCCACCGACCAATACTCGATCGCCGGCGGCACGGTCACGCTGCAATCGCTGGAGGCCCTGGCGCGCTCGGGCGGCTCGCCGGTCGAGGTCTCCGATGCCGCCGCCGCCCAGGCGCAGCAGCGGCTGGAGCGCCTTGGACTGGCCACGGAGCTGTCATCGGCCGCGGCGCTGGCGGCGGTCACGCGCTTGCGCCGCGCCGGCCAGCTGGATGCGGAATCGTCGGTGGTGCTGATCCTGACGGCGGACGGCCGCCGCGGCTAGGCGGCGGCAACGACTGCGCGACACCCGCGCCCGTCAGCCGCGCTTGACGCCGTAGCGCTCCACCAGCGGCGCCAGCGCCGCGCGCAGACAGGTCGCCCAGTACTTGCCGGCCTCCGACAACGGCCGGCTGCCATGCAGGATCATGTGGCATTCGAAATGCACCGGCGCCGCCAGCGGCCGGTGGCACAAGCCCGCGGCTTCCAGCCCCACCGCGGTGGCGGGGTTGGCGATGCCGACGCCATGGCCGGCCAGCGCAAGCTGGCACACCGTGCTCGAGTACGGCGTCTCGATCGCGACGCGCAGGCTGAGGCCGGCCTGCAGCACCAGCGCGTCCAGCCGCTGGCGCGAGGCATCCTCGGCATTCAGGGCGATCACGTCCACCTCGGCCAATTGCGCCAGGCCGACCTGCTCCAGGCGCGCCAGCGGATGGCCATCGGGAAATACCGTCACGGCCCGCAGGCTGGCCAGGCGGTGGCCGCGCAGGCCCTCCAGCTCCGACTCATCGGCCACGGCAGCCAGATCGAGCTCACCCGACACCACCATGTCGCGCAGCGTGTTCGAATCCCGGATTTGCAGATACAGGGGCGTGTCCGGATAGCGCTCGCGAAAGCGCGCGATCGTATCGCTGACGATCGCCCCGCTGTAGGCATGGATGCAGCCGATGCGCAGGCGCGGCTGGGCCGCGCCGCGGATCGCGCGGATCTTGCGGCCCAGGCTTTCCAGGCCGACGTTCAGGCGGCGGATTTCCTCGTACAGCAGCGTGGCTTCGGGCGTGCGCTGCATGCGCTGGCGCACCCGCTCGAACAGCCGCAGTTCGATGCTGGCCTCGAGCGCGGCCAGCGTGGCGCTGACGGTGGCGGGCGACACATCGAGCCGCCGCGCCGCGGCGGTCACGCTTTCCGTTTCATAGACGGTGCGGAAGGTCTCGACCTGTTTGAGCGTGAAGGTCATGGCCGGACGCGCCGCGGGTTCAGATGCGCTGCAGGTCCATCAGCACCCGGCGCGTGGCCAGGGGCCGGCCCGCCAGGTTCTCGGCCAGGCGTTCGCGCAGGTCGCGGCGCAGCGCCGGCTCGATGACGGGGTCGTCGAAATCGGGTTCGGCCTCATCGACGCCGTAGCCGGTTTCGCGCAACAGCGTCCATTCGAAGCGGCGCAAGGCGCCGGCCGCGCGCGTGCCGCCCGACAGCTGCTGCAGCGCCATGTCGTAGGCGTCGAACAGCAGCGGATGGGCGTCTTCGCGCGGCAGCAGCCGCAGCAGCAGTTCATTCATGTACCACGCCGACATCAGCGCGGTGCCGCTCAGGGCGCGCACGCCCATGATCTCGGCGCGGGTCAGGGTCTTGACCTCGCCGTTGCCGGTCCAGGACAGCAGCAGCGGCTGGAACGCCGACAGCACCGGACGCAGCACGGAATACGGGCGCTTGGCGCCCTTGGCGACCATGGCGACACAGCCGTGGTCGCGCGAGAAAGTCTGAACGATGAGGGATGTCTCGCGCCACGCCGTGGCGTGGAGCATGTATCCCGGGCGATCCTGGACGCGAGGCGCCCGTTTACTCATAGCCCAGGTCGCGCAGCGCACTCTCGCGGTCGGACCAGCCCTTGCGCACCTTGATGTAGATCTCCAGGTGCACCGGCTTGTCCAGCAGCTTGGCGATGTCCTGCCGCGCCTCGGAGGCGATGCGCTTCATGTGCATGCCGCCGGTGCCCAGCAGGATGGGCTTGTGGCTGTCGCGCTCCACCACCACGCAGGCGGCGATGCGCGCGCCCTTGTCGGTCTCTTCCCATTGCTCGATCACGACCGTACAGCCGTAGGGCAGCTCGTCGCCCACCAGGCGGAAGATCTTCTCGCGCACCAGCTCGGCGGCGATGAAGCGCATCGGCCGGTCGGTCAGGGTGTCTTCCTCGAACATCGGCTCGCCTTCCGGCAGCCGCGCCGCGATTTCCTGCAGCAGCTGGTCGAGCTGCTGATTCTTGGTGGCGCTGACCGGCACCACGGCGCCGAACGGATGCAGCGCCATGATCTTCGAGACGAAGGCGAACAGCTCGTCGCGGTTCTTCAGCGCGTCGATCTTGCTGACGACCAGGATGGTGCGTTCCGGCGCCGGCAGCAGCGGCAGCAGCTTGGCGTCGCCCTCCGACCACTTGCCGGCCTCGACCACGTGGACCACCACGTCGACGTCGGCCAGCGCCTGCGTCACGACGCGGTTCATCATGCGGTTCATGGCGCCGCCGTGGCGCGTCTGGAAGCCCGGCGTATCGACGAACACGAACTGTTCGTGGTCGCGCGTCAGCACCCCGTGGATGCGGTGGCGCGTGGTCTGCGCCTTGCGCGACACGATGGAGATCTTGGAACCGATCAGCGCGTTCGTCAGCGTGGACTTGCCCACATTGGGGCGGCCGACGATGGCCACGAAACCGGTACGGAAAGGGGTATCGCTCATTTAGTCTCTTGGGACACTGCCACGGGCAGCGACAACTGCGCGGTCTTGCGCGCCTTGCCCGACTTGCGGGCGGCCTTGGACGCCGGGCTGATGGCCTGCGCCGCCTCCAGCGCCAGCTTGGCGGCCGACTGCTCGGCCGCGCGGCGGCTGGCGCCGGGCGCGTTCACCTTGATCTCCAGCGCCGGAATGGCGCATTCGACCTCGAACTGCTGGCTGTGGGCGGCGCCGTGCGTGGCCACCACGGTGTACACGGGCAAGGCCAGCTTGCGGCCTTGCAGGAATTCCTGCAGCAAGGTCTTGGCGTCCTTGCCCAGGGTCTTGGGATCGACCGAGGCCAGCACCGGCTGGTACTGGCGCACGATCACGCGACGGGCGGCATCGAAGCCGGCGTCCAGGAACACCGCGCCGAACAGGGCTTCGACCGTGTCGGCCAGAATCGACGGACGGCGGAAACCGCCGCTCTTCAATTCGCCTTCGCCCAGGCGCAGGTATTGGGACAGTTCCAGGCGCTGGGCGATATCCGCCAGCGAGGCCTGCTTGACCAGGTTGGCGCGCAGGCGCGACAGGTCGCCCTCGTCGATTTTCGCGTAACGCTCGAACAGCATCGCCGCGACGACGAAGTTGAGCACGGAATCCCCGAGGAATTCCAGGCGCTCGTTGTGGCGCGCACCATGGCTGCGATGGGTCAACGCCTGTTCAAGCAATGCTGGGTCACCAAAGTGGTGATCCAGCCGGTTTTCTAGCGTGGCTAGCGACATAATCAGTTGAACCGGCCGATGCGGCTGAGATCGCTGAAATTCATCCAGATGAAGAAGGCCTTCCCGACGATATTGGATTCCGGCACGAAACCCCAGTATCGGCTGTCGGCGCTGTTATCCCGATTATCGCCCATGGCGAAGTATTGCCCCTCGGGTACTTTGCAGCGTACCCCATCGCGGGAATATTGGCAGTTCCCGAGGTTGGGAAATTGGTATTGCGGGCGATATTCCTGCGGTCGGCCCTCATCCAGCAGGATATTGTGGCTAACTTCGCCCAACTTCTCTTTATATTGTGCGATATACGAGACACGGTCGGGTTCGAAATAGTCGCCGGCGCGCTCATGCGGCACCAATTGACCGTTCACATACAGTTTTTTGTCGAGGTAGGCGATTTCGTCACCGGGCAGGCCGACCACGCGCTTGATGTAGTCGACGTCCGGATCGACCGGATAGCGGAACACGAACACGTCGCCGCGCTGCGGCTTGCCGATGTCGACGACCTTCTTGTCGATCACCGGCAGGCGCAGGCCATAGCTGAACTTGTTCACCAGGATCAGGTCGCCGGATTGCAGCGTCGGCAGCATCGAGCCCGACGGAATGCGGAACGGCTCCACCACGAACGAACGCAGCACGAACACGAACAGGATCACCGGGAAGAAGCTGACCGCGTATTCGATCCACCACGGCACGCGGCGGGCCTTGTCGCCGGCCTCGCGCCGCTGGCGTTCGGCATCCTGCGGATCGTCCGCCAGCGCCGCGTCGTACTGCGCCATCGCCTCTTGCGCCCGACGCTCGCGGCCGCGTCGCAATACGGCCAGATCGAGCGCCCAGATAATGCCGGTCAGCACCAGCAGAACAAACAGGATCAGGGCAAAGTTCCAACTCATCAGCTAACCGCCTTCTTTGGTTCTATTTGTCTTCCACTTGCAGGATGGCCAGGAACGCCTCCTGCGGAATTTCCACGGTACCGACCTGCTTCATGCGCTTCTTGCCGGCCTTCTGCTTTTCGAGCAGCTTCTTCTTGCGCGAGATGTCGCCGCCGTAGCACTTGGCCAGCACGTTCTTGCGCAGCGCCTTGACGTTCTCGCGGGCGATGATTTCGGCGCCGATGGCCGCCTGGATCACCACGTCGAACATCTGGCGCGGAATCAGGCCGCGCATGCGCGTCACGACGTCGCGGGCGCGATGGCGGGCGTTGCTGCGGTGGACGATCACGGCCAGCGCGTCGACGCGGTCGTTGTTGATCAGCAGGTCCACGCGCACCACGTCGGCCGAGCGGTACTCGAGGAACTCGTAGTCCATCGAGGCGTAGCCGCGCGACACCGACTTGAGCTTGTCGAAGAAGTCCAGCACGATCTCGGCCAGCGGGATCTCGTACACCAGGTGCACCTGGCGGCCGTGATAGCTCATGTTGATCTGCACGCCGCGCTTGTTGTTGCACAGCGTCATCACCGGACCGACGTAGTCCTGCGGCATGAACAGCGTGACCTTCACGATCGGCTCGCGAATGTCGGCGATCTTGCCGATCTCGGGCATGCGCGACGGGCTTTCGACGGTGATCACCGAACCATCGCGCTGCTCGACTTCGTACACCACCGACGGCGCGGTGGTGATGATGTCCATGTCGAACTCGCGCTCCAGGCGCTCCTGCACGATTTCCATGTGCAGCAGGCCAAGGAAGCCGCAGCGGAAGCCGAAGCCCAGCGCCTGCGACACCTCGGGCTCGAACATCAGCGCGGCGTCGTTCAGCTTGAGCTTCTCGAGCGAATCGCGCAGCTGGTCGTATTCCGAGCTTTCGACCGGGTACAGGCCGGCGAACACCTGCGGCTTGACTTCCTTGAAGCCGGGCAGCGGCGCGGCGGCCGGCTTGTTCGCCAGCGTCACCGTGTCGCCGACCTTGGCGTCTTCGAGCTGCTTGATGCCGGCGATGATGAAGCCCACCTCGCCCGCCGACAGGTGCGGACGCTGCTGCGACTTGGGCGTGAACACGCCGGTCTGCTCGCACAGGTGGGTGGCGCCGGAGGCCATCAGCAGGATCTTGTCCTTGGGCTTGAGCACGCCATTGACGATGCGCACCAGCATGACCACGCCGACGTAGTTGTCGAACCACGAGTCGATGATCAGCGCCTGCAGCGGCGCATCGGGATCACCCTTGGGCTGCGGCACGCGCGCGACGATGGACTCGAGGATCTCGTCGATGCCCATGCCGGTCTTGGCGCTGGCCAGCACCGCGTGCGAAGCGTCGATGCCGATCACGTCCTCGACTTCCTGGCGCGCGCCTTCCGGATCGGCCTGCGGCAAGTCCATCTTGTTCAGCACCGGCAGCACTTCCACGCCCAGCTCGATGGCGGTGTAGCAGTTGGCCACGGTCTGGGCCTCGACGCCCTGCGAGGCGTCGACCACCAGCAGCGCGCCTTCGCAGGCCGACAGCGAGCGGCTGACTTCGTACGAGAAGTCGACGTGCCCCGGGGTGTCGATCAGGTTCAGGTTGTATATCTTGCCGTCCTGCGCCTTGTAGTGCAGGGCCGCCGTCTGGGCCTTGATGGTAATGCCGCGCTCACGCTCGATCTCCATGGAGTCGAGCACCTGGGCCGACATTTCGCGATCCGCCAATCCGCCGCAGCGCTGGATCAGGCGATCGGCCAGGGTCGATTTGCCGTGATCGATGTGGGCAATGATGGAGAAGTTGCGAATATGCTGCATGCTTGAATTTAAAAGGGACGGAACATTCGGCAAACTGCCGGAAGACGCCGCCACCAGGGTAGGCACGGCTGACGGGTTGGGGCCGCTAGGCCGGACCGCCCGCCGCCGGGCCTCGCTTGCGGCGGGCCGCGGGCGGCATCTGGCGGGGAGCCGGGCAAAAACGAGGGGGCGCCAGGCGCCCCCTCTTGCGGCAACCAGCCATTTTAGCCGGTCTTGGGCCTTATTTGCTTGCGGGCACCGCCACCCACTGGGTCTGCTCGCCGCGGCGCACCAGCAGGCCGACCGCGCGGCCCTTCTCCAGCTTGCCGACCAGCTCGGCGAACTGCTTGGCGCCGGTGACGTCGGTGTCGTTCAGGGCCAACACAATGTCGCCTTCCTGCAGGCCGGCCTTGGCCGCGGCGCCTTCGGCGACCTTGACCTGCACGCCGCCCTTGATGCGCAGCTTCTTCTGCACATCGGCGGGCACGTCGATCACGCCCAGGCCCAGCGCGTTGGTGACTTCCGGCGCCGGCGGCGTGCCCTTCTTGCCCGGGGCCGCCTTGTCGACCGGAATCTCGCCGACCTTGACCGACAGGGTCATCTTCTTGCCCTTGCGCCACACTTCCATGTCGGCGCGCGTGCCCGGCTTGGTTTCGCCGACGATGCGCGGCAGATCGGACCAGCGCTTGATCGGTTCCTTGTTGAAGGTCAGGATCACGTCGCCCGGCTGCACGCCCGCCTGTTCGGCCGGACCGTCCGCCTCGACGCTGCTGACCAGCGCGCCCTCGGCCTTGGGCAGGCCGATGGCCTCGGCCACGTCCTTGCCGACTTCGCCGATCTGCACGCCGACGCGGCCGCGCGTGACCTTGCCAGTGGCGCGCAGCTGGTCGACCACCCGCATCGCTTCGTCGATCGGGATGGCCAGCGAGATGCCCATGAAGCCGCCGCTGCGCGAGATGATCTGGGAGTTGATGCCCACGACCTCGCCCGCCAGGTTGATCAGCGGACCGCCCGAGTTGCCCGGGTTGACCGCCACGTCCGTCTGGATGAACGGCAGGTATTCGCCGGTATCGCGGCCGATGGCGCTGACGATGCCCGAGGTCACGGTGGAGTCCAGGCCGAACGGCGAACCGATCGCCAGCACCCACTGGCCCTTCTTCAGCTTCTTGGGGTCGCCGATCACCAGCGGCGTCATGTCCTTGGCTTCGATCTTGATCAGCGCCACGTCGGTGCGCTCGTCGGTGCCGATGACCTTGGCCTTGAATTCGCGGCCGTCGGTGAGGGTGACGTAGATGTCGGTTGCATCGCTGACCACGTGATTGTTGGTCATGATGTAGCCGTCATCGGAGATGAAGAAGCCCGAGCCCACGCCGCGCGGCACGGTGCGTTCCTCGGGCTGCTGCGGCTGCGGGCGCTGGCGCGGGTTGGGCGACTGCTGGCCCGGCGGCTGGAAGTCAGGACCGAAGAACCAGCGGAACAGCTCGGCCGGATCGTTGCCGCCCGGGCCCACGCCGCGGATCGGCACGGTGGCCGTGGTGCGGATGTTGACGACCGCCGGGTCGGCTTTTTCGATGATGCTGGTGAAGTCAGGCAACGCCACCGTCGGGGTGGGCGTTTCGGCCGCCGGGGTCTGCGCGTGCGAGACCGGCGCGAACGCGGCCGACATCAAGAGCCCCGCCGTCGCGGCCGCCAGGAAGCGGCGCAGGCCGGGGTTCGACACCATCATTGCTTTCATAGATTGCTCCGAAATCACTTCTTGCCGCAGAGGCCGCTCATCACTTGGAGCCGGCCGCCGGAGCGTTCGCCACGGGTACGTATTCTGTCGCTTCCGCCAATTGTTCCAGCGTCGCCACGGGCACTTCGCCCACGGCCGTCAGCCAGTAATCGGCGATGCGGGTGCCATAGACGGTAATCGATCCACGCTGCGCCGCGCCAGGGGGCGGATGATGGCCGCGCTGGCTGTCGTAGGGTTCGATGAACACCGAGATGGCCGCCAGGCCGTCGGACAGCACCATCTGGTTGACCGTCGCGCCGCGACCCATCGAGCGCGCCACCTGCATCACCACCGTGAACCCCTTGGGCGCCGGAATGCGCCATCCCAGGGCGCCCAGGTCGACCGGCTTCATGGAGGGCTCGAGCACCTTCCAGTCGCGCGTGTTCCAGCGCGACGACAGCGACTTGGGATCCACTTCGGCGCCCAGGCGCAGCGAGGTGAACGACACCTGCTCGACCACGCCGCGGGCGGCGTTGAGGGTCTGGGCCTTCAGCAGCAGATTGGTTTCGACGTCGGCGCAGAGGCGATAGCCATAGCGCAACTTGTCCAGCGGCTCGATAGTGATCAGGCGGCATTCGCGCCCGGCGACGCGATGCAGCGCCGACTCGGTGCGGATCTTGTAGTGATCGGTCAGGTTGGCCGGATCGCCCAGCAGCAGACCGGGAAAGCGGTCGCCGCGGCGACGCTCGATCAGGACCGTCTTGCGCTCGGGGATCAGGCACTGCACGTCTTCGTTGTGCCGCAGGTATTCGCGCGGCTGCCCGTCCAGGATCTCGAGACGCTCGCGCTCGCCGGTGCCGTCCAGGACATGCACCAGCCGCGAGGACTGGATCATCTCGCCTTGTTGATACATGAACACGCCGGCGTAGTCCTGCTTGCGCGCGGCCTGCTGGATGCGCGAAAGCAGCTGCACCACGTCATCGCCCTGCTGGGCGGGGGCGGCGTCGGCGGCGCGCGCGGGGTCATGCGCGGCCAGGAATGCGGTCAGGAGCGTAGCGGCGAACCAGCCGGCGCGGTGGGCTTGCCAGGAGGCAGCCCGTCCCAGCACCGGCCAACGAGTCGGAAGCACCAGGGCCATCAGCGCCCCGCCCCGACGTCGAACGACACCTGACGCACCGCGCTGGGGCCGGCCATCTGGCGATGGGCCTCCAGGTAGTCGCTCAGGCCCGACGTATCGGCGCTGCCGCTCAGGCTGGCGTCCGCCAGCACCCGCGTCTCGGTGGCGGGGGAACCGCCCGCCAGATACGGCTGGGCGACCCAGGCCACCGTGGCGACCGCGGCCGCCACCGCCAGGCCGGACAGGCCCAGGCGCAGCGGTGAGCGGCGCCGCGGCGCGGCCACGATCGGCAGTTCGGCATCCAGCGCCCGCGACAGGCGGGCGTGGAAGTTCGCGCTGGGCGTCAGCGCCAGGTCGGTGTTGCGCAGGGCATCACCGATCAGATGATAGGTATCCCAGGTCTGTCGCCCTTCGCGGGTCAACAGGCCGGAGAGAATATCGTCGGTTTCTTCCCCGTCCATCCAGGCGGAAACGGATTCCTCCCAGGCGGCTTCGGAAGAAACGACGGACTTGGCTGCTGTAGTCTGCATGACTGCCACTCCTTACCAGCGACGCTCGGCATCGGTGCCAAGCAATGGGCGCAACTTGGTCGCAATGGCTTCTCGCGCACGGAAAATGCGGGAGCGCACCGTACCAATGGGGCAGTCCATGCTCTGGGCGATGTCTTCGTAACTCATACCTTCGATTTCACGCAGGACGATTGCGGTGCGCAATTCCTCGGGCAATTCCTCGATGGCCGCGTTCACCGTTTCGGCGATCTCGCGGCTGGCCACCATGGACTCCGGCGTGCTTATATCGGTTAGGTTGTCGGTTTCGTTAAAAGTTTCACCGTCTTCCGTTTCTATCGCATTGGGCGCGCTCGGCCGCCGTCCCTGGGACGCGAGCCAATTTCGGGCCGTATTGATGGCGATACGATACAACCAGGTGTAGAACGCGCTCTCCCCCCGGAACTGGGGCAAGGCCCGGTAGGCCTTGATGAACGCTTCCTGGGCCACGTCCTCGATCTCGGCGGGATCGCGGATCATGCGGGCCAGCAGACGGAGGATCTTGCGCTGGTACTTGAGCACCAGCAGGTCAAAGGCCTTCTTGTCGCCCCGCTGGACGCGCGCGACAAGCTCAGCGTCGACTTCGCGCTCGCTCATGAGGCCTCCCGCAGGCGGACCGTCCGGGGCGTCTGCCGCGCCGCGCCGGCCAGCAGGCACAGGCGCCGCCAGTCGTCGGGTCGCAACGTCGGTTGCCAGACGGTGAAAGTTACATGGTGGTCGTTAAAGGCCATACTCCCGGAGGGCAAGGGCTGCAGGGTGAGCGAAAGCCACGCCGGTCCGCGACGCTGTTGCACCAGCGACGCGTCCCGCCAACCGCTCGGCAGGCGCACCTGCCAGCGGCCGCCACCGGCCGCCGTGCGCAGGGCCGATACCGGGGACAGGCTGCGACGGGTCAAGTGTAACAGCCCCGCCGCCAACGCCGATGACATCAGCGCGGCGCCGGCCGTCCAGGCCGTGCCGTGCCACGAGGCGGCGGTGAGAAGGCTGGCCGCGGCGGCGGCCAGCCCCAGGCCGGGCAACGCCGTCACGCCGCGCGGCCGCAGAACGGGCACGCGAAACGTCCAGCGCCCCTGGCCTGGGCCTTCCAAATCAGACCCGGCGAACGGCCATCGAGCCGTTGGTGCCGCCGAAGCCGAACGAGTTGGACAGGCCGACGTCGATCTTCATCTGCCGTGCCTCGTTGGCGCAGTAGTCCAGGTCGCATTCCGGATCCTGGTTGAAGATGTTGATGGTCGGAGGCGAAACCTGGTTGTAGACCGCCAGGGTCGTGAACACCGCCTCGATGCCGCCGGCCGCGCCCAGCAGGTGGCCGGTCATCGACTTGGTCGAATTCACCACCAGCTTCTTGGCGTGGTCGCCGAACGCCAGCTTCAGCGCGTCGCTCTCGTTCTTGTCGCCCAGGGGCGTCGAGGTGCCGTGCGCGTTGACGTACTGGACGTCTTCCAGGTTCAGGCCGCCGTTGCGCAGCGCGTTGAGAATGCCGCGGCGCGGGCCGTCCTTGTCGGGAGCCGTGATGTGATGCGCGTCGGAGCTCATGCCGTAGCCGGCGAACTCGCCATAGATGCGCGCGCCGCGCTTCTTGGCGTGTTCGTATTCTTCCAGCACCAGCACGCCGGCGCCCTCGCCCAGCACGAAGCCGTCGCGGTCGCGGTCCCAGGGACGCGAAGCCGTCTGAGGATCATCGTTGCGGGTCGACAGCGCGCGCATCGCGGCAAAGCCGCCGATGCCCAGCGGCGATACGGTCGACTCGGCGCCACCGGCCAGCATGACGTCGGCATCGCCGTACTCGATCAGGCGGGCAGCGTCACCAATGCTGTGCAGGCCCGTGGTGCAGGCCGACACGACGGCGTAGCTGGGGCCCTTCATGCCAAAGGCGATGGACAGGTGGCCGGAGATCAGGTTGATCAGCGAACCCGGCACGAAGAACGGCGAGATCCGGCGCGGACCCTTGGCCATGTATTCGACCTGGGTTTCCTCGATGCGCGGCAGACCGCCGATGCCCGAGCCGACGATCACGCCAATGCGTTCGGCGTTGGCTTCGGTGACTTCCAGGCCACAATCGCGCCAGGCCTGCATCCCGGCGGCCAGGCCGTAATGGATGAAGGTATCCATCTGGCGGGCTTCTTTGCTCGAGATATAGGTGCTGATGTCGAAGTCTTTGACTTCGCCGGCAATGTGCGTGGTGATGGCCGAGGGATCGAAACGGGAGATACGGCTGATGCCAGAACGTCCGTTGACGATATTGTCCCAAGCGGTGGTCAGGTCGTTGCCAACGGGCGAAACGATACCAAGGCCAGTGATGACGACACGTCGCTTCACGGATGACTCCTCAAACAGACAAAAGAAAGGCGGCTTTCGGGATGCACTGCGCGTGCGGAACACGCAATAGCGGGTCGGGCATCAATGCCCTTCCCGCGCGTGGACCACACGGCAAATTCCTGAAACCGCCCCGGTTCCCGGCTGGCCCCGGACATGGGGCAACCGGAAGGATATAGGCTGAGCTTACTGCTTACCGTTCGAATTGATGTAATCAATCGCTTGTTGCACGGTCGTGATCTTTTCGGCCTCTTCGTCGGGGATCTCGGTCTCGAATTCGTCTTCGAGCGCCATGACCAGTTCGACCATGTCGAGCGAATCGGCACCGAGGTCGTCAAGGAAGGAGGATTCGTTCTTGATCTCGGCTTCGTTCACGCCAAGTTGTTCAGCGACGATCTTCTTGACGCGCTGTTCGATGCTTTCCATGCAGATCTCCAAATGGGAAAAATCCCGCGAATTATAGCCAAGCGCAGAGTACTGCAAACGCCAGGCCGTGACAAAAATAACACCGCGCACTTTGATCTGTCGCCCGCCGGGCGCAGGAAAACCGGTGTGCGGCGTTTCCGGATGAACCGCGCGTTGCCGTGCCGGTTGTCCGGCGCCGGCGCGGCGGCCTGGGCCGCCCGCGCGTTTCGTGACTTATTGCATGTACATCCCGCCGTTGACGTGCAGGGTGGTGCCGGTAATGTAACCCGCCTGCGGCCCGGACAAAAAGGCCACCGCATGGGCGATGTCCGTGGGCGAACCCAGCCGGCCCAGCGGAATCTGCTGCAGCAGCGCGGCGGTCTGGTTCTCGCCCAGCGCGCGCGTCATGTCGGTGTCGATGAAGCCCGGCGCGACGCAATTGACGGTGATGTTGCGGCTGCCCAGCTCGCGCGCCAGGGCGCGCGACATACCGGCGACGCCGGCCTTGGCGGCGGCGTAGTTGGCCTGGCCGGCATTGCCGCTGGAACCCACCACGGAGGTGACGTTGATGATGCGTCCCCAACGGGCCTTCATCATGTTGCGCAACACGGCGCGCGACAGGCGGAAGACCGACGCCAGGTTGGTGTCGATGACCGCGGACCAATCGTCGTCTTTCATGCGCATTGCCAGCGTATCGCGGGTGATGCCGGCATTATTGACGAGGATGTGCGGACCGCCGCCTTCCTTGCCGAGCGCGTCGATGAGTGCGTCGCAGGCCTCGGCGTTGGTCACGTCCAGCACCACGCCGCGGCCGCCGAACGGCGCCAGCGCCTCGGTGATGGCGGCGGCGCCCGATTCGGAGGTGGCGGTGCCGACGACCACCGCGCCGCGCGCGGCCAGTTCCTGGGCGATGGCGCGGCCAATGCCGCGCGTCGCGCCGGTGACCAGGGCGATCTTGCCCTGCAGTTCGATCGAGGTGTTTTCCATGGTCTTAATTTCCGTTGACCGCGGCCAGCGCGGCCTCAAGCGAGGCCGGATCCGTGATGGCCAGGCCGGTGAGCTCGGGGTCGATGCGTTTGGTCAGGCCGGCCAGCACCTTGCCCGGCCCGCACTCGATGACGTGAGTCACGCCCTGCGCCTTCATGGCGCGCAGCGTCTCGACCCAACGCACAGGATGCCATGCCTGGCGCACCAGCGCATCCCGGATTGCCCCGGGTTCCGTCGGCGAGGCGACATCGACGTTGTTGATGACCGGGATCTGCGGCGCCGCCACGTTGACCGCGGCCAGCGCGCCCGCCAGCACGTCGGCGGCGGGCTTGAGCAGGCTGGAGTGGAACGGCGCGGACACCGGCAGCAGCAGCGCGCGCTTGGCGCCCGCGGCCTTGGCCAGTTCGCAGGCACGTTCGACGGCGCCCTTGTGGCCGGCGATCACGACCTGCGCCGGCGCGTTGAAGTTGACGGCTTCGACCACTTCGCCCTGGGCTGCCCCGGCACACGCGGCGCGCACGGCATCATCGTCCAGGCCGAGAATGGCGGCCATGGCGCCCGTGCCGACAGGCACCGCGGCCTGCATGGCGTCGGCGCGCACGCGCACCAGGCGCACGGCGTCTTCCAGCGCCAACGAGCCGGCGGCCGTCAGCGCGGCGTATTCGCCCAGGCTGTGGCCGGCGACGACGTCGGGATTGCGGCCACCCGCCGCGCGCCAGGCCGCGAAGAACGCGACGCCGGCCGTCAGCATGGCGGGCTGGGTGTTGGTGGTCAGGTTGAGCTGTTCGATGGGGCCCTGCGCGATCAGCGCGCCCAGGTCCTGGCCCAGCGCCTGCGAGGCGCGCGCCACGGTATCGGTCACGGCGGCGACGCCGGCCCAGGCATCCAGCATGCCGACGGCCTGCGAACCCTGGCCAGGAAAGACAAAAGCGATTTTCATGTTCGACCGTGTGGAGTGATTCTGAGTCTGTGGAATGTCGGACGCGGCATCCGGGCGGGCGCGGCAATCCGCGTCCCGGCCGGACACGCCCTTACATGCGGGCCAGTACCGAACCCCAGGTGAATCCGCCGCCCACGCCCTGCATCAGCACGAGCTGGCCCGGCTTGACGCGGCCATCGCGGCGCGCGGCGTCAAGCGCCAGCGGCACGCTGGCAGCGGAGGTATTGGCATGGCTGTCGACGGTGATGACAACCTTCTCGACCGGCACGGCAAGCTTGCGCGCCAGGAAATTCAGGATGCGGACGTTGGCCTGATGCGGCACCAGCCAATCGACTTCACTGATGTCGACGCCGGCTTCGGCGCAGGTGTTGCGGGCGGAGCGGTCCAGCACCGTGACGGCCTGCTTGAACACCGCCTGGCCGTCCATGCGCAGGAACGGATCGCCGGTGACGTCGCCATAGGCCACGTTGCCCGCGGCGCTGAGGATCTTCATCTGGCTGCCGTCGGCATGCAGCTGGGCGGCCAGGATGCCGGGCTTGTCGGAGGCCTTGAGCACCACCGCGCCGGCGCCGTCGCCGAACAGCACGCAGGTGCTGCGGTCGTTCCAGTCGAGGATGCGCGAGAACACTTCGGCGCCGATCACCAGGGCGCAACGCGCGCGGCCGGCGCGGATGAAGCTGTCGGCGGTGGTCAGGGCATAGACGAAGCCGCTGCACACGGCCTGCACGTCGAAGGCGGCAGACCCCTTGGCGCCCAGGTTGGCC
Source organism: Achromobacter sp. 2789STDY5608621 (assembly GCF_001299375.1). NCBI lineage: Bacteria > Pseudomonadati > Pseudomonadota > Betaproteobacteria > Burkholderiales > Alcaligenaceae > Achromobacter > Achromobacter sp. 2789STDY5608621. The sequence goes on along the minus strand of NZ_CYTU01000002.1, from coordinate 137,029 downwards.
TGCACCAGGCAGGCGGTGCTGGGAAACACGAAATCGGGCGTGGACGTAGCCAGCACGATCAGGTCGACCTCGGAGGCATCGACACCCGCATCGGCCAGCGCGCGGCGCGAGGCCTCGGTCGCCAGCTGGCTGGTGGTGACGCCGCGTTCGGCGAGGTGGCGCTGGCGGATGCCCGTGCGCTCGACGATCCACTCGTCGGAGGTGGCGATATCGCGCGTCGCCAGCTCCGCGGCCAGGGCGTCATTCGAAACCACGCGTTCCGGCAGGAAGCTGCCGGTGCCCGCGATCACGGAATATTTCATTGCGGTATCCATCAAGCGGTGTCTCCAGCCGCGCCCGGCTCGAGCGCCGGAGCACCCGAGGCAGACTGGACGCGCTGGTTGAGCTGCGCGACCGTCTGTGCGGTGCGCTCCAGCAGTTTACTCACGACGGCTTCGCGCGCCCGTTGCAGCGCGAACCCGAAGGCGTAGACATCAGCCGAGCCGTGGCTCTTGATGACCACGCCACGCAGGCCCAGCAACGCCGCGCCGTTGTAGCGGCGGTTGTCGACGCGATTGCGCAAGCGGTTCAGCACCGGCTTGGCCACGGCGCCGGCCAGCAGCGTGATCAGGTTGCGTTTGAACTCTTCGCGGATGACGCTGGACAACATCTTGGCCAGGCCTTCCACGGACTTGAGCACGACGTTGCCGACGAAACCGTCGCAGACGACGACGTCGACCGTACCCTTGAAAATGTCATTGCCTTCCACGTTGCCGTAGAAGTTCAGGGGACTGGCGCGCAGAAGCTCGGCGGCTTCCTTGACGACCTCGTTGCCCTTGATGACCTCTTCGCCGATGTTGAGCAAGCCCACGGTGGGGTTGTCGCGATGGTCCACCGCCTGCGACAGCGCGGCGCCCATGATGGCGAATTGCAGCAGGTGCTCGGCCGTGCAGTCCACATTCGCGCCCAGGTCCAGCACCGTGGTGGCGCGGCCCGTCTGGTTCGGAATGGACGTGGCGATCGCCGGCCGGTCAATGCCGTCCAGCGTCTTGAGCACATAGCGTGAAATGGCCATCCACGCGCCGGTGTTGCCGGCGGAAATGCAGGCGTCGGCATTCCCGTCCTTGACGGACTGGGCGGCCAGGCGCATGGAGGAGTCTTTTTTGCGGCGCAGGGCGACCTCGACCGGGTCGTCCATGGTGACGACTTCGGAAGCCGCCACGATCTCGAAGCGATCACGCTCGACGCCGCGGTGCTCGGAGAGCGCCGCTTCGATGGCGTCGGGAAGCCCGACCAGCAATAGCCGGGTGTCCGGAAATTGCCGGGCGAACTCGATCGCAGCCGGAATCGTGACGGGCAGACCGAAGTCTCCGCCCATACAGTCTATGGCGATGCGTATCACGGGTGCCAGGTATCAGCGCTCAGCCGAATTGGTCCGAGTACGAGTTCGGCCCGGGGGCCTTATTCGTCGGCCTTGGTCTTCAGGACCTTGCGGCCACGGTAGAAGCCGTTGGGGCTGATGTGGTGACGCAGGTGCGTTTCGCCCGTGGTCGGTTCGATAGCCGTCGACGGATTCACCAGAAAATCGTGCGAGCGGTGCATACCGCGCTTGGACGGGGACTTCTTGTTTTGTTGAACAGCCATGATGACTCCTAGAAACGGGGCGCATTGTACGCGATGCGGCCCGATGTTGATCTCAATCTTTGTGCTTCAGTTGTTCCAGCACCGCAAACGGCGACGGACGCTTGACAACGGGCTCTTGGGGAGCTTCGCTGTCCTTGGCCTGCGCGCCCGGGCATACATCATGCTTGGGCACATACGGAACGCTCAGAATGAGCTCATCTTCGATCTGGGCCAACAGATCGAAATGATGCGAACCCACCACCTTTTCAGGCTGGTTGGACACAAAACCTTTTCCTGCGTTTCCTGCTTCCTCGCCGTCCTCATCCTCGTCGTCGAAACCCGCGGCGTGACCGCCGGAGGCAAAGCCGTCGTCGAGGTCGGCTTCGGACTTGACCAGTTGCAGCAGGACCTCGCTGTCCACCGGATAGGCGAACGGCTCATTGCACCGCTGGCACACCACGACCGGATTCGCCCGCACATGAATGTGCAGGAGCGGCTGACCTTGCAGCAACCCGGCCTTGCCCATCTCGCCGCGCACGGACCACGTCACGAGGCCGGCCTCACCCGCCGGTTGCTCGGGAAGTCCGTCAACCGCGCGCGTCAACCGCACAAGAGGTATGGTGCCTTGCGCTTCCTTGCCCGAATGGGCGAATGCGAATGCGTCGATGGGCTTGATGTTCTGTCCTTTCGCACAAGACCGCCGGGCATGCGCATCGCGCACAACCTGCTCATCCCGTGCATTCGCGGCCATCCCAGGGCGCCAAACCGATGACTCGCGCCGGGGTTGCGCCCCGCCCAAAAGTCATGCTGCCCTGCAAAAATGCCGCAAAACGTTAGATAATACTGTGACTTACGTCCCAGCGTCAAATATCGCATGCCCTCACAACCCAGCCTGATCCTCGCTTCCAGCTCGCGCTACCGCAAAGAACTGCTCAGCCGCCTGCGCCTGCCCTTTACCGCCATTTCGCCGGATGTGGACGAAACGCCACAACCGGGCGAATCCCCCGAAGCGCTGGCGCTGCGCCTGTCGGTCGCCAAGGCCATGGTGGTGGCGTCCGCGCATCCGGGCAGCATCGTGATCGGCTCGGATCAGGTGGCGACCGTGGACGGCCAACCCATCGGCAAGCCTGGCGACTTTTCGCGCGCCCAGGCACAATTGCGGGCACTTTCCGGGCAGATGGTGGAATTTCACAGCGCGTTGGCGGTCACGGACGGTCAACGGGTGGAAAAAGCCGACATCGTCACGCGCTGCCGCTTCCGGCGCCTGTCCGACCAGGCCATTGACGCCTATCTGCGCGCAGAGGAACCCTACGATACCGCAGGCAGCGCCAAGGCGGAAAGCCTGGGCATCGCCCTGATGGAAAGCATCCAGAGCGACGATCCGACCGCCATCATCGGCCTGCCGCTAATCGCCCTGACCACCATGCTGGCCGGGTTCGGGCTCGACCCGCTGGCGGCGCCGGGAGCGCCCGCATGAGCGGCTCGCTGCACCTGATCCCCGTGGGGCTGGGCGAGGCCGCCCCGGAAAGCTGGCTGCCCGCCGACGCGCGCGCCCGGGCCGGCAGCCTGGACACCTACATCGCCGAGAACGCCAAGACGGCGCGCGCCTTCCTCAAGCTGGTGGGCACCACCCGGCCGCTGCAGGAAATCACCATCCACACGCTCAGCGACAAGACCGACGCCGCCGAGATCGGCGCCTGGCTCGAGCCAGTGCGCCGCGGCGCCGACATCGGCCTGGTGTCCGAAGCCGGCTGCCCGGCGGTCGCCGACCCTGGCGCCAAGGTGGTGGACGCCGCCCACCGGTTGGGCATCACCGTCAAGCCCTGGGTCGGCCCCTCCTCCATCCTGCTGGGCCTGATGGCCAGCGGCCTGGACGGCCAGCGCTTCGCCTTCCACGGCTACGCCCCCGTGGACGCCAGCGAGCGCGCCAAACAGCTCAAGGCCTGGGAACAGCACTCCGCCCGGCACAACCAGACGCAACTGCTGATCGAAACCCCCTACCGCAACGCCGCCATGTTCGCGACGCTGCTGGCCAGCCTGAAGGGCGACACCAAGCTGTGCGTGGCCCGCGCGCTGACCACCGCCGACGAATGGATCGCCACGCGCACCATCGCCGACTGGAAAAAGCAGCCCGCCCCGCAGCTGGACAAGATGCCCACCCTGTTCCTGTACCTGGCGCGCTGACCATGATCCGAATTGCCGCCGTATTCCTGGCCCTCGCGGCCCTGGCCGGTTGCGCCCAGCGCGGCCCCGCCGGCCTGAACCTGGACACCTCGGTCACCGCGGTCAGCCAGAGCAGCCGGGTGCGTTTCGTCGTGGTGCACTACACCTCGACCGACGACGCCGTATCGATGAAGCTGCTGTCGCAGGGCAAGGTCAGCGCCCACTACCTGATCGATACCTCCGGGCGCGCCCACCGGCTGGTCGATGAAACCCGCGCCGCCTGGCACGCCGGCGAAAGCGCCTGGTATGGCCTGAACGCCATGAACAGCACCTCGATCGGCATCGAGATCGTCAACCCGGGGTGGACCGACGGCACCGACGGCAAGCCGCAATGGCATGCCTACGGCGACCGCCAGATCCGCGCCCTGACCATCCTGTTGCGCGACATCATCCAGCGCAACGGCATCACGCCCGAGAACGTGGTGGGCCACAGCGACATCGCGCCCCAGCGCAAGGTCGATCCGGGCCCGCTGTTCCCCTGGAAGCAATTGGCCGCGGCCGGCATCGGCCGCTGGTACGACGAAGCCGGCGCCGCCGCGCACCTGGCGCGCCTGCAGGCGCAGGGCACGCCCGACGTCGCCTGGTTCCAGCAACAGTTGCAGCGGCTGGGCTACACCACGCCGCAGAACGGCACACTGGATCGCGCCACCATCAATGTGCTGGCGGCCTTCCAGATGCACTACCGCCCCGCCCTCCACGACGGTCAGCCCGACGCCGAGACGGCGGCGATCCTGCTGGCCATGCTGTAGCCGGACGGCGCGCGCCGCTCAACCCGGGCGGCGGCGCCACCAGGCGGCCAGCCGCCAGCCCAGCAGCAGCGCCAGCGCCGCGGCGTACAGGATCGGCTGCGACAGGTCGTTCTTGCCGGCCTTGTGCCACCAGTAGTGCAGCACTGCCAGCAGGCCGATCAGATAGATGGCGCGGTGCAGCTGCTGCCAGCGCCTGCCCAGCTTGCGCATGGCCCACTGAGTCGAGGTGGCCGCCAGCGCCGTCATCAGCACGAAAGCGGCGAACCCCACGGTAATGAAGGGCCGCTCGCCGATGTCCTGCAGCATGGCGGCCGGATCGAAGCCGCGATCCCACCAGACCCAGGCCATGAAATGCATGGCGCCGTAGAAGAACGCGAACAGGCCGCACATGCGGCGCAGGCGCACCAGGGCCGGCTGGCCGGTCAGGCGCCGCAGCGGCGTAATCGCCAGCGTCACAAGCAGGCACACCAGCGTCCAGGTGCCCGACGAGCGGGTCAGGAATTCCACCGGGTTGGCGGTCAGCCCATCGGTGAAGCCCAGCCAGATCCAGCGCGCGAACGGCGCCAGGCCCAACAGGAACAGCCAGGGCTTGAAGCGCCCCACCGCGCGCGCCGACCACTGCGGCTTGCGCGGCGCGGCCACGGCGGCGCCATCAGCCACGGGCGGCTTCAATAGTTGGCCTTCAGATCCATGCCCTGGTAGAGCGACGCGACCTGATCGGCGTAACCGTTGAACATCAGGGTCTTGCGCTTGGGCGTGAACAGGCCGTCCTCGCCGATGCGGCGCTCGGTCGCCTGGCTCCAGCGCGGATGCGGCACGGTCGGATTGACGTTGGCATAGAAGCCGTATTCCTGCGGCGCGGCCTTGATCCACGAGGACACCGGCTGCTTTTCCACCAGGCGGATCTTGACCAGCGACTTGCCCGACTTGAAGCCGTACTTCCAGGGCACGGCCAGCCGCAACGGCGCGCCGTTCTGGTTGGGCAGCACCTTGCCGTAGACGCCGAACACCAGCATGGCCAGCGGATGCATGGCCTCGTCGATGCGCAGGCCCTCGACATAGGGCCAGTCGAGGATGGCGGCGCGCACGCCCGGCATGTTCTCGCGCTGCACGGCGGTCACGAATTCCACGTACTTGGCATTGCCGGTGGGCTCGACCTGCTTGAGCAGCGCCGACAGCGAGTAGCCGACCCACGGGATGACCATGGACCATCCCTCGACGCAGCGCAGCCGGTACACGCGCTCTTCCATGGGCGCCAGCTTGAGCAGCTCGTCGATGTCGAAGGTGCGCGGCTTGCCGACCTCGCCCTCGACGCTGACCGTCCACGGACGGGTCTGCAGCTTGCCGGCGTTGGACGCGGGCTCGCCCTTGTCGACGCCGAATTCGTAGTAGTTGTTGTAGGACGTGATATCAGCGAAGGACGTCTGCTTGTCCATGACGCTGAATGCCGCGTTGGGCTGGCCCGCCAGGCCGCCGGCAGCCGCGCCCTGGGCGAAGGCGCTGCGCGCCGCCCAGCCGGACAGCCCCAGCCCCGCCGCCGCCACGCCCGCGCGCAGGATCAGGTCGCGGCGCGAGCGCCAGACCGCCTCGGTAGTGATGTCGGACGGAACGATGTCATCGGGCCTGCGTATCAACATGGGGATTCTCCTGGGGGCCGGCGCGTGGATTCGCGTCGCTGCCGCCCCGCTCAAACCGTGGACGTTTCGCGACCCCATGATATTCCGCCGGACTGGCCGACGGCGATCAGCAATAGACCGCCCCACCCGCCGGGCGTTCCCGGCGGGACCGACGCCTCGGCCGTCAGGCGGCGGCCAGGGCCCGGCTGAGCAGCCATTCGCGCACCAGCGGCACGCTTTCCAGCACCGCCTGCGGGCCGCAACCCTCAAGTTCCTTCAGGGTATGCGCGCCGTAGGTCACGCCCAGGCCGTGCACGCCGGCGTTGGTGGCCATCTGCATGTCGTGGGAAGTGTCGCCCACCATCACCACGCGGGCCGGATCGACATCCAGCTCGCTCATCAACTCGTGCAGCATGGCCGGATGCGGTTTGCTGAAGGTCTCGTCGGCGGTGCGGGTGGCGTCGAACATGGGGCCCAGGCCGGTCGCGGCCAGGGCGCGGGTCAGGCCGACCCGGCTCTTGCCGGTGGCGACAGCCAGGCGCACATCGCGCTCGGCCAGCGCCGTCAGCAGCTCGGGGACCCCCTCGAACAGGCGCAGTTCGGGGTCGCGCAGCAGGTAATGGGTGCGGTAGCGCTCGAGAAAGCGCGGCAGCATCGCCTGGGTCAGCTGCGGCACGGCGCGGCGCAGCGCGCTTTCCAGCGACAGCCCGATCACCCAGCTGGCGTCGGAGGCCGACGGCACGGGCAGCTCCAGGTCGCGACAGGCGCCCTGGATGGCGGCCACGATGCTGGGCGTGGAATCCATCAGGGTTCCGTCCCAGTCAAAAACGACCAGCGAATACGACATATCAGACCGACTCCAGTTGTTTCAGTATTTTCCGGCAGGCGGGCGGCAATTCGGCGGTCAGCGTCATCGGCTCGCCCGTCAGCGGATGGTTCAGGGTCAATTGGTGGGCATGCAGGAACATGCGGCCAAAGCCCATGCGCGAGAACTCGGCGCGGACCTCGTCGTGGCCGTACTTGTCGTCGCCCACGATGGGAAAGCCGCTGGCCGCCAGGTGCACGCGGATCTGGTGGGTGCGCCCGGTGCGCAGTTCCGCGTCCACCAGGCTGTAGCGGCCGAAGCGCTGCTTGAGCGTGATGATGGTGTGGGCGGTCTGGCCGTCGGGATCGACCTTGACGCGGCGTTCGCCGGACTGGGTGGTCCATTTCGACAGCGACAGCTTGATGTGCTGGCGGTCGTTGACCCAGTCGCCCTCGACCAGCGCGTAATAGTGCTTGTCGCTGCGCCCCTCGCGCAGCATGGCGTGCAGGGCCAGCAGCGCGCTGCGCTTCTTGGCGACCATCAGCAGGCCGGAGGTCTCGCGGTCGAGCCGGTGCACCAGCTCCAGGAACTTGGCCTCGGGACGGGCGGCGCGCAGTTGCTCGATCACGCCGAAGGACACGCCGCTGCCGCCGTGCACCGCCACGCCGGCGGGCTTATCCACCACCAGCATCGCGTCATCCTCGAACACCACCGGGAATTCGGCGGCCGGCACCGGCTTGGGCTTGCCCGGGTCGGGCAGGCGCAGCGGCGGAATGCGGACCATATCGCCTTCCGCGACCCGATAGTCGACCGAGATGCGTCCCTTGTTTACCCGGACCTCGCCGCCACGGATGGCCTTGTAGATGTGGGTTTTGGGGACGCCCTTGCACAGGCGCATCAGGTAATTATCCAGGCGCTGGCCGGCGTGTTCGGCGCCCACTTCCACCATGCGGACGGAGGGGGTGGCCATAGGGGAGGAAGTTTCTTTGCGCATTGCGGAAAGCGACATATAATCGGGACAGCCTTAAGGGGCTGAATCAGCCGCTGGCGTAGAGATGCAACTCAAGTACGCAACTCCGTCGAGCGCGTGGGCCGCCATTGTACTGCCTGCTCATTCAACCCCTGGGTCATTTGGTCGCCGGCGCAACCGCGCCCTGCCGGATAGTGGTGTGGCATTCATTTTGCCCGCTGTCCCAGCAGGTCCGTTGCCTGCCGCAAGCGGCTTGAAGCACTGCAAGAATCGTCGCATATTTAAAGCACCAGCTGCGCGTCGGCAACCAATCCGGCCGCAACTGCCGTTCACAGCACATTTCCGTCAAACCACATTCAGTGAAGCTGACCCTCCTGCTGAAAGAACCCCGTGCCCCACGGCACGACGTGCCCGCCTGACCCGCGGCGGATACGCCTGGGCGCCGCCCAGGTACGGTCCGCATCTTCTTGCCCGCTTCAGCCGCAGCCCGAGTGGCCCGAGGTCACGCGCCGATATCGGCGCGTCATGACAACGGAGAAACCCTCTCATGAAGCGCATGCTGTTCAATGCGACGCACCAGGAAGAATTACGCGTCGCTATCGTCGATGGGCAAAAACTCATCGACCTCGACATCGAGACTGCCGGCCGCGAACAACGCAAAGGCAACATCTACAAAGGTGTCATCACCCGGATCGAACCCGGCCTCGAAGCGTGCTTCGTCAACTACGGCGAAGACCGCCACGGCTTTCTTCCCTTCAAGGAAGTGGCCCGCAGCTTCTTCAAGGAAGGCGTCGACGTCCGCACCGCCCGCATCCAGGACGCCCTGCGCGAAGGCCAGGAGCTGATCGTCCAGGTTGAAAAGGAAGAGCGCGGCAACAAGGGCGCCGCCCTGACCACGTTCATCTCGCTGGCCGGCCGCTACCTGGTCCTGATGCCCAACAACCCCCGTGGCGGTGGCGTTTCGCGCCGTGTCGAGGGCGAGGACCGCCAGGAACTGCGCGACACGATGGAGCAGCTCGAGCTGCCCCAGGGCATGAGCATCATCGCCCGCACCGCCGGCATCGGCCGCAACGTCGAAGAACTGCAATGGGACTTGTCGTACCTGTTGCAGCTCTGGACCGCCATCGACGGCGCCGCGCGCGACAACTCCGCGCCCATCCTGATCTATCTGGAATCGAGCCTGGTCATCCGCGCCATCCGCGATTACTTCTCGCCCGAGATCGGCGAAATCCTGATCGACACGGACGAGATCGCCGACCAGGCCACCGCGTTCATGAGCGTGGTGATGCCGGACAACGTCCAGCGCGTGAAGCGCTACCGCGACGACATCCCGCTGTTCTCGCGCTTCCAGATCGAACACCAGATCGAAACGGCCTACTCGCGCACGGTCACGCTGCCCTCGGGCGGCGCCATCGTCATCGACCACACCGAAGCGCTGGTGTCCGTGGACGTCAACTCGGCCCGCTCGACCCGCGGCGCCGACATCGAGGAAACCGCCCTGCGGACCAACTCGGAAGCCGCCGACGAAGTGGCCCGCCAGCTGCGCTTGCGCGACCTGGGCGGCCTGATCGTCATCGACTTCATCGACATGGAAGACAGCAAGAACCAGCGCGCCGTCGAACAGCGCCTGCGTGACGCCCTCCATTTCGACCGCGCCCGCGTCCAGATGGGCAAGATCTCGCGCTTCGGCCTGATGGAACTGTCGCGCCAGCGCCTGCGTCCGGCCCTGAACGAAGGCTCGCACATCACCTGCCCGCGCTGCAACGGCACCGGCGTGATCCGCGACGCCGAATCCAGCGCCCTGCACGTCCTGCGCCTGCTGCAGGAAGAAGCCATGAAGGAAAACACCGCGGCGGTCCACGCCCAGGTGCCGGTCGACGTGGCGACCTACCTGCTGAACGAAAAGCGCGCCGACATCACCAAGATGGAAGCCCGTCTGAAGGTCAACCTGGTGCTGATCCCCAACAAGCACCTGGAAACGCCGCACCACCACATCGAGCGCCTGCGCCACGACGATCCGCGCCTGGAAGAAGTGAAGACCAGCTTCGAGCTGGTCGAAGCGCCCGCCACGGACGCCCCCTGGCAGCCGCGCGAAAGCGAGATCAAGGCCCGTCCGGAAGCGCTGGTCAAGGGCATCACGCCCTCGCAGCCGGCTCCCGTGTCGACCCCTGCCCCGACGCCCGCCCCCGCGGCCGCGCCGGCGCAATCGGGCGGCCCCGGCCTGCTCAAGCGCCTGTTCGGCTGGCTGACCGGCAACAGCGAGCCCGCCAAGGCCGCGCCCGCCGCCCAGGAAGAGACCGGCGCCAAGCGCGCCGCGTCGCCGGCCCGCGGCAAGGGCCGCAGCGGCCACGACGGCCAGGAACGCCGCGGCGAACGCCACGGTTCCGACCGCAACCGCAACCGTCGCGGTGAATCCCGCGCCGAAGGCGCCGAGGGCAGCGAAGGCGGCCGTCCGCATATCCGCGGCAACCGTCGCCCCGAAGGCGAACGCGGTGAACGCCAGGAACGCGGCGAGCGCCACAACCGCAACGAGCGTGGCGACCGCGATCAGGCCGTGCAGGCCGCGCAAGCCTCGAACCGTCCCGACATCGCCCCGGAAGCCGCTGGCGATGACGCCGGCGCCGGCCGCAACCGCCGTCGCGGCCGTGGCCGCAACCGCCGCGAGGAAGGCCAGGCCGACGCGCCGATGAGCGATCAGGAAAGCATGGTGGCCGCACTGGCCCAGACGGTCGCCACAGCGCTGCCTGAAGCCAAGCTGCCCGCCGCCGACGCCGCGGCCGAGCAGGCCGATGCCGTCGAACAGACCGCCGATGGCGTGCCTGCCGCGGAAGGCGCCGAAGCCGGCGCCGACCCGGAGCGCAAGCGCCGCCGCCGCCGCAGCCGTCGTGGCCGCCGCAGCCCGGACGAAGCCGGCCTGGCTGGCAGCGACGAGCAGCAGGAAGATGGCATCGACGACGAAGCCGGCGAGCCGGCCTCGGACGTGACCGCCGCGCCCGCGCCGGTGGCCGCCGCTCCGGTGGCATCGCAAGCCGAAACGGCCCCGGCCGAGGCGCAAGCCCCGACCCAGCCGGTCGAGGCCGCGCCGGTTCAAGCCGAGCAGGCTCCCGCTCCGGCGGCCGAGCCCGTGGTCGAGCCGCAGCCCGTGCAGGCCGCCGCGCCCGAAGTGACCGCGCCGGTGGCCGTCGAGCCCGCCAGCCAGGTCTCCGAGCCCGCCGTGCCCGCCACGGCGCCGGTGGAAGCCGCCACGGCCGAACCGGTCGTCGAGCCCATCGTGACGGCGGCCCCCGCCGCGCCGGCCGAACCGGTCGCCGCTCCGGCTCCGGTTGCTGCTCCGGCTCCGGTTGCCGCTCCGGCGCCGGTCGCCGCGCCCGTGGCCGCCGCGCCGGTCAGCGCCCAGCCCATCGTGGTGCCGGCAACGGCTCCGTCGGCCAAGGCCCAGGCCCTGCACGAAGTGGTCAACGCCGCCGGTCTGCAGTGGGTGGAAACCGACCCTGAGCGCCACGCGCAGACGCAGCTGCGCATCGCCGCCGCGCACACGCCGGTGCGCCTGGGCCGCGAGCGCAAGCCGGTGGCGCAGGTCTCGAACGAACCCCTGGTTCAGGTCGAAACCCGCCACTGAAGCAAGCCGCGCAAGCAAAAGCCCCCATCGAATGATGGGGGCTTTTTTTTTCAGATCACGCACCTACGTTCGACAACCTGCTCGACCGCCTCTGCTTCGGGGGCCGGCGAGCAACGCTGGCAGTTGCCGGCGGTCAGCTCGCGCAGCGCGCATTCATCGCGCTTCCGGCCAAGTCTTCAGAACGCGCACACCTTCGGTTCCAGCCCCGGGCCAAAGCTGGATCACGTATCGGTCATCTCCTTCCAGGCCATCTTCATCGAGCGTGTCGAGGCCGGAAAAACTGGCACGCACGCCGAGCGGCCCCACCGTCACGGGAAGTCGCGGCGCGGTGGGCGCGTAATCCGTCAAGCCGGCCAGCACGAGTTGACCCGAGGGACAATCGAACCGGGCCTCGACAACGTGTTGGTAGGCATCGAGATCGGGAGCGGGACGCTGATCGTGCCATTCAACGCGGATCGGCACGGTCATATTGCGCGCTGTCTGGAGGACGACGGCATAGGGCCCGACCATGAGGCGGCGGGCCAACACCTCATCGGTGTAATCGTCAGGCAGGTCGGGATGCCCCTCATCGTGCAGGTAGAGCTGGAAATAGTCGGCGAAGAGCTCGCCTTGATAGAGTATCGAGGATGCCGTTGGACGAGCGGCCATGGGCTGTGTCATCGTGATCACTCCGGTTCGCGAACCCTCAATGGGTGAAAGGCGGCATGCCCCGCCTGGAAATACGCCGCGAATCGCCGGGGCATGGCGCGCACCGTGGTCGAAAAAAACCCTCGTCGCCGAGGGTTTTCGTTTGTCAGGCCGGATCGCGCAGCGATCAGAACTGGTACGTGTAGGTCAGCTGCACCATGTCCAGGCCCGGGTTCGGGCGCTTGATGCTGGCGTTGGAGAAGTGCGAGTAGCGCACGCCGATGCGGTTGTTCGGCGTCAGCAGGAAGCCCATGCCGACGTGGTCGCCGAACTGGAAGGCGGTGCTGATGTTCTCGTCGGCGAAGCGGGTGCGCGAGAACACGGTGGCGCCGATACCGGCTTCGAGGTAGAAACGCTCGCCGGTCCACCAGCGGAACATCGGGATGGCGTTCAGTTGCCAGACGCTGCTCGGCGAACGATCGCCGTCAGCCCACCAGTACGAAGCGCCGAATTCCGGCGTCAGGTCGAGGCGGCCCCAGTTGCCGCCGAATTGGTACGTCCAGATCGACGGGGTTTCGTAGTTCAGCGTCAGGCGCTGGTAGTGGTCACCGATACCGTAGTGCAGGCTCACGCCGCCCTGGGTGCCTTGAGACGACTGCGCGCTGGCAAGGGTAGCGCCACAGGCCAGGGCCAGACCGACAAGGCGGACGAGCATTTTCTTCTTGGTCGACTGCATTGGGAGCAACTCCGTATTTTGTTGGCACGAACACCCGGCAAAAATCACAGGTGACATCGAGTACTACAGAACATAGCAAAAACCGGGCCAGAAGGCTCGCAATATGTCGCAATAAGGCAACATAATCGATGGAAAACACTGTTCCGCTCGGCGGACGAAATGTTGTTGTCATGCTCCTGCCCGCGCGCACGTGAAAACGCCGCCGGCACGATGGCGCGGCGGCGTCCTGGTGGGCCTGCCCCGGACAGGAGGCGGCGGATCGATCAGGCGGCGGTGACGACGTCGGCCGGCTGATTGGTCAGCAGCGCCAGCAGGCGGGCGATTTCCTCGCGCAGCTGACGGCGGTCCACGACCATGTCGATGGCGCCCTTCTGCAGCAGGAACTCGGCGCGCTGGAAGCCTTCGGGCAGCTTCTCGCGCACGGTCTGTTCGATCACGCGCGGACCGGCAAAGCCGATCAGGGCCTTCGGTTCGGCGATGACCACGTCGCCCATGAAGGCGAAGCTGGCGGACACGCCGCCCATGGTGGGATCGGTCAGCACGCTGATGAACGGCAGGCCGGCCGCCGACAGGCGCGTCAGCATGGCGTTGGTCTTGGCCATCTGCATCAGCGACAGCAGGCTTTCCTGCATGCGCGCGCCGCCCGAGGCGGCCACGCAGATGAAGGGCGTCTTGTTGTCGAGCGCGGCCTGGGCGCCGCGCGCGAAGCGCTCGCCGACCACCGAGCCCATGGAACCGCCCATGAACTCGAATTCAAAGCACGCCAGCGTGGCGGGCACGCCGCGGATGGAACCGCTGACCACCACCAGCGCGTCGGTCTCGCCCGTCTGCTTGACGGCTTCGGCCAAGCGCTCGGGGTACTTGCGGGTGTCCTTGAACTTCAGCGTATCCACCGACCGCGTGGACTGGCCGATCTCGACCCGGCCTTCGAGGTCGAGCAGCGACTCGATGCGAGCGCGGGCGCCGATGCGCATGTGGTGGTCGCACTTGGGGCAAACGTGCAGGTTGGCCGCGAGATCTTCGCTGTACAGCACCGTTTCGCACGACGGGCATTTCACCCACAGGCCTTCCGGCACGCGGCGGGCGCCGCTGTCGCTGGTCTTGTTGATGCGAGGCGGCAGGAGTTTTTCGATCCAGCTCATTGTTTGTTCATCCCGTAAGGAGGTCGCGCCAGGCCGTTCAGGCCGACGCGCTCTGTCGTTTTACTTGGTCCAGCGCCTGCCGGATGGTGCGCAGCCAGCCGCTGGCGGCGGCGACTGCGGCGTCGGTTTGCTGGGCGGCGGGGGCGTTGGCCACCGCCTGCTCCATGGTTTCAATCAGTTTGCTGCCGATGACGACCGCGTCGGCCACGGCGGCCACGCGCTGCGCGCTGTCGGCGTCGCGGATGCCGAAGCCCACGCCGACCGGAATGTCGCGCACGTGGCGGCGGATCACGGCCAGGCGCTCGGCCACGTTGTCGGTGTTGAGCGAGCCGGCGCCCGTCACGCCCTTGAGCGACACGTAGTAGACATAACCGCGGGCCACCTTGGCCACGGCCTGGATGCGATCCTCGGTGGAGGTCGGCGCCAGCAGGAAGATCGGGGCGATGCCGTGGCGGCCGAGGGTTTCGGCGAACTCGACCACCTCTTCGGGCGGATAGTCGACCACCAGGACGCCGTCGACGCCGGCGGCTTCGGCACGGCGGGCGAATTCAGCCTGGCCCATGCGTTCGATGGGATTGGCGTAGCCCATCAGCACCACCGGCGTGGCCGTGTCGCGCTGGCGGAATTCGGTGACCAGGTCGAGCACGCGGCTCAGCCCCACGCCCTGGGCGATGGCGCGGTCGGCGGCGCGCTGGATCACCGGGCCGTCGGCCATGGGATCGGAGAACGGCACGCCCAGTTCCAGGACGTCGGCGCCGGCCTCGACCAGCGCGTGCATCAGGGGAACGGTGGCGGCGGGCGAAGGATCGCCGGCCGCGATGTAGGGGATCAGCGCCGCGGCGCGGCCGGATTCGGCGGTGCGCGCAAAGGCGGCGGCGATGCGATCAGAGCGGGTTGTCGTCATATCAGAGTTCGATACCGGCGCGTTCGGCGACGGTATGCATGTCCTTGTCGCCACGGCCCGACAGATTGACCAGGATGACCGCGTCGCGCGGCAGCGTGGCGGCCATCTTCACGGCCTGGGCGATGGCATGGGAGGATTCCAGCGCCGGCATGATGCCTTCGATGCGGCAGCAGTCGTGGAAGGCCTTGAGGGCTTCATCGTCGGTGATGCCGGCGTATTCGGCGCGGCCGGTATCCTTGAGCCAGGCGTGCTCGGGGCCGACGCCCGGGTAGTCCAGGCCGGCCGAGACCGAGTGCGTTTCCTGGACCTGGCCGTCGGCATCCTGCATGACGTAGGTACGGTTGCCGTGCAGCACGCCGACCTGGCCGGCGGCCAGCGACGCGGCATGCTTGCCGCTGTCCATGCCCTCGCCGGCGGCTTCGACGCCGATCAGGCGCACGTTCTCGTACGGAATGTAGGGGTGGAAGATGCCCATGGCGTTGGAACCGCCGCCGACCGCGGCCACGACGTAGTCGGGCTGGCGGCCGATGGCCTCGGGCATCTGCGTCAGGCATTCATTGCCGATGACGGTCTGGAAGTCGCGCACCATGCGCGGATAGGGGTCGGGACCCGCCACCGTGCCGATGATGTAGAAGGTGTTCTCGATGTTGGTGACCCAGTCGCGCATGGCTTCGTTGAGCGCATCCTTCAGGGTGCGCGAACCGGACGTGACCGGCACCACAGTGGCGCCCAGCAGCTTCATGCGGTAGACGTTGGAGGCCTGGCGGCGGACGTCTTCGCTGCCCATGTAGACGACGCATTCCATGCCGTAGCGGGCGGCCACCGTGGCCGTGGCCACGCCGTGCTGGCCGGCGCCGGTCTCGGCGATGACGCGCGGCTTGCCCATGCGCTTGGCCAGCAGGGCCTGGCCAATGCAGTTGTTGACCTTGTGCGCGCCGGTGTGGTTCAGGTCTTCGCGCTTGAACCAGATCTGGGCGCCGCCCAGCATTTCCGACCAGCGGCGGGCGTGGTAGACCGGGCTGGGGCGGCCGACGAAATGCTTGAGTTCGTAGTTGAACTCTTCCAGGAAGGCGGGATCGGTACGGTAGTGGTCATAGGCGGCGCGCAGCTCGTCGAGCGCGTGCATCAGCGTTTCCGCCACGAAAACACCGCCATAAGGACCGAAATGGCCCTGGGCATCCGGAAAATCGTAAGGTTTCACCAAGCATCTCCCCCGGTATCGCGGCCAACCTCTGCCGGCCGCAAATCCGGTTTGCAACCCGTCATTTTACCTGACGCCGGCCATGGCGGGGGTCGCCCCCGACCCGGCCGGGCGCCCCCCGGGGTGTCCCGGGCGGACGGCCCGGCTGGTCGCCCATACCGGTCACCCTGGTCAGGTCGCCTCAGAGCGACTGGCCCATGCGGCGCAGGAACGTTTCGCAGGCGGCCAGCTGGTCGAGCGCGACGAATTCGTCGGGCTTGTGCGCCTGTTCGATGTGGCCGGGGCCGCAGACCACCGTGGGGATGCCGATGCCCTGGAACAGGCCAGCTTCGGTGCCGTAGGCGACCTTGCGGGTGGCGCGGTCCTCGGTCAGGGCGCGCACCAGCTGGGTGATGGCGGCTTCCTCGGAGGCCTCCAGGGCGGGCGCGGCGGCGCCGGTCTCGATTTCGATGCTGGCGCCGTCGAATTCGGCCTTCATGCGCGGCAGGAGCTCATCGCGCACGTATTTTTCGACTTCTGCCTGGATCTGGTCGGGTTGCATGCCCGGCAGGTTGCGGAATTCATAGGTGAATTCGCACAGTTCGGGAATGGTGTTGACCGCGATGCCGCCCCGGATCTGGTTGGTCGTCATGGTCGAGAACGGCACGTCGTAGAACTGGTCGTACGGGCCGTTGGCCTTGAAGCTGTCGGCCAGATCGCGGATGCGGCAGATCAGGCGGGCGGCGTATTCGATGGCGTTGCAGCCGCGCGGGGTCAGCGACGAGTGCGCCGCCTTGCCGTGCACCTTGCAGCGGAACAGGTTGATGCCCTTGTGCGCCACCACCACCTGCATGCCGGTGGGCTCGCCCACCACGCAGCCTTCGGGACGGATGCCGCGGTCGTGCAGGTCGGCCAGCATGTACGGCGCGCCGGCGCAGCCGACTTCCTCGTCGTAGGAGAACGCCAGGTGGATCGGCTTCTTGCGCGGCATCGCCAGGAATTCCGGCACCAGCGCCAGCGAGCCGGCGATGAAACCCTTCATGTCGCAGCTGCCGCGGCCGTACAGCAGACCGTCTTTCTCGACCAGCTTGAACGGGTCGGTGCTCCAGTCCTGGCCGTCGACCGGCACCACGTCGGTATGGCCCGACAGGACGATGCCGCCCTGCTGGTTGCCGTCCTGCGCCGGCAGGGTGGCGAAGAGATTGGCCTTGGTACGCTCGGGATTGTGCGCCAGCCATGCCTCGACGCCCTGGCCCTTGAGCCAGTCACGGACGGTCTCGATGAGGGCAAGATTGGAATTTCGGCTGGTGGTGTCGAAACCGACCAGCGTCTCCAGCCAGGTGCGCGCGTTCATGTAGCAACTCTCTCGGGGAAAAGAAGGAGTGTAAAGCCAGGACGCGTCCGCGTCCCGCGGTCGCGTGGCCGTCCGAGGCGGACACAGGCCTAGAATGACGCCATTCCAGCCGTAAACCCCCAAGGAGAATCCGTGCAGCACAAAGCAGTTCCCACGCGCAACATCGTGGCGGCAGTCATTGGCAATGCCCTCGAATGGTATGACTTCCTGGTGTTCGCGTTCATGACGCCGATCATCTCGAAATTGTTCTTCCCCACCGATCCCAGCGTTCCCGGCAGCGAGCTGAACGCCATCCTGATGACCACCGCGATCTTCGGCGTCGGGTTCTTCATGCGCCCCGTGGGCGGCATCATCCTGGGCCTGTATGGCGACAAGAAGGGCCGCAAGGCGGCGATGGTGCTGGTGACCTCGCTGATGGCCGTGTCCATCGCCCTGATCACCGTGGCCCCCACCTATCATGCGGCGGGCATCCTGGCCCCCATCTTCATCCTGATCGCGCGGCTGCTGCAGGGCTTCTCGGCCGGCGGCGAGTTCGGCACCTCGACCGCCCTGCTGATCGAGATGGCCCCCAATGGCAGGCGCGGCTTCTACGGCTCGTGGCAGATGGCCGGGCAGATGCTGGCGCTGCTGCTGGGCGCGGCCTGCGGCACCCTGATCACCGAGTTCTTCACGCAGGAGCAGATCGCGGCCTGGGCCTGGCGCCTGCCGTTCGCGTTCGGCCTGGTGATTGTGCCCATCGCCATCTATATCCGCCGCAACATCGACGAAACCGACGCCTTCAAGCAGATGAAGGAAGACGAGCGCCAGGCCGCCGCGCGCGGCGAGGTGCAACGCCTGAGCCTGGGCGAGATGGTGCGCGCCCACACGCGCGAAACCCTGATCGGCGTGGGCCTGGTGGTGACGGCGACGGTGTCGATCTACATCACCTTCACCTACCTGGTGACCTACTCGACCCAGATCCTGAAGCTGCCGCTGAACCAGACCTTCCTGGTGCAGATGGCGGGCGCGGCGCTGATGGTGCTGCTGACGCCGTTCATGGGCGCCTGGTCCGACCGCGTCGGCCGTCGGCCGCTGGTGATCGGTTCGCTGATCGGCTACCTGCTGGTGCTGTACCCGCTGTATCACTGGCTGTCGGACGCGCCGTCGATCGGCCGCCTGCTGACCGTGCAGATCGTGGTGTGCTTCTTCGTGTCGGCCTTCTTCGGCGTGTTCAGCACCGTCATGGCGGAGCTGTTCCCGGCGCGGGTGCGCTCGGTCGGGCTGTCGCTGGCCTATAACGTGGCGGTGATGATCTTCGGCGGTTTCGCGCAGTTCATCGTGACCTGGCTGATCAAGACCACCGGCTCGCCGATGGCGCCGGCCTACTACGTGATGTTCGGCGTGGCGCTGGGCCTGGTGGCGTCGTTCTTCATGCGTGAACGCGCTCACGAGAACCTGGACCACTGAACTTCGCCGGGATGCGCCCGGGCCTCGATGGCCCGGGCAGCCGCTTCCGCATTCTGTCCCGCGCGGCCTGCATCCGGGCTCCATCCCGGATGGCCTGCCTTGGGACCTCTCCCTCCAGGATGCCGCGCCGGGCTAGCGGCGCGCCGCCGACGACACGCCCGGCACCTCGGCCAGCGCATCGAGCGCGCGGGCCAGCGATTCGCCGCCGCGCACTTCCACCGTGAACACCATGTGGGCCAGCGACTGCCGGCTCTGCGTGTTCACGCCCACCACGTTCAGGCGCAGGCGCGCGAACACTTCGGACAGATCGCGCAGCAGGCCGGAACGGTCGTGCGCGCGCACGCTGATGTCGACCGGGTAGAACGTGTCGGCCGGGGTCTCGCCCCAGGCCACCTCGATCACCCGCTCGGGTTCGCGCGCGGCCAGCGCCAGGTAGCTGTGGCAGTCGCTGCGGTGGATCGACACGCCGCGCCCGCGCGTCACGAAACCGGCGATGGCATCGGGCGGCGCCGGACGGCAGCAGCGCGCCAGCTGCGTCAGCAGCGAGCCCACCCCCACCACCAGCACCCCGCTCTTGCCGCTCTTCTCGGCGCTGCCGGCGCTGGCGTGGCGCAGCGCCGCCGGCTGCGGCTCGACGGCCGGCCCCGGCTGCTGGAACACGGCATCGATCTGCCGCAGGCTGAATTCTTCCTTGGCCGCGGCGACATAAAGGTCGTCGGCGCGGGCAAAGCCGAGGTTCTGCGCCAGCTGTTCGAGATTGACGGCGGTCTTGCCGAGCCGCTGCAATTCCTTTTCGACCAGCGCCTGGCCTTGCGTGATGCGCTGCTGCAGTTCGATGGCGTTGAACCACATGCGCACCTTGGCGCGGGCCCGCGGGCTGGCCAGGAAACCGAGCTGCGGGTTGAGCCAGTCGCGCGACGGGCCGCCCGACTTGGCCGAGATGATCTCGACCGTCTGGCCGGTGGCCAGGCGCGTCTGCAACGGCACCATCTGGCCATCGACGCGCGCGCCGCGGCAGCGGTGGCCCAGGTCGGTGTGCAGGTGATAGGCGAAGTCGACCGGCGTGGCGCCGGCCGGCAACTCGATCACGCGCGCCTGCGGCGTCAGCACGTAGATGCGCTCGTCCGTCGGCGCGGGCGCGGCGGCGGCGTGGCGGCTCTTGCCCGGGCCGGACCTGGCGGCGGCCGGCCTGGCCGTCTCGGGCGTGTCGGCGGCGGGCGCATCGCCCGCCTCGACGTCGCTGTTCCAGGCCAGCAGCTGGCGCATCCAGGCCAGTTGCCGGTCGTATTCGCTGGAGGCGGCCACCTGCCCGCCCTTGGCGCCGGCTTCCTTGTAGCGCCAGTGCGCGGCCATGCCGTACTCGGCGAACTGGTGCATCTCGCGGGTGCGGATCTGCACCTCGAACGGGCGGCCGTCGTCGTCGGCCACCACCGTATGCAGCGAGCGGTAGCCGTTGGGCTTGGGCCGCGAGATGTAATCGTCGAACTCGTCGGACAGCGGCGTCCACATCTCGTGGACCATGCCCAGCGCCGTGTAGCAGGCGCGCACGTCGTCGACGATGATGCGCAGCGCGCGCAGGTCGTACATCTGGGAGAAGTCCAGGCGCTTGACCCGCATCTTGTTCCAGATGCTGTAGATGTGCTTGGGCCGGCCGCTGACCTCGGCGTCGATGCCATGCTTGGCCAGCGCCGTCTGCAGGCGCTCGATGGCGCCGGCGATGAAGGCTTCGCGCTCGACCCGCTTTTCCTCGAGCAGGCGGGCGATCTGCTTGTAGCGGTCGGGCTCCAGGAAGCGGAACGCCAGGTCTTCCATTTCCCACTTGATCTGCCAGATGCCCAGGCGGTTGGCCAGCGGCGCGTACAGGTCGAGGGTCTCGCGGGCGAAGTCGGTCGAACAGGGAGTCTTGCTTTCGGCGTGCCAGCGCAGGGTCCGCAGGCGCGAGGCCAGGCGCATCAGGACGATGCGCAGGTCGGCCGCCATGGCCAGCAGCATCTTGCGCTGCATTTCCTTCTGCGAGCCGGTTTCCGCCACCGCGTCGCTGGCCTGCCGCGCCACCACGCCCAGCCGCAGCAGGGCCCGGGTGCCCTGGACCAGGCGCGCAACCTCGGCGCCGAAGGCCGTGGCGACCGGGTCGTTGCGCAGCGCGGGCGCCGGCACGGTCAGGTCGGTCGGCAAGGCCGCGAGCAGGGCCGCGGCGCGCGTGGCCGCATCGGTATGCAGGCCCGCCAAGATCCGCACCACGCCCGCGCCGTGCGAGGCCAGCGGTTCGCCCGTCAGGGCCTGCTGGCCCTCGAAGCGGGGAACCGACCAGGCCACCGCCTGGTCGATAAGCGCAAGGCCATCGGCGTCGAGCCCCGCCCCCGCCTCCTGTCGCCAGGAAGCGTCGAAAGGCGAAGGCGCATCAGGAACGGGCGGGGCGGACATCGCGGGAGTATTGCGGTTACGGTAATCGAAGATTCCGACACTCTACACTAGGAATCAACGCTGAAAACCCCGGCAACCACCGGGCACATATACAAGGAACCCAAGCTTATGTTGCGCTGGCTCAAGGGCCGGGGTGCGCGCGCCGCCGAGGTGGCGCAGATGCAGGCCCGGATCGCGCCCGAACTCTGGCGGCAGGTGCTGGACGCCCACCCCTTCCTGGCGGCGCTGGACGCCGATGAATCCGCGCAGTTGCTGGCGCGCTCGGCCTGGCTGCTGGCCAGCAAGACGATCAATGGCGCCCAGGGCCTGGAGGTCACCGACTTCATGCGGCTGTCTATCGCCGCCCAGGCCAGCCTGCCGATCCTGAACCTGACGCCCACGCTGTACGAGGGCTGGGACGAAATCATCGTGTATCCGGCCGGATTCCGCATCCCGCGCAAGCAGATGGACGAGGACGGCGTGATGCACGAATACCTGGAGGATGCCGCCGGCGAGGCCTGGGACGGCGGCCCGCTGGTGCTGTCCTGGGAGGACACGCAACTGTCCGAAGGCGGCTTCAACGTGGTGATCCACGAGTTCGCGCACAAGCTCGACCTGCAATCCGGCTTTGCCGACGGCATGCCGTCGCTGGCGGCGCACGGCGATCTCAAGCCGCGCGACTGGCGCCGCGTCCTGGACGACAGCCTGGACCGCTTCATCGCCGCGGTGGACGCGGTGGAGGCCGCCATTCCGCACGACGTGGATCCGGAAAGCGCCGAGGCCGACGCCTGGTACGGCCGCTTGCCGCTCGACCCTTACGCCGCCACCGACGAGGCCGAGTTCTTCGCCGTCAGTTCCGAGCACTTCTTCGTCGATCCCCACCCGATGGCCGAGGCGCTGCCGGAATGGTTCGGCCTGCTGCGCGCCTATTACCGCCAGGACCCCCTGGCGCGCTACGCATGAAACGGCTGCTGATCGTGTGGCACTCCCGCACCGGCGCGGCCCGCCAGATGGCCGAGGCCGCCGCCCGGGGCGCGGCCGCGGCGGCGGCGCTGCTGGAACAGCCGGACGAACTGGCGGTGACGCTGCGCCGCGCCGCGGATGCCGGGGTGGACGAGGTGCTAGCCAGCGACGGCTTGCTGTTCTGCGCGCCGGAGAACCTGGCCAGCCTGAGCGGCGAAATGAAGGCATTCTTCGACCGCTGCTACTACGGCGCGCTGGACCGCATCGCCGGCCGCCCCTACGCCTGCCTGGTCAGCGCCGGCAGCGATGGCGCCGGCGCGGCGCGCCAGGTGGAGCGCATCTGCACCGGCTGGCGCCTGCGGGCCGTGGCTCCGCCGCTGATCGTCAATCTGGGCGCACAGACGCCGCAACAGATCGCCGCCCCCAAGACCGTCGCGCCGGCCGAGCTGGCGCGCTGCGAAGAAGCCGGCGGCCTGCTCGCGGGCCTGCTGCTGACGGCGGGGTGACGCCACGCGAGGCGTCCAGGAATAAAAAAAGCCCTCCGGCCTGCCGGAGGGCTTTTCATCGTGCGTCCGCGCCGATCAGGCGATGGCGGCGGTGACGACGATCTCGACCTTGAAGTCGGGGTTGGCCAGGCGGGCCTCGACGGTGGCGCGCGGGGGCGAGTTGCCGTCGGCGACCCAGGCGTCCCAGGCCTTGTTCATGCCGTCGAATTCCTTCATGTTGGCCACGTAGATCTGGGCCATCAGGATCTTGGTCTTGTCGGTGCCGGCTTCGGCCAGCAGGCGATCGATGGTGGCGAGCACTTGCTCGGTCTGGCCGGTGATGTCCAGCGTGGAATCGTCCGGCACCTGGCCCGCCAGGTACGCGACGCCGTTGTAGACGGCCATGTCCGACAGGCGCTTGGCGACGTGGAAGCGCTTGATGCTGCTCATGAATATTCCCCTAATGACGAGTTGCGGGTTGAACAATGCGAAGAATGGCGAACTTTACCCTGCCCGGGCCGGGCCCCGCTAGGCGGGCGGCAGCTGGAACACCTGGCGCAGATAGGCCAGGTAGGCCGGATCGTCGCACATGGTCTTCTCGGGCGCGTCGGACACCTTGGCCACCGGCTGGCCGTTGCAGCGGACCATCTTCATGACGATCTGCAGCGGTTCGTGGCCCAGGTCGTTGGTCAGGTTGGTGCCGATGCCGAACGAGACCTTGCAGCGCCCGGCGAACTGGCGCGCCAGTTCGATGGCGCGCGGGAAGGTCAGCGAATCCGAGAACACCAGCGTCTTGGCGCGCGGGTCGACGCGGTTCTTGCGGTAGTGCTCGAGCAGCCGCTCGCCCCAGACGAAGGGATCGCCCGAGTCGTGCCGCGCGCCGTCGAACAGCTTGCAGAAATACATGTCGAAGTCGCGCAGGAAGGCGTCCATGCCATAGACGTCCGACAGCGCGATGCCGAGGTCGCCGCGGTATTCCTTGGCCCACACCTCCAGCGCGAACACCTGCGAATCGCGCAGCCGCGGACCCAGCGCCTGGCAGGCCTGCAGGTATTCGTGGCCCATGGTGCCCAGCGGCAGCACCTCGTGCTGCTTGGCCAGCAGCACGTTGCTGGTGCCGGCGAAGTGCGGACCCATCTGAGCCTTCATGGTCGAGACGATCTCTTCGTGCCAGACCTTGGAGAAACGGCGCCGGGTGCCGTATTCGGCCACGCGGAAATCGGCCAGCGCCGGGTCGTCCAGCACCAGGTGCATCTTGGATTGCAGGCGCTTGCGGCCCTCGGCCCAGTCCGGGTTCTTGCGCGTGTTGCGGAAGTAGACCTCGTTGACGATGGCCAGCACCGGGATCTCGAAGAGGATGGTGTGCAGCCAGGGGCCCTTGACCTCGATGCTGATCTCGCCCGGCCCCTCGCCCTCTTCGATGCTGATGCAGCGCTCGGGCAGATGGAACAGTTCGAGGAAATCGACGAAGTCGCTTTTGATGAAACGCAAGCCACCCAGATATTTAAGTTCGTCCTCGGTGAAGCGCAGCTGGCACAGCTGGTGCACTTCTTCGCGGATTTCATCCAGGTAGGGACGCAGGTTGACCCCGCGCGTGCGGCACTTGTAACGGTACTCGACCTGGGCAGCGGGAAACTGATGCAGCACCACCTGCATCATGCTGAATTTGTACAGGTCGGTGTCGAGCAGCGAGGTGATTATCATGATTACGCGTATCGTTTCGCGACACCATAGCACAGCGGGACCCCGCAATACCCCAATGCGCCACGATGTCAACACGGGTATTGGCGGCGGTTTGGCGCCGCATTGGGTAAAATCCGCCCAACAAGACACAAATGCCGCCTGCCCGGAGTTCCTGAGAATGACCCACGTAGTCACCGAAAACTGTATCAAGTGCAAGTACACCGATTGCGTCGACGTATGCCCGGTGGACTGTTTTCGTGAGGGTCCGAACTTCCTGGTGATCGACCCCGACGAGTGCATCGACTGTGCCGTGTGCATCCCCGAATGCCCGGCCAACGCCATCTACGCCGAGGAAGACGTGCCGCAGGACCAGCTCAACTTCATCGCCCTGAACGCCGAGCTCTCGCCCGAGTTCGCCAGCATCAGCCGCGCCAAGAAGCCGCTGCCCGACGCCGACGAATGGAACGGCAAGCAGGACAAGCTGCAATACCTGGAAAAATAATCCGCGAGCGCGGGGCCGCCCAGGCCTCGCGACGCGCGATGCCCCGATGACCGACGATTCCAAATACACGCGCCAGACCGTTACCCACGTCCATACCTGGGTGCCCGACAAGCTGTTCTCGGTGCGCGTCACGCGCGACGACGCGTATGCCTTCCAGCCGGGCCAGTTCGCCCGGGTCGGTCTGCCCGGCGCCGAGGATCCCGCCGGCCCGCCCACCCTGTGGCGCGCCTACTCGATGGTGTCGGCCCCGCACCAGCCCTGGCTGGAGTTCTATTCCATCGTGGTGCCCGAGGGCCTGTTCAGCCCGCGCATGGCGCGGCTGCAGCCGGGCGACGCGCTCTATGTCGAAAAAGCGCCCTACGGCTTCCTGACGCTGGAGCGCTTCGCGCCCGGCGGCGACCTCTGGCTGCTGGCCTCCGGCACCGGCCTGTCGGCCTACCTGTCGATCCTGCGCGATCCGGCCGTCTGGCGCGCCTATCGCCGCATCGTGCTGGTGCACGGCGTGCGCACCGCGGCGGAGCTGGCCTACCGCGAGGAAATCGAAGGCTGGCGCAATGATCCGTCCCTGAGCGAGCTGTTCGCGGCCGAACCGGACAAGCTGATCTACCTGCCCATCGCCACCCGAGAGGCGCTGCCCGGCATGCCGCAGGCGCGCCTGACCACCCTGATCGCCGACGGCGGACTGGAACGCCTGGCGGGCCTGCCGCTGGACCCGGAGCAAGCGAAGATCATGCTTTGCGGCAATCCGGACATGCTGGCCGATGCCCGCAAGTTGCTGGGCGAACGCGGCTTCAAGCCGGGCCGCCGCGGCATCCCCGGCAACCTCGCGGTGGAAAACTACTGGTGAGTCCCCGCCCCAGTCGGATCGGCCCCTGGCCCGTCCGGCCTAGGACGGAAATCCCCCTTTTTATGCCGCCGGCGCCCCTGGATTCCGCCCTAAACTGGTGCGCAAGGGATGACGGGTCGCATTTTCGCAACACAAAATCCGGTTTTCGGGCGCTTTCGTCAGACAAATTGGAAATACCGTTACTCCCCGGCGCAATAATCGGGGCACACGCACGACCCAGAAGGACTTCCCCAAATGCTGTACCAATTGCACGAAATGCAGCGCGCCTTCCTGACTCCGTTCGCTGCTTTCACGGATGCCGGTTCCCAGCTGTTCTCCAGCCCCTATAGCCCCCTCGCCTACACTCCGATCTCGCGCCAGATGGCCGCGGGATACGAGCTGATGACGCGCATCGGCAAGGAATACCAGAAACCCGCCTGGAACCTGCCGGCCACGGACATCAACGGCAAGTCGGTGCGGGTCACCGAATCGGTCGTGCTGGACAAGCCCTTCTGCCGCCTGGTGCACTTCCACCGCGACGTGCGCCAGACCCCGCAGGACGATCCCAAGGTGCTGCTGGTGGCGCCGCTGTCCGGCCACCACGCCACGCTGCTGCGCGACACCGTGCGCGCCCTGCTGCCCGGCCATGACGTCTACGTCACCGACTGGATCGACGCGCGCATGGTGCCGCTGTCGGCCGGCCCGTTCCACCTGAACGACTACGTGCGCTACGTGCAGGATTTCATCCGCCACCTGGGGCCGGACGTGCACGTGATCTCGGTCTGCCAGCCCACGGTGCCGGTGCTGGCCGCCGTGTCGCTGATGGCCTCGGCCAACGATCCCTGCCAGCCGCGCAGCATGGTCATGATGGGCGGCCCGATCGATCCGCGCCAGTCGCCCACGCAAGTGAACCGCCTGGCCACCACCAAGCCCTATTCGTGGTTCGAGAACCAGGTCATCCACCCGGTGCCGCCGCGCTATCCGGGGTCGGGCCGCAAGGTCTACCCGGGCTTCCTGCAGCACGCCGGCTTCATGGCCATGAATCCCGACCGCCACATGAAGTCGCACTACGACTTCTACCTGGACCTGCTGCGCGGCGACGACAGCGACGCCGAGGCCCACCGCCGCTTCTACGACGAATACAACGCCGTGCTGGACATGCCGGCCGAGTTTTACCTGGACACCATCCGCATGGTGTTCCAGGAATTCGCGCTGCCCAACGGCACCTGGGAAGTCGACGGCCAGCTGGTGCGCCCGGCCGACATCAAGAAGGTGGCGCTGTTCACCATCGAAGGCGAGCTGGACGACATTTCCGGCCAGGGCCAGACGCGCGCGGCCATCAAGCTGTGCAAGAACATCCCGGCCGACCGCAAGATGCACTACACCGCTCCTAACTGCGGCCACTACGGGATTTTCTCGGGCCGCCGCTGGCGCGAAATGATCTGTCCTAAAATCGCGGAATTCATCCGGCAGTCGGCCTAGGGCGATCCGTCCTTGCCGAACCGTAGTCCACGGGGCCTGAAGGGCCCCGTTTGTTTTAATGCCCGACGGGCATTGCCTGTTTTCCCGCCCGCGCGGCCACGCCCGGTTTCGCGCCCGCGCGGCGCCTTACGCTTTTCACTGTTCGCCATGTCCTGTCGTTCACTCGCCGACCGCGTCGACGCCCTGCTGCCCCAGACGCAATGCACCAAGTGCGGCTATGACGGCTGCCGGCCCTATGCCGACGCCATCGCCGCCGGCGATGCGCCCATCAACCGCTGCCCGCCGGGCGGCGACGAAGGCATCGCCGCGCTCGCCGCCCTGCTGCAGACGTCCGCGCTGCCGCTCGACCTGAGCCGCGGCGAGCCCGGCCCGCTGCTGGTGGCGCGCATCGACGAGGCGCACTGCATCGGCTGTACGCTGTGCATCCAGGCCTGCCCGGTCGACGCCATCGTCGGCGCCAACAAGCACATGCACACCGTGCTGGCCGACTGGTGCACCGGTTGCGACCTGTGCGTGGCGCCCTGTCCGGTGGACTGCATCCAGATGGTGCCCGCCGGCCGCGCCTGGAGCGCCGAGGACGCCGCCGCCGGCCGCCAGCGCCATCGCCGCCACCAGGCGCGCATGGAGCGCCTGGCCGCCGACAACGCGCGCCTGATGGCGCCCGAACCCGCGGCGGCGGCCACGCCCGCCGCCCCCGCCACCGACGACGCGCAGCAGGACGACCGCAAGCGCGCCGCCATCGAATCCGCGCTGGCCCGCGCCCGCGCCCGCCGCAACACCCCGCGCCCATGAACGCCGCCAAACGCCGAGAGATCTTCGCCCGCCTGCAGGCTGCCAATCCGCATCCGACCACCGAGCTCGAATACGACACGCCGTTCCAGCTGCTGATCGCGGTGCTGCTGTCGGCCCAGGCCACCGACAAGTCGGTCAACATCGCCACCCGCAAGTTCTTTCCCGCCTACGGCACGCCGCAGGCGCTGCTGGCGCTGGGCGAGGAAGGCCTGTCCGACTACATCAAGACCATCGGCCTGTATCGCACCAAGGCCAAGAACGCGATCGCCACCTGCCGCCTGCTGATCGAGCAGCACGGCGGCGAAGTGCCGCAGACGCGCGAGGCGCTGGAAGCACTGCCGGGCGTCGGCCGCAAGACCGCCAATGTGGTGCTGAACACCGCCTTCGGCCAGCCCACCATGGCGGTCGACACGCATATCTTCCGCGTCTCCAACCGCACCGGCATCGCGCCGGGCAAGAACGTGCTGGAAGTCGAGCTCAAGCTCGAGAAATTCGTGCCGCGCGAATATATGCAGGACGCGCACCACTGGCTGATTCTGCAGGGCCGCTACGTGTGCGTGGCGCGCAAACCGAAATGCCCGCAATGCGGTATTTCCGACCTGTGCGAATACAAGGACAAGACGCCGGCCTGAAGCGGCTGGCGCGCTGCGCGATATCCGCGCGGCAAGACATCGCGCATCGGCGAAAACCGGGTTTTCCCCGATGCGCGCGGCGATGACGAATTGATGACGATCAATACGAATTTGCTGCAATGCATTGCGAGGTCGCATCGGGTTTTCACCCAATGCCAATGCGAATTGTCCACGATCCGACAATTCACCTTTCCGCACCGCAAAACCTATGACAAACCCTCATGGAATTTTGATTCAGAGGTGCGCATACTCGCCGGCAACTCTTATAGAAAACCGTGGCGTTTCCATGATTTTCTTTACCCCGCGGGGGCTCAGCGCATAACGCCGGGCAGGGTCCATATAAATACAACGCCGGTGCAGCGGACATGGACGACACGATCCTGGAGACAAAAGGCCTCACCAAGGAATTCCGCGGTTTTGTCGCGGTCAATGGGGTCGATTTGCGTATCAAGCGGGGCGAGATTCATGCCTTGATCGGGCCGAACGGCGCGGGCAAGACGACATGCTTCAACCTGCTGACCAAGTTTCTCTCCCCCACCTCGGGGAGCATCAAGTTCAACGGCATCGACATCACCGGCGAGCGCCCGGCGCAGATCGCGCGGCGCGGCGTGATCCGTTCGTTCCAGATCTCGGCGGTGTTTCCTCACCTGACCGTGCTTGAGAACGTGCGCATCGGCCTGCAGCGCAAGACCGGGCTGTCGTTCCACTTCTGGCGCAGCGACAAGCGCCTGGCCGCGCTCGACGAGCCGGCCCGCGCGCTGCTGGAACAGGTCGACCTGGGCGCGTTCGCCGACGAGACCACCGTGAACCTGCCGTACGGCCGCAAGCGCGCGCTCGAGATCGCCACCACGCTGGCGATGGAGCCCGAGCTGATGCTGCTGGACGAGCCGACGCAGGGCATGGGCCACGAAGACGTGGACCGCGTCACGCAGCTGATCAAGCGCGTCAGCGCCGGCCGCACCATCCTGATGGTCGAACACAACATGAACGTCGTGTCCTCTATCGCCAACACCATCACCGTGCTCGCGCGCGGCGCCGTGCTGGCGGAGGGTTCCTACGCCGAAGTGTCCCGCCATCCCGCCGTGATGCAGGCCTACATGGGCACCACCGACGGCGAACTGCAAGGAGCACACGCATGAGCACCCCGGCACTGGAAATCTCGGGCCTGCAGGCCTGGTACGGGGAATCGCATATCCTGCATGGCGTGGATATGCGCGTGGGGCAAGGCGAGGTCGTCACGCTGCTGGGCCGCAACGGCGCCGGCCGCACCACCACGCTGCGCGCCATCCTCGGCCTGACCGGCTCGCGCAAGGGCTCGGTGCGCATCCATGGCACCGAGGCCATCGACCTGCCCACCTACAAGATCGCCCACCTGGGCGTGGGCTACTGCCCCGAGGAACGCGGCATCTTCGCCAGCCTGTCGTGCGAAGAGAACCTGCTGCTGCCCCCCGTGGTCGGCTCGCTCGGCGGCGGCATGTCGCTGGCCGAGATCTACGACATGTTCCCCAACCTGCTCGAACGCCGGCATTCGCCCGGCACGCGCCTGTCGGGCGGCGAGCAGCAGATGCTGGCGGTGGCGCGCATCCTGCGCACCGGCGCCAACCTGCTGCTGCTGGACGAAATCTC
Organism: Achromobacter sp. 2789STDY5608621; assembly: GCF_001299375.1. Taxonomy (NCBI): domain Bacteria; kingdom Pseudomonadati; phylum Pseudomonadota; class Betaproteobacteria; order Burkholderiales; family Alcaligenaceae; genus Achromobacter; species Achromobacter sp. 2789STDY5608621. The sequence continues at coordinate 106,662 of NZ_CYTU01000002.1, read as the reverse complement.
GGAGGGCCTTGCGCCCGTCATCGTGCAGGCGCTGGCCCGCATGATCACCGCGCTCAAGCAGCGCGGCTACACCATCGTCATGGTGGAACAGAATTTCCGCTTCGCCGCGCCGCTGGCCGATCGCTTCTACGTCATGGAGCATGGCCAGATCGTCGAGCACTTCGAAGCGTCGGAACTTTCAGAAAAACAGGACACGCTCAACGAACTGCTGGGCGTCTAAGACAACCTGTCACCCGCCGGTTTCCCGGCATCCCATATACCAAAGGGAAGAGGAGTCATCCCATGAAGCTGCACACCATCACTGCTGCACTGGCCATGGCGGGCCTGGGATTTGCCGGGGCACCCGCCCTGGCGCAAGGCATCTCCGACGATGTCATCCGCATCGGCTTCATCACCGACATGTCGGGCGTGTATTCCGACATCGACGGCAAGGCCGGCCTGGAAGCGATCCGCATGGCGATCGAGGACTTCGGCGGCAACGTCAACGGCAAGAAGATCGAAGTGCTGTCGGCCGACCACCAGAACAAGGCCGACGTGGCCTCGGCGCGCGCCCGTGAATGGTTCGACCAGCAGAAGGTCGATGTCATCATCGGCGGCACCAACTCGGCCACCAGCCTGGCGATGGCCGCCGTCGCGGCGGAAAAGAAGAAGCCCTTCATCGCCATCGGCGCGGGCGCTTCCGACCTGACCAACGCCCAATGTTCGCCCTACACCGTGCACTACGCCTACGACACCGTGGCGCTGGCGCGCGGCACCGGTTCGGCGGTGGTGAAGGACGGCGGCAAGAGCTGGTTCTTCCTGACGGCCGACTACGCCTTCGGCCACGCGCTCGAGCGCGACACGATGGCGGTGGTCAAGGCCGCCGGCGGCGAGGTCAAGGGCCAGGTGCGCGCACCGCTGGGCGCCTCCGACTTCTCCTCGTTCCTGCTGCAGGCGCAGTCGTCCAAGGCGCAGATCCTGGGCCTGGCCAACGCGGGCGGCGACACCATCAACTCGATCAAGGCCGCCAATGAATTCGGCGTCACCAAGACGATGAAGATGGCCGGCCTGCTGGTGTTCATCAACGACGTGCACTCGCTCGGCCTGGAAGCCACCCAGGGCATGTACCTGACCGATGGCTGGTACTGGGATCAATCCGACGCCTCGCGCGCCTGGGCCAAGAAGTTCGAGGCCAAGGTCGGCCGCAAGCCCTCCATGCTGCAGGCCGGTGACTACTCGTCGGTCACGTTCTACCTGAACGGCGTGAAGGCCACCGGCACCGACGACGCCGACACGCTCATGAAGTGGATGAAGTCGAACAAGATCAACGACTTCTTCACCCAGGGCGGCTACGTGCGCGAAGACGGCCGCATGATCCATGACATGTACCTGATGCAGGTGAAGACGCCGGCCGAATCGAAGGGCCCGTGGGACTACTACAAGGTCGTCGCCACGCTGCCGGGCGACGAGGTCTACACCAAGCTGTCCGAGTCGACCTGCAAGCTGGTCAAGAAGTAATTCCCGTCGATGCGACCCCTTGATGCGATCTGGCCCGCGCGGCCAGGTCGCATCTTGAATTTGCCCGCTTCCCTTCGTACGCGCAGGATTTTCACAAGATGACTGATATTTTCGGCATCCCCATACAGGCCTTGTTCGGCCAGTTGCTGCTGGGACTGGTCAACGGTTCGTTCTATGCCATGCTGTCGCTCGGCCTGGCGGTTATCTTCGGACTGCTGAACGTCATCAACTTCGCGCACGGCGCGCTTTACATGCTGGGCGCCTTCGTCGCCTGGATGGGGCTGTCGTACCTGGGGTTGAATTACTGGGTCATGCTGATCCTGGCGCCGCTGGTCGTCGGGCTGTTCGGCATCCTCATTGAAAAGTTGCTGCTCAAACACCTGTACAAGCTCGATCACCTCTACGGCCTGCTGCTGACCTTCGGGCTGACGCTGCTGATCGAAGGCCTGTTCCGCAGCTTCTACGGCGTGTCGGGCCAGCCCTATCCCACGCCCGAGGCGCTGCGCGGCGCCACCAACCTGGGCTTCATGGTGCTGCCGAACTACCGCGGCTGGGTGGTGGCGGCGTCGGTGGTGGTGTGCCTGGCGACCTGGTTCGTGATCGAGCGCACCCGCCTGGGCGCGCTGCTGCGCGCCGGCACCGAGAACCCGCGGCTGGTCGAGGCCTTCGGCGTCAACGTGCCACGCATGATCACGCTGACCTACGGCTTCGGCGTGGCGCTGGCCGGCTTTGCCGGCGTGCTGGCCGCGCCGGTGCTGCAGATCTCGCCGCTGATGGGCTCCAACCTCATCATCGTGGTGTTCGCGGTGGTCGTGATCGGCGGCATGGGGTCCATCATGGGCGCCATCGTCACCGGATTGGGCCTGGGCGTGATCGAGGGCCTGACCAAGGTGTTCTGGCCCGAGGCGTCCAGCACGGTCGTCTTCATCATCATGGCCATTGTCCTGTTGCTCCGCCCGGCCGGGCTGTTCGGAAAAGAGAAATGAATCGTCAATTCCTGGGCTATGCGGTCCTGGCCGTCGTGGTGGCCATTCTTCCCTTCGTCGGGGTGTATCCGATCTTCGCCATGAAGATCATGTGCTACGCCCTGTTCGCCTGCGCCTTCAACCTGCTGCTGGGCTTCACCGGCCTGCTGTCGTTCGGCCACGCCGCCTTCCTGGGCAGCGCCGCCTACGCGGCCGGCCATGCGCTCAAGGTGTGGGGCGTGCCGACCGAGATCGGCCTGCTGTTCGGCGTCGCGGTGGCCGCGCTGCTGGGCCTGGCGATGGGCGCGCTGGCGATCCGCCGCAGCGGTATCTACTTCGCCATGATCACGCTGGCGCTGGCGCAGATGGTGTTCTTCTTCTTCCTGCAGGCCAAGTTCACCGGCGGCGAAGACGGCCTGCAGAGCGTGCCGCGCGGCACGCTGCTGGGCATCATCGACCTGTCCAAGGACCTGAACCTGTACTACCTGGTGATGGGCGTGTTCATCATCGGCTACTTCATCATCTGGCGCACGGTGCATTCGCCGTTCGGCCAGGTGCTGCAGGCGCTGCGCGAGAACGAGCCGCGCGCGATATCGCTGGGCTATGACGTCGACCGTTTCAAGCTGCTGGCCTTCGTGCTGTCGGCCGCCATCGCCGGCCTGGCGGGCGCCACCAAGACGCTGGTGTTCGTGTCGGCCACGCTGTCGGACGCCACCTGGCAGATGTCGGGCCTGGTGATCCTGATGACGCTGATCGGCGGGCTCGGCACGCTGACCGGGCCGATCCTCGGCGCGTTCATCGTGGTGCTGCTCGAAAACAAGGTCGGCGACTTCGGCCAGATGATGGCCAGCCTGACCGGTGTCGACTGGTTCCTGCGCCTGGGCGAATCGGTCACCATCGTGATCGGCCTGATCTTCGTGATCTGCGTGCTGGCGTTCCGCCGCGGCATCGTGGGCGAGATCGGCGCGCTGATCGAGAAGCGGCGCGCGGCGCGCGCGTAATGCGCGCGGCCGCCGGCCGCATCGCCTGCCTGACCCTCGGGGCCGCTGAACGCGGCCCCGATTGCATGGGGCCTTTACAATGACCGGCACGCAATCAGAAAGGTGCTCCATCATGCGCATGAAGCCTTTGCTCGCGGGCGCCCTGGCGCTGTCCGCCGCCCTGCTCGCGCCGGCCGCGGCCCACGCCGCCAAGCCGGTCTGCGAAGTCGACCGCCCGGTCCGCTTCAGCGGCCTGAACTGGGAATCCAATCTGGTGCTGGCCGGCATCGAGCGCTACGTGATGGAGCACGGCTACGGCTGCAAGACCAGCGTCGAGATCGGCGAGACGCTGCCCATGCTGGCCGCGCTGCAGCGCGGCGATGTCGACGTCACGCCAGAAGTGTGGCCGGGGCAGATCGAAGTGGCCTGGAAGAAGGCGCTGGCCAGCGGCCGCGTGCAGGGCCTGGGCCATGTCTACGACGCCGGCGAAGGCTGGTACGTGCCGCGCTATACCGTGCAGCGCCATCCCGACCTGAAGTCGGCGGCGGACCTCGCGCGCTTCAAGCAGGTCTTCGCCGACCCCGAGGATCCGGGCCGCGGCCGCATCTACGGCTGCCCCGCGGGCTGGGCCTGCGGCACGCTGAACGACAACCTGCTGCGCGCGCTGGGCCTGGACCGCGACTACAGCCTGTTCGCGCCCGGTTCCGGCGCGGCGCAGAAGGCCGCCATCCTGTCGGCCTACAAGCGCAAGCGCGACATCGTCTTCTACTACTGGACGCCCACCGCGCTGGTCGGCGCGCTCGACCTGGTCAAGCTGGAACTGCCGGCCTTCGACCAGACCGCCTATACCTGCCTGACCGATCCCAAGTGCGCCAAACCGGTGGCCACCGAATTCAAGCCCAACCCCGTGGTCACCGGCGTCAACAGCGCCTTCGCCAAGGAGGCGCCGCAGCTGGCCGCGTTCCTGGCCAAGCTCACCATTCCTGGCGACGCCATCGACGCCACGCTGGGCTGGCTGGAGACCGAGGGCAAGGAGCCCGAGGAGGCGGCGCGCTACTTCCTCAAGCAATACGGCCCGGTCTGGCGGCAATGGATGCCGGCCGATGCGGCCGAACGGGTGCAGGCGGCGCTCGACAAGGAGTGAGACGGTCCGCGCCTCATGTATCCTGACGTTTCGGCGCCATTGTCGCGCCACCCGATACCCCCGAAGGAAACCCATCATGGACGCCTTGTTCTGGCACAACGGTCACTGGACCCCTGAAAACCCCAAACTGCTCGGCCCCGCCGATCACGCCTTCTGGATGGCCAGCATGGTCTTCGACGGCGCGCGCGCGTTCCGCGGCCTGACGCCCGACCTCGACCTGCACTGCCAGCGCGTGGTGCGCTCGGCCGAAAAGATGCTGATGAAGCCGCAGATCTCGTGGCAGGAAATCCAGTCGCTGTGCCTGCAGGCCGTGGCCAAGTTCCCCGAAGGCAGCGAGCTCTACATCAAGCCGATGTTCTTCTGCGCCGACGGCTTCCTGCTGCCCGACGCCGACAAGACCCAGTTCGTGCTGCACGTCTTCAAGGTGCCGATGCCGGGCGAACAGGGCTTTGCCGCCTGCTTCTCCAGCTTCGCGCGCTCGTGGCCCAACATGGCGCCGACCGACGCCAAGGCTTCGTGCCTGTACCCCAACGGCCAGCGCGCCATCCGCGAGGCGATGGACAAGGGCTTCGACAACGCCATCATGCTGGACGGCGCCGGCAACGTCGCCGAGTTCGCCTCCAGCAATCTGTGGATCGCCAAGGACGGCGTGGTCTCGACCCCGGTGGACAACGGCACCTTCCTGAACGGCATCACGCGCCGCCGCGTGCTGGCGCTGCTCAAGGCCGACGGCGTCGAGGTGCAGGAGCGCAGCCTGACGCGCGCCGACATCGAGGCCGCCGACGAAGTGTTCTCGTCCGGCAACTACGGCAAGGTGGTGCACGTGAACCGCGTCGAAGACCGCAAGCTGGAATATGGTCCGCTGGCGCGCCGCGCCCACAAGCTGTACATGGACTACGCCGAAAGCACCCGCAAGCAATAAGCCCACCGGCCGCGGCGCGGCGGACCGCGCCGCCCGCCCCGGGTGGCGCCGCATGACAAGGAAGATCCCGCATGCAATCCCGACGCGAGTTCCTGCGCGGCGGCGCCGCGATCGCCGGCGCCGGCAGCGCCCTGGCGCTGCTGCCCGCCTCCATCCGCCGCGCGCTGGCGATTCCCGCCAACCGCCGCAAGGGCACGATCGAAGACGTCGAGCACATCGTCATCTTCATGCAGGAAAACCGTTCGTTCGACCACTACTTCGGCGGCCTCGCCGGGGTGCGCGGCTTCGGCGACCGCTTTCCGATCCCGGCGCCCGCCAGTCCCGACTTCGAGCGCCGCACGGTCTGGGCGCAATACAACGGCCGTCCCGACGACGGCGCGCCGCGCAGCGTGCTGCCGTTCCGTCTCGACACCCGCGAGGCCTATGAGGCCATGCGCGTGGCCAGCACGCCGCACACCTGGTCCAACGCCCAGGACGCCTGGGATGCCGGCCGCATGGGCCAGTGGCCGGCCGCCAAGAAGAACCATTCAATGGCGTACTACACCGAAGCGGACATGCCGTTCCAGTACGCCATGGCGCGCGCCTTCACCGTGTGCGACGCCTATCACTGTTCGTTCACCGGCGGCACCAACACCAACCGCCTGTTCGTCTGGAGCGGCACCAACGACGGCCTGGGCCGCGGCCACGGCCCGGCGCTGGGCAACACCTACAACAAGCTGGGCGGCGGCGATCCGGCCGGCGCCTACACCTGGACCACCTATCCCGAGCGCCTGGAGCGCGCCGGCATCCGCTGGCGCATCTACCAGGACATGGCGGACAACTACTCGCTCAACCCGACCGCCGGCTTCAAGGCCTACCGCGACGCATTCCACGGCCTGCCCGGCTCGCTGGCCGCGCTCAAGGACAAGGCGCTGACCACCCGCGGCCTGGACCTGCTGCGCCAGGACGTGCTGGACGGCACGCTGCCGCAGGTGTCGTGGATGTGCGCCACCAAGGCCGGCTCCGAGCATCCCAGCCCCTCCAGCCCGGCGCAGGGCGCGGACTACACGGCAAAGGTGCTGGACGCGCTGACCGCCAATCCCGAGGTCTGGAGCAAGACCGTCCTGTTGCTGATGTTCGACGAAAACGACGGCTTCTTCGACCACATGCCGCCGCCCGCCCCGCCTTCGCGCGGCCGCGACGGCCAGTTGGCTGGCGCGTCGACGGTGGACACCGCCGGCGAATACCACGAGATCGTCACCGGCACCGAAAAGGACGATACGGCCGCCCACCTGCACGGCGTCTACGGCCTCGGCCCGCGCGTGCCGATGTACGTGCTGTCGCCCTGGACCAAGGGCGGCTGGGTCAACTCGGAAGTGTTCGACCACACCTCGGTGCTGCGCTTCGTCGAGCGCCGCTTCGGCGTCGCCGAACCCAACATCTCGCCGTGGCGCCGCGCGGTCTGCGGCGACCTGACCTCGATCTTCGATTTCGCCACGCCCGACGAGGCCAACCTGACGCGCGGCCTGCCGGCCACCGCCGCGCGCGCGGCGCAGGCCGCCGCCCTGCCCGGCACCATCACGCCGCCCGCGCCCGAGCGGCCCGCGCTGGCGCGTCAGCAGGCCGGCATCCGGCCGTCGCGGGCGCTGCCGTACGCGCTGTCGGCGCAGGCCCGCGCCGGCAAGGACAGCATCACGCTGCGCATGGACAACAGCGGCGCCGCCGGCGCCGTGCTGCATGTGTACGACCGCCTGCGCCTGGAGGACGGCCCGCGCCGCTACACCCTCGAGGCCGGCAGGCATCTGGAAGCCAGCTGGCCCGTGGCGGGCAACGACGGCCGCTACGATCTGTGGCTGCTCGGCCCCAATGGCTTTCATCGCCACGTCGCGGGCCGGCTGCACGCGGACACCGAGCCGCTGTCGGTCGAGGCCATCTGCGATCCCGCCGGGCCGACCTTGCGCCTGAAGCTGCACAACCCGGGCACGCTGCCGCGCGGCTTCCAGGTCGAAGCCAACGCCTACGGCTACGCCGGCCACCATGAACCGGCGCTGGAACCCGGCGTCGGCGCCACCCTGGCCTGGGACCTGGCCGCCAGCGGCGGCTGGTACGACTTCAGCGTGCGCGCCGACGACGCGCCCGGCTTCATCCGCCGTATGGCTGGACGCCTCGAGACCGGCGCCCCCTCCACCTCCGACCCCGCGATGGGCCAGGAACTGATTCTGCATTGGACGCTGCCGGCATGAAACCGCCCGCCCCTTACGAAAACGCCGTGACCTTCCAGTTCGGCGATTCGCCCGAACTGGCCGACGAACTGCTGGCATTGGTGCTGTCCGGCGCCAAGACCGCCACCTGCGGCGCGCTGCGCGACTTCGACGAGAAGGAACCGGTGCCCGAGCCGGGCCGGCGCGACGTGGTGCTGGACGGCCGCGGCCGTCCGGCCTGCGCCATCGAGACGCTCAGTATCGTGATCCAGCGCTTCGACGAGGTGGACGAAGCCTTCGCCCTGGCCGAGGGCGAAGGGCCCTACGACGTCTGGCGCGCCGAACACATCGCCTATTTCGACCGCAATGGCGGCTACGCGCCGGACCTGCTGCTGGTGTGCGAACGCTTCCGCGTGGTCGAAGTATTTGAACGCGAGGCGGACTGACGCGTCCGCCTCGCCTTGGGCATCAGGCCTCGGCCTGCTCCGCGCCCTTGCCCAGGCCGAGATAGCTCTCGATCACCTTGGGATCGCCGGCCAGCTCGCGCGCCGGGCCGTGCAGGATGACTTCGCCGGTTTCGAGCACGTAGCAGTAGTCGGCCACCTGCAGCGCCGCGCGCGCGTTCTGCTCCACCAGCAGGATCGCCACGCCGGTCTCGCGCAGGCGCGCGATGATGTGGAAGATCTCGCGCACGATGCGCGGCGCCAGGCCCAGGCTGGGCTCGTCCAGCATCAGCAGCGCCGGCTTGGCCATCAGCGCGCGGCCGACCGCCAGCATCTGGCGCTCGCCGCCCGACAGCGTGCCGGCCTGCTGGGCGCGGCGTTCGCGCAGGCGCGGGAACAGGTCGAAGACTTCGTTGAGCGTGTCGCGCCAGCCGCTTTCGCGGGCGCGGTAGCGGCGAAAACCGCCCAGCAGCAGGTTGTCTTCGACCGACATGCTGCCGAACAGCTCGCGCCGCTCGGGCACCAGCGACATGCCGGCGGCGACGCGGCGCTCGACCGGCCAGCTCGACACGTCGGTGCCGGCGTATTGCACCGTGCCGGCCGCGTGGCCGGTCTGGGGCAAGGCGCCCATCATGGCGTTCAGCATGGTGGACTTGCCGGCGCCGTTGGCGCCGATCACGGTGACGATGCTGCCGGCCGGGACCGTCAGCGTGGCGCCGGCCAGCGCACCGACCTTGCCGTAGCGGGCCGACAGGTTGCTGACTTCGAGAACGGGTTTGGACGTCGTCATTGCACGCCTCCCGCGGACACCGGCTTGGCCTGGTCGGCTTCGGGCAGGTCGTCGTCGATGCCGCCCAGGTAGGCTTCCAGCACCGCCGGGTTCTGTTGCACCTCGGCCGGCACGCCTTCGGCCAGCTTGGTGCCGAAATCCATCACCACCAGGTGGTTGGTCAGGCGCATCACAAAATCCATGTCGTGTTCCACCAGCAGAATGCTCATGCCCTCGGCGCGCAACTGTTCCAGCACGCGCGCCAGGTCCTGCTTTTCCTTGTAGCGCAGGCCGGCGGCCGGCTCGTCCAGCAACAGCAGCACCGGATCGCTGGCCAGGGCCCGCGCGATTTCCAGGATGCGTTGCTGGCCCAGCGCCAGATTGCCCGCCTGCTCGTAGAGATATTCGCCCAGGCCGACGCGCTTGATCTGCTCGGCGGCCTCGTGCAGCAGCTGCGCCTCGCGTGCGCGGTCGGTGTGCAGGGCGCCGGCCCACACGCCCACGTCGGAGCGCAGGTGCGCGCCCAGCGCGACGTTCTCCAGCACCGTCATGCCCGGCAGCAGCTGCACGTGCTGGAAGGTGCGGCCCACGCCCAGCTTGGCGATCTCGCGCGCCGAGCGGCTGTCGATGCGCTCGCTCATGAACGTGACCTGGCCGCGCGTCACCGGCAGCACGCCGCTGATCAGGTTGAAGGTGGTGCTCTTGCCGGCGCCGTTGGGGCCGATCAGGCCCATGATCTCGCCGGAGCGGACCTTGAAGCTGATGTCGTTGACGGCGACCAGGCCGCCGAATTCCTTGCGGATGGCGTCCACTTCCAGCACCACCTGCCCGGCCTGCGGCCGCGCGCGCAGCGGCAGCGCCGGCGCCGGCTTGGGCGGGGCCAGGTTGCGGCGCGAGCCGTCGGCGCCGGTGATGCTGCCCCACCAGCCCGCCAGGATCGGCCAGAGGCCGTTGCGGGCGTATTGCAGCATCAGGATCAGCAGCACGCCGAAGACGATCATCTCGAAGTTGGCGTTGGTGTCCAGCAGCTTGGGCAGCAGGTTCTGCAGCTGGTCCTTCAGCACCAGGATGACGCTGGAGCCGAGCAGCGCGCCCCAGACGTAGCCTGCGCCGCCGACCACGGCCATGAACAGGTACTCGATGCCGTAGTTGATGCCGAACGGGCTGGGGCTGACGGCGCGCTGCATGTGCGCGTAGAGCCAGCCCGAGACGCAGGCCAGCAGCGCGGCCCAGACGAAGATCACGACCTTGTAGGCGGCCGTGTTCACGCCCATCGACTCGGCCATGCCGGCGCCGCTCTTGAGCGCGCGGATGGCGCGGCCGGGACGCGAGTTCAGCAGGTTGCGGGTCGCCCACAGCGCCAGCAGCACGAACACCCAGATCAGGTAGTAGATGTGGCGGCCGCTGGCCAGCGACATGCCGAAGATGCTGATGGGCTCGATGCCGGCGATGCCGTCATGCTTGCCCAGCCAGTCGAGGTTGCCGAACAGGAAGTACAGCGACAGGCCCCAGGCGATGGTGCCCAGCGGCAGGTAGTGGCCCGACAGGCGCAGCGTGATCGCGCCCAGCAGGTACGCCACCACGGCGGTCAGGATCAGGCCGGCGGGCAGCGCCAGCCAGGGTGACACGTCGTATTGCGTGGTCAGGTAGGCGGTGGTGTACGCGCCCAGGCCGACGAACGCGGCCTGGCCGAACGAGGTCAGGCCGCCGACGCCGGTCAGCAGCACCAGCCCCAGCACCACCAGGCTGGCCAGCCCGATGTAGTTCAATTGCGTCACCCAGAACTCGGGCGTGACCGGCAGCAGCGGCAGCCCCGCCAGGACGACGATGAAGACGGCAAGCAGAATGCGGTTCATGGCGTTTATTCCTCTTCGTCCACGTGATGGGTGCTGAACGAACGCCAGACCAGAACCGGGATAATCAAGGTGAAGACGATCACTTCCTTGTAGGCGCTGGCCCAGAAGGACGAGAACGATTCCAGCACGCCCACCAGCAGCGAGCCGGCGGCCGCCACGGGGTAGCTGGCCAGGCCGCCGATGATGGCGCCGACGAAGCCTTTCAGGCCGATCAGGAAGCCCGTGTCGTAGTAGACCGTGGTGATGGGCGCGATCAGCATGCCGGACATGGCGCCGATGGCGGTGGCCAGCGTGAAGGTCAGGCTGCCCGACATGGTGGTGCTGATGCCCACCAGGCGAGCGCCGCGGCGGTTGACGGCGGTGGCGCGCAGCGCGCGGCCGTACAGCGTCTTGCCGAAGAACAGCCACAGCGCGATGATCAGCAGCGCGCAGGTCGCGACCACGAACAGGCTCTGCGCCGACCAGGTGGTGAAGCCCAGGTCGACCTGGCCGCTCACGAACGCGGGCGTGCGCCAGCCTTCGGCGCCGAAGAACACCAGGGCCAGGCCGGTCAGCGCGAAGTGCACCGCCACCGAGACAATCAGCAGCACCAGCACGGTGGCCTCGGCCAGCGGCTGGTAGACGATGCGATAGACCATCGGGCCCATCGGGATCACCAGCAGCAGCGTCAACAGCATGTTGAGCCACAGGGAATTGCCGGCGGCGGTATAGGTGACCGTCAGCCACAGCAGCGCGAGCGGCAGGACGAGACAGGTCACCAGGGCCTTGGGCAGGCCTGCCGCGCTGCGGGTCCGCAGCGCGCGCAGCAGTTCAAGCGCCAGGCACACGGCGCCCAGCAGCGGTAAGAGATAGGCGGTGCCGGGCACCTTGCCGTCCACCAGCATCGCGAGCGTCAGGGCGCCGAACGCCACAAACTCGCCCTGGGGAATGAAAATGACGCGCGTAACGGCGAACACCAGCACCAGCGCCATGCCCAGCAGGGCATAGATGGCGCCGTTGACGATACCGTCTTGCAGCAGAATCAGCGCAATTGAGGAATCCATCTAACAACCTTATTGATTCTTGGTGTTCCGACCCCGCCCGGAACACTGATACGACACACCGGCCGGAGAGGCCGGTGCGAAGCATTGCTCGGGCACCACAAGAGGCGCCCGTGGATCGGGCAATCCAGGGGGATTACAGGCCGGGCTGGTAGACCCACTTGCCGCCTTCCACCTTGACGATGACGCGCGAACGCTCGTCAAAGCCGGCGTGGTCGGTCGGCGACATGTTGAACACGCCTTGCGACGCGGGCAGGTCCTTGATGTTTTCCAGGGCGTCGCGCATGGCGGCGCGGAACTCCGGCGTGCCCGGCTTGGCGCCGGTCTTCAGGGCCACGGGCAGCGCGGCCACGACCAGCTGGCCGGCATCCCACATGTGGCCGCCGAAGGTGTTGGTCGAACCAGCGCCGTTGGCCTTCTCGTAGGTCTCGACGTAGGCCAGGGCCGACTTCTTGACCGGGTTGCTGTCGGGCAGCTGGGCCGCGACCAGCAGCGGGCCGGCCGGCAGGTACATGCCGTCGCAGTCCTTGCCGCAGACGCGCAGCACGTCGTTGTTGGCGGCGCCGTGGGTCTGGTAGATGGTGCCGCCGTAGTTGCGGGCCTTCAGTTCCTTTTGCGGCAGCGCGGACGGGGTGCCGGCGCCGGCGATCAGGATGGCGTCGGGCTTGGCGCCGATCAGCTTGAGCACCTGGCCGGTGACGCTGGTGTCGGTGCGGCTGTATTTCTCGATGGAGACGATCTCGATGCCCTTGGCCTTGGCGGCCTTCTGCATCACATCCAGCCAGCCGTCGCCGTAGGCGTCGGCAAAGCCGATGAAGCCCAGCGTCTTGACCTTGGACTTGGCCATGGCGTCGGCCAGCGCGCCGGCCATCAGGGCGTCGTTCTGCGGGGTCTTGAAGACCCAGCGGCGCTTGTCGTCCACGGGTTCGACGATCTTGGCGCTGGCGGCCACGCTGATCATCGGCACCTTGGCTTCGGCGGCCACGTCCACCATGGCCAGCGAGCCCGGCGTGACCGACGTGCCGATCAGCACGTCGACCTTGTCGTCGGACGCCAGCTTGCGCGAGTTCTTGACGGCTTGGGTCGTGTCGGTGGCGTCGTCCAGGACGATCCACTCGATCTTCTGGCCGGCCACTTCCTTGGGCAGCAGCGCGACGGTGTTGCGCTCGGGGATGCCCAGCGACGCGGCGGGGCCGGTGCTGGACACCGTCACACCCACCTTGACCTGGGCGCTGGCCAGCAGCGGCAGGGTCAGGGCAACGGCGGCGGCGGCCGCGGACAAGCCGAAGTGCTTGCGCATGTTTTGTCTCCTGTGGTGGCTCTTTTTTTGCCCCGGACGAGGCGGAAGCGAGCCTAGTTAAAGTTATACAGAAAAAAATATTATAGGGTTAAAACAGTATCAGATGACCTCGCGCAACTACGGTAAATCCCTGACGTGCTACAGAAACCACAACTCAGCAAACGCATTCGTTAATGGCGAACTTGTACTTGAAAGCCTCGCGGGCGTCAGTTGGGGGATTCCCTTGGACCACGACCGCCCGCGCGGCGTTCAGCGGCCGCGCATCGGCCACACCCGCTCGACCCGCGTCGCCACCCACGCCGCCAGGGCCGCCTTGATCAGATCGCCCGGCACGAACACCGCCACCGCCAGCGCGGCCTTGGCCAGCCCCATCTTGGTGACCGTCGCCAGCCAGGGCACGCCGAAGGCGTAGACCACGGCGATGCCGCCGATGACGCAGGCGATGGCGCAGCCCGCCAGCTGGCCGCCGAAGCCCGTCGCCCTGCCCGCCAGGCGCCGCGCCAGCCAGCCAGTCACGAACGCGCCCGCCACCAGCCCGACCAGGAAACCGCCGGTCGGCCCGAAGAACGCCCCCAGGCCGCCGCGCCCGCCCGGCAGCACCGGCAGGCCGATGGCCGCCAGCGCCAGGTACAGCAGGCAGGCCAGCGCGCCGCGCCCCGGCCCCAGCATGGCGCCGGCCAGCATGGCGCCCAGCGTCTGCAGCGTGATCGGCACGGGAATGCCCGGCAGCGGGATCGGCGGAATCAGGCTCAGCACCACGATCAGCGCGGCGAACAGCGCCACCAGCACAGTGTTGTTGGATTTCATTGCAATGCCCTTTCTATCTAGCGGGACGGGGGAATCAGGAAGGCAGTCGGAACGTCACAGGCTGCGGGCGTCGATGGCCTCGGCCACTTCCTGCGCCCGCTTCAGCGTCAGCACCACCAGCGGCACGATCAGCGCCACCGGGTTGGCGCCCAGCCCGCGGGCCGCCTGGGCCTCGCGGATCTCGTGGAAATTGCGCCATATCTCGGGCACGAAGCGCAAGGCCAGCGCCAACGCCAGCGAGACCTTGCCCGCGTCCAGCAGGCCGATGCGCTGCAGCGGCATCAGCACCCGCTCGCACACGGCGATCAGATCCGAGCTGCGGGTCGACAGCGTCACCGCCAGCGCCAGCCCGACCATCGCGGCGATGCGCAGGAGTACGGCCAGCGCCTCGCGCCAGCCCTGGAACCAGGCCGTGAACGCGCCGACGGCCAGCAACACCCAGACCAGGCCGCGCACCTGGCGCCAGACGCCGCCGGGCGTGGCGCCGGCGCACCACAGCAGCAGGCCGGCGACCGCGCAGGCGCCCGCCAGGAGGGCGGGATCGCGCACCAGGAACAGCCCGGCGCCGGCCGCGGCCAGCGCCAGCAGCTTCAGGCCGGCGGGCAGCCGGTGCAGCGGCGAGTCGCCAGGGATATATAAGGGCTCGATCACGCGCAGTGATTCCGGTACCAGCGCAGCGCGGCGGCCGGCTGGTCGTCGGCGGCAATGGCGCCGTCCTGGATCACCAGCACCCGCTCGAAGTCTTCCAGCAGCGCCAGGTCGTGGCTGACCACGATGGCGTCCTGCGGCATGGCGGCGATGGCGTCGCGCACCCGGTTGCGGTTGCGCAGGTCCAGCTGGGTGGTGGGTTCGTCGAACACCACCAGCCCCGGCCGCATCACCAGCACCGCCGCCAGCGCCACCAGCTGGCGCTCGCCGCCGGACAGGGTGTGGCTGGTGCGGTCCGCCAGGTGGGCCACGCCCAGGTCGGCCAGCGCGGCCTCGATGCGGGCCTCGCGTTGCGCGCGCTCGGGTTCCAGGTGTTTCAGGCCGAACGCCAGGTCCTCGCGCACGATCGGGAAGACGATCTGGTTCTCGGGGTTCTGGAACACGAAGCCGACCTGGCGGCGCACCGCCTTCAATTCATGCCGGGTATCCAGGCCGCCCACGCGCACGCTGCCGGAGGTCGGCAGCACCAGGCCGTTGACCAGCCGCGCCAGCGTGCTCTTGCCGGCGCCGTTGGGGCCGACGATGCCGACCCGGCGCCCGGCCAGCGCCACGCTCACCCCGCGCAACACTGTGGTCTGGGGCGTCGATACAATCGCCTGGTCAAACTCGATTAACATGGGGCGGGATTATGCCCGAACCATTTCGGGCATCGGGACTCCAAGAGCTGATATGGATAAAGTACGCAAAACCGACGCCGAATGGCGGGCCCAGCTGTCCCCGGAAGAATACGTCGTCACCCGCCAAAAGGGTACCGAACGCGCGTTCACCGGGCGCTACTGGAATACCTTCACCCCGGGCATCTACCGCTGCGTGGGCTGTGGCACGGCGCTATTCGCGTCGGACACCAAGTTCGACGCCGGCTGTGGCTGGCCCAGCTATTTCCAGGCGCTCGACCCGGAACTGGTGCGCGAGGAACGCGACACCACCCACGGCATGGTGCGCACCGAGGTGCTGTGCAACGTCTGTGACGCGCACCTGGGCCACGTCTTCCCGGACGGCCCCGAGCCCACCGGCCTGCGCTATTGCATCAACTCCCTGTCGATGACGTTCGAACCCATAGAAGAATGAAGAAGTTCCTGTTCGACCTCTTTCCGCTGTTCCTGTTCTTCCTGGCCTACCGGTTCACCGACATCTTCGTGGCCACCGGCGTGGCCATGGCGGCGGCGGTGCTGCAGATCGTCTGGCTCAAGGTCACCGGCCGGCCGACCGAAGCCATGCACTGGATCAACCTGACCGTGATCCTGGTGTTCGGCGGCGCCACCATCTGGCTGCACAGCGACGTCTTCATCAAATGGAAGCCCACGGTGCTGTACTGGCTGTTCGGCGGCGCGCTGGTGTTCGCCCGCCTGCTGTTCGGCCGCAACCTGATCCGCCGCCTGATGGAAAAGCAGATCCAGCTGCCGGACGCGGCCTGGGACAAGCTCAACCTGATCTGGGCCGGCTTCTTCCTGTTCGCTGGCGCCATCAATCTCTATGTGGCGTTTTCGGGGCACTTCACCGAATCCCAGTGGGTCAGCTTCAAGGCCTTCGGCCTGATGGGCCTGATGATCGTCTTCGTCATCGGCCAGTCGCTCTGGCTGGGCAAGCACATCCAGGCCGAGGACGGCCCGGGCGCGCCGCCCAAGCCCTGACACCCTGCTGCCGGGCGTGAACGCCCGGCTCCCTCCCCTCATGGCGCGCCCCGCGCGCCGGAACTTTACGATCGACGCCATGTCTGAGACCACCGACCGCATCGCCCTGATCCGCGAGCGCCTGGCCGTCCTGGAACCGGTTTCCCTGGACATCCTTGACGACTCGCATTTGCATGCCGGTCACGAAGGCAGTAAAAACGGCGCCGGCCATTATCGCGTGCATATCGTGGCATCCTGTTTTGCAGGACTGACCGCCGTGGCGCGACATCGGCTGGTGTATCATCATTTGCAAGATTTGATCCCCTATCCGATTCATGCGCTTGCGCTAGACGCCCAGGCTCCCAAATAGAAAGTAAAAGGATATTCATGAAACGCATCGTCATGCTGGCCGCCGCCTGCGTCATCGCCGTGCCCGCTTTTGCCCAGAACGTCGCCACCGTCAACGGCAAGGCCATTCCGCAGAAGAGCCTGGATCAATTCGTCAAGCTGCTGGTCAGCCAGGGCGCCACCGATTCGCCCCAGCTGCGTGAACAGGTCAAGCAGGAAATGATCAACCGCCAGGTCTTCGTGCAAGCCGCCGAATCCGGCGGCATCGCCAAGCAGGCCGACGTCCAGACGGAAATCGAACTGGCCCGCCAAGGCATCCTGGTCCGCGCCCTGATGGCCGACTACCTGGCCAAGCACCCGGTGTCGGACGCCAAGGTCACGGCCGAGTACGACAAGATCAAGAAAGAACAGGCCGGCAAGATGGAATACAAGGTCCGTCACATCCTGGTCGAAGACGAAAAGACCGCCAACGACCTGCTGGCCCAGCTGAAGAGCAACAAGGGCAAGTTCGACGACCTGGCCAAGAAGAACTCGAAGGACCCCGGCAGCGCCGAAAAGGGTGGCGACCTGGGTTGGGCTCCCCCGACCAACTACGTCCAGCCTTTCGCCCAGGCCGTGACCCAGCTCAAGAAGGGCCAACTGGTCGACAAGCCGGTCCAGACCCAGTTCGGCTGGCACATCATCATGGTCGACGACACCCGCCCGGTGGAATTCCCGCCGCTGGATCAGGTCCGTCCGCAACTGGAAGAAATGCTGCGCCAGCAAACCCTGGCCGACTACCAGAAGGAACTGCGCGAAAAGGCCAAGATCCAGTAAATCTGGCGTCTTCCCGCGAGAACCGCCCGCCCTGCGCGGGCGGTTTTTTTTTGTCCGCGCGAAACGCCGGGAGAAGATGACGACGGTCGCGCCGGCAAGAAAAACAGGCCGCGCGCCAGAAGGCGGGCGGCCTGTTCGACAGGGCCGGGCGACGGGCCGACGGCGCGGCCTCGACGCGATCAGGACAGGCCCAGCAGTTCCTTCAGTGCGTCCTCGTCCAGCACCGTGACGCCCAGTTCCTGGGCCTTGGTCAGCTTGCTGCCGGCGTCTTCGCCGGCCACCAGGTAGGCGGTCTTCTTGGACACCGAGCCGCTGACCTTGCCGCCCGCGGCCTGGATGCGCATGGAGGCTTCCTCGCGCGTCCAGTTGGGCAGCGTGCCGGTCAGCACGAAGGTCTTGCCGGCCAGCGTGGTGTCCTCGGGCACGGTCTCGGCCACCGGGTGCACGCCTTGCGCCTTGAGCTGGTCGATCACCTCGCGGTTGTGCTGCTCGGCGAAGAAACGGCGGATCGAGCCCGCCACCACCGGCCCCACGTCCGGCACCGAGGACAGCGCGTCCTCGTCGGCGTCCATGATGGCCTCGATGCTGCCGAAATGCCGGGCGACGTCGCGCGCCGTGGTCTCGCCCACGTGGCGGATGCCCAGCGCGAACAGCAGGCGTCCCAGCGCCGGGGCGCGCGCCTTGTCGATGGCCTCGACCAGATTGTCGGCCGATTTCTGGCCCATGCGGTCCAGCCCCACCAGCTCGAGCGGACGCAGGCTGAACAGGTCGGCCAGCGATTTGACGCGGCCGCTGTCCACCAGTTGCTCCACCAGCTTCTCGCCCAGGCCCTCGATGTCGAGCGCCTTGCGGCTGGCGGCGTGCCACAGCGTCTGCTTGCGCTGCGCGGCGCAGAACAGGCCACCGGTGCAGCGGGCGATGGTTTCGTCTTCCAGGCGCTCGATCGCCGAGCCGCAGACCGGACAGGCCTTGGGCATGACGAATTCACGCGCGTCGGCGGGACGCTGCTCGAGCACCGCGCCCACCACTTCGGGGATCACGTCGCCGGCGCGCCGCACGATGACCGTGTCGCCGATGCGCACATCCTTGCGGCGGATCTCGTCCTCGTTGTGCAGCGTGGCATTGGTGACGGTCACGCCGCCCACGAACACCGGCTTGAGCCGGGCCACCGGCGTGATCGCGCCGGTACGGCCGACCTGCACCTCGATGTCCAGCAGCGTGGTGGTGGCCTCTTCGGCCGGGAACTTGTGCGCCAGCGCGAAACGCGGCGCCCGCGCCACGAAGCCCAGCAGCTTCTGCGCCGGCAGCGAGTCCACCTTGTAGACCACGCCATCGATGTCGTAGGGCAATTCGGGGCGCAAGGCGCCGACCTTGGCGTAGAAGGCCATCAGGCCCTCGGCGCCGGTGGCGCGATGGTTGTGCTTGACGTTGACCGGCAGGCCCAGCGCGGCCAGCCAGTCGAGCATGGCGCCGTGCGATTTTTCGGGCAGGGTCGCGGCGGCGTCGGTCGCGCCGGCCGGCGCCTCGTCGAACAATCCGCTCTGGCTGCCCGGCAGGCCCTGCACTTCCCCCCACCCATAGGCGAAAAAGCGCAGCGGCCGCTTGGCGGTGATGCGCGGGTCGAGCTGGCGCAGGCTGCCGGCGGCGGCGTTGCGCGGATTGACGAAGACCTTCTCGCCACGCTTGGCCTGGGCGGCGTTGAGCTTCTCGAAATCGGCGCGGTTCATCAGCACTTCGCCGCGCACCTCCAGCACCTTGGGCGCCGGGCCGGTCAGCTGCAGCGGGATCGCCTTGATCGTGCGGATGTTGGACGTGACGTCCTCACCCGTCTGGCCATCGCCGCGAGTGGCGGCCTGGACCAGCCGGCCGTCTTCGTAGCGCAGGCTGATCGCCAGGCCGTCGAGCTTCAGTTCACAGAAATATTCGGCCTGCTGCGCCGGGCCCAGCAGGCCCGCGCCGCGCAGCGTGTCGGTGACGCGGCGGTCGAACGCCACCACGTCTTCCTCGTCGAAGGCGTTGCCCAGCGACAGCATCGGCACCGCATGGCGCACGCTGCCGAAGGCCGATACCGGCGCCGCCCCCACCCGCTGGGTCGGGGATTCCGGCGTGACCAGTTCAGGGTGGGCGGCTTCCAGATCCTGCAGCTCGCGCATCATCCGGTCGTACTCGGCATCCGAGATCGACGGGTCGTCGTAGACGTAATAGCGGACGTTGTGCTGCTCGATTTCCGCGCGCAGGCGCGCCGCGGTTTCCGCCGCGGGGGTCCCTCCGGCCTTGCTCATTATGCAAACACCCGCTGGGCGCGCTCGCTGCCGGCGGGCAGGCCAGCCTGCTCGAGCTGGCCGAACAGCACCTGCAACCGTTCGTCGATGACGCTTTCCGAGCCGTCGGCCAGGGGCTTGCCCTGGTCATCGACCAGATCGGCGCGCAGACGCGCGGCGAGCTCGCGGCCCACGTCGACCATGCGGCCGAAGGCGCGGCTGTCGGCGGGGCTGCAGGGCACGTCGAGCAACAGGTACAGGCGCTCGATGCCGCCCATGCCGGCGTCGAAGGCGGCGCCGTCGGCGCGCGCCAGGGTGAAACGGGCCACGCCGTTCTCGGCCGGCCAGGCCAGGCGGTTGCCGTCGGCGACGAAGCCGGCGTCGCGGGCGACGCTCAGGACCTCGGCGGCCGGCTGGGCGGCGCCCAGCAGCAGCGTCAGGCCGACCTGGGTGTCCAGCGCGGCGCAAGTGTCGTCCAGGCGCGCGGCCTGTTCCAGCACGGCCTGCTGGTCGGGGCCTTCGATGGTGGCGTCGAAGCGTTCGGCCATGTCCTGGGCGCGGGCCCAGGCCTGCGACCATTCGATGGCGGTCAGCGGGCCGCTGCGGTTGGCCAGCAGCACGGCCAGCTGCATCGAGGCATACGATTCGCCGGTGTGCACGCGCGCGCGGTGGCGGCGTTGATCGGTTTCGGCGAACACGCGCATGGGCTTGCGGCCCACCTGGCGCAGACTCTGCATGTAGGGCAGCAGGTCGGCGCCGCGCACCGGCTCGGCGAAGTTGATCTCGATGACCACCTCGCAGGCGGGATCGGGTTCCTCGGCGTCGTCGGCATCGCTGCCCGGATCGACCGGCTTGGGCTGCTCGGGGTGCGCCTTGGGCGCGTCGCCCATGCCCGGCTCGCGGCGCACGGGCGCGCCGCCCGCGGCGGCGGCCGTTGCGGCACCCGCGCCCAGCAGCGGATCCTGCTCGGAGGTGGGGAAATGGCTTTGCATCTTGCGGCGGACGCGGCGGTCCTGCCACCAGTTGAAGCCCAGCACCAGCAGTATCAGCAAGACGCCCAGGGCAATCAGCCCGATCTGCAAATCACTCATGTGTAAATCCCGCGCCATGAAGCCGGCGCCATTCTGAATATTGGTTTATGCCGCTTCGGAGGCCATCATCTGGACGGCCGAATCTATGTCTACCGCAACGATACGCGAAACCCCCTGCTCTTGCATGGTGACGCCGATCAGTTGCTTGGCCATCTGCATCGCGATCTTGTTGTGCGAGATGAACAGGAACTGGGTCTGCTCGCTCATGTTGGCGACCAGGTTGGCGTAGCGTTCGGTATTGGCGTCGTCCAGCGGCGCGTCCACCTCGTCCAGCAGGCAGAACGGCGCGGGGTTCAGCTTGAACAGCGCGAACACCAGCGCGGTGGCGGTCAGCGCCTTTTCACCGCCCGACAGCAGGTGGATGGTGCTGTTGCGCTTGCCCGGCGGCTGCGCCATGACCTGCACGCCGGCGTCGAGGATTTCCTCGCCGGTCATGGTCAGCTTGGCCTCGCCGCCGCCGAACAGCTTCGGGAACAGCTCGCCAAAGTGGCCGTTGACGACGTTGAAGGTCTCTTGCAGCAGGTCGCGGGTTTCGCGGTCGATCTTGCGGATCGCGTCTTCCAGGGTCTCGATGGCGGTCATCAGGTCCTGGTGCTGGTCGTCGAGGAAGCCCTTGCGCTCGCGCGAGGTGTTCAGTTCGTCCAGCGCGGCCAGGTTGACCGAGCCGAGCGATTCGATCTGGCGCGAGATGCGCGTGACTTCCGATTGCAGCCAGCTGGCGCGGCGCCATTCGTCGGGCTGGTTGGCCAGGTCCTGGGCCAGGGCCTCGCGGTCGACCTCGCGGGCGTTGAGCTGCTCGGTGAACTGCTCTTCGGCCAGGCGCGCGGCCTGTTCCTGCAACTGCAATTCGGTAATGCGGGCGCGGCGCGGCTCGAGCGTGCGCTCCTGCTGCATGCGGTCTTCGTCGGCGCCGCGCAGCAGGGCCGCCAGGTTTTCCATTTCCTGGCGCGCGCGCGACAGCGCCTCTTCGCGCTCGGCGCGCAATTCCAGGGCGTCCTGCAGGCCGGCCTGGGAGGCCGAGGCGTCCAGGTCGACCAGGTCGGCCAGCAACTGTTCGAGTTCGACCTCGCCGCGCTGGCTCTGGTCGGCCGCCAGCTGGCGGTTGCGCTGCAGGTCGGTGATGCGGACCTGGATGCCGCGCTCGGCGAATTCGGCTTCCTGGGCGGCGCGTTCGAGCTCGCGCAGGCGGGTGCGGGCGGCCTCGGCCTGGGCGGCCAGGGTCTCGCCGTCCATTTCCGCGTCGGCGAAGCGCGACTGGTGCTCGGCCAGTTCCTCGTCGAGCGCCTCGAAGCGGGCTTCGGCCTCTTCGCGGGTGGCGCGCAGGTCTTCTTCATGCGCCGAGATCTCTTCGAGGTCCTGGCGCAGGCGCGAGGCGTGCTGGCCGGACTGCTCGGCCTGCTGCTGCAGGCGCGAGTGCTCCAGCTGGATGTCGTGCACCCGGCGGGTGACTTCGGCGACCCGCTGGCGGGCCGGCGCGATGGCCTGGCTGACCTGCTGCCAGGCGACCTCGGCGCGGGCGACGGCGGCGCGGGCCTGGTCGGTGATGAGCTGCTGGGCCTTGATCTCGCGCTGCAGGTTTTCGATTTCCTGCTGGCGCGCCAGCAGGCCGGCCTGCTCGGAATCCGGGGCATAGAAGCGCACGCTGTGCGCATCGACCAGATGGCCCGCCTTGACCACGCAGGCGGCGCCGGCCGGCAGCGTGGCGCGGGTGGCCAGGGCCTGGGCCAGATCGGTGGCGGTGTAGATGCCGCCCAGCCAGTCATTGAGCAGCGTGCGCAGGTCCGGATCGGTGATGCGCAGCAGGCTGGCCAGCGGCGTCAGGCCGGCGGGCGCGGCCGGCGCGGGAGCCGCGGCCGGCAATTGATAGAAGGCCAGGCGGGCCGGCGGCGCGTCCTCGGAGAAGGCGCGGGCCCAATCCAGGCTGCGCACCTCGAGGGACGCCATGCGCTCGCGCAGGGCGGCTTCCAGGGCGGTCTCCCAGCCCGGTTCGATATGCAGTTTCTGCCACAGGCGCGACAACCCGGCCAGCTCGTGCTTGGCCAGCCACGGCTCCAGCGCGCCCTGTTTCTGCACGTCTTCCTGCAGCTTCACCAGCGCCGACAGGCGGGCTTCCAGGCGCGCCAGGTTCTGCGCGTCGGTCTGGGCGGCGGCCTGGGCGCGGCTGCGCTCGGCGTCGGCGTCGGGGATCTGGCCTTCGAGGGTGGCCAGCGCTTCCTGGGCCTCCTCGAGCTGGTCTTCGCCGGCGACGCGGTCGCCGGCCAGTTGCTCCAGGCGCACCGGATCGGGGCTGTGCAATTCGCGCAGTTCCTGCTGCAGGCGCTCGCGGCGCTGCTCCAGGGTCTGCATCTGGCGGTCGGCGTCGCGCTGGGTCTGCGCCACCAGGGCCAGGTTCTGCTCCACCCGCGCCAGCGAGGCGCGCATCTCGTCGCGGCCGGAAGCGGCCTCGCGCACGCGCTGCTCGACCGCCGGCAACGCCGCCTGGGCGTCCTCGGCGGCGGCGCGCGCCTCTTCGGTGCGGGCGGCGCCGGCGGCCAGGTCTTCCTCGGCCTGCGCGATCTGCTCGGTGCAGTGCTCGCGCTGGCTGGTCCATTCGGCGATCTGCTGCTGCAGCTGGTCGCGGCGGGCCTGCAGGCGATTGCGGGAATCCACCACGTGGCGGATTTCCGCCTCCAGGCGGCTGACCTGGGCGTTGGCCTCGTACAGGGCGCCCTGGGAGGTGTGAACCGCGTCGCTGGCGGCGTAGTGGGCCTGGCGCCGGGATTCGAGCGCGGCCTCGCCGGCCCGCAGGCCGGCGATGGCGGCTTCCAGCTCGTTCTGGGCCTGGGCCATTTCCTGGGACTTCCTGGCGCGCTCTTCGCGCGCGCCGGTTTCCTTCAGGAACCACAGCGCGTGCTGTTTCTTTTCGCCGTCGGCCTGCAGCTCGCGGTAGCGGGTGGCGACCTCGGCCTGGGCCTCCAGCTTTTCCAGCTGGCTGTTCAGTTCGCGCAGGATGTCTTCGACGCGGGTCAGGTTCTCGCGCGTGTCGGACAGGCGGTTTTCGGTCTCGCGGCGGCGCTCTTTGTAGCGCGACACGCCGGCGGCCTCTTCCAGGAACACCCGCAATTCCTCGGGGCGTGCCTCGATCAGGCGGTTGATCATGCCCTGGCCGATGATGGCGTAGCCGCGCGCGCCCAGGCCGGTGCCCAGGAAGATGTCATGGATGTCGCGGCGCCGGACCTGCTGGTTATTGACGAAATAGCTGCTGGTGCCGTCGCGCGTCAGCACGCGGCGCACCGCGATCTCGGCGTAGGTGCTCCATTGCCCGGCGGCGCGGCCCTCGCTGTTGTCGAACACCATTTCGACCGACGCGCGGGCCGCCGGCTTGCGGTTGCCCGAGCCGTTGAAGATGACGTCCTGCATGGACTCGCCGCGCAGCTCCGAGGCCTTGGCCTCGCCGAGCACCCAGCGCACCGCGTCGATGATGTTCGATTTGCCGCAGCCATTGGGACCCACCACGCCCACCAGCTGGCTGGGCACGGGAATCACGGTGGGATCGACGAAGGACTTGAAGCCGGCGAGTTTGAGCTGAGTAAGACGCACAGTACGATGACGACGGGGTGGGTTGAACGAAAGGCGTTAACGGACCTGCCGCACAGATTGCAAACCGGCCCGTGTAGGGCCGGCTTGCGTATGGGTCGTATGATACCGCAGGCAGTCTGTCCCCAAACGTGAGCAAAGGTCAAGCCGGGGACTGCCCGCCCCCTTGGCGGCCGCGCGACTGACCCACCGCAACCCGCGGGCAAACGCTGAATAGCCCTCCCCCCGTCACGGGCTATACTCGCTGACACTTTTTCGCAAGACGCATAATTTTCACGCAGACCGACCGGGCTCAGGTCAAAGTACGGGGACATTCTTGAAACGAGGTTTCTATCTGGTCATGGCCGCGCAGGCCTTCTCGTCATTGGCGGACAACGCGCTATTCATTGCCGCGATCGCCCTGATACAGGAACTGCACGGCCCCGACTGGCTGGCCCCGATCATGAAATGGTCCTTCGCGCTGGCCTACGTGGTGCTGGCGGCCTTCGTCGGCGCCATCGCCGACTCCTACCCCAAGGGCCGCGTGATGTTCTCGACCAACGCCCTGAAAGTGGCCGGCTGTCTGCTGATGTTCTCGTACGCCAGCATCGGCGTGGCGCCTGAATACCAGACCTACCTGGTCTGCGCCGCCTACGGCGTGGTGGGCATCGGCGCCGCCGCCTACTCCCCCGCCAAGTACGGCATCGTCACCGAAATGCTGCCCCCCAGCATGCTGGTCAAGGGCAACAGCTGGATCGAGGGCCTGACCGTCTTCTCCATCATCCTGGGCACGGTGCTCGGCGGCCTGCTGATCTCGACCACGGTCTCCACGGCGCTGCTGCAACATTCCTTCATCGGCAAGCTGGTGCACACCCCGGCCGAGGCGGCCATCCTGGTGATCGCCTTCGTCTACCTGCTGGCGGCGCTGTGCAACCTGCTGATCCCGCACACCCACGTGCGCTATCCGCCGCAGCAGAAGAACCCGATCAAGCTGATGGGCACCTTCCGGGGCTACGTCCGCGTTCTCTGGAAAGACAAGCTGGGCCAGATCTCGCTGGCCGTCACCACCCTGTTCTGGGGCGCCGGCGCCACGCTGCAGCTGATCGTCATCGAATGGGGCCGCAGCCACCTGGGCTACCAACTGGACAAGGCCTCCATGCTGATGGGCGTGGCCGCCCTGGGCACGGTGGTGGGTTCGATCCTGGCCGGCCGCATTCCGCTGCGCCGCGCGCTGTCGGTGCTGCCGGTGGGCGCGGCCATGGGCCTGGTGGTGCTGCTGATGCCGCTGGTCTACTCGCCCTGGAGCGTCTACCTGCTGCTGTTGCTGACCGGCGGGCTGGCGGGCTTTTTCGTGGTGCCGATGAACGCCCTGCTGCAGCATCGCGGCCACGTGCTGCTGTCGGCGGGCCACTCGATCGCGGTGCAGAACTTCAACGAGCAGCTCAACATCCTGCTGATGGTGGCCGTGTACACGCTGCTGCTGTGGCTGCAGCTGCCCATCAACGTCATCATCGTGATCTTCGGCACCGTCGTCGCCGTGCTGATGGTGGTGTTCATGCGCTGGAGCAAACGCAACCTGACGGACAACCCTGAACTGCACGACCAGATCGGCCAGGAAGGCCACGGCCACGCGCTCGACTCGCACTCGCATTCGCGCCAGTAAAAAGCCGGCCGCCGCCCGCGCGGCCCGCCCCGTCCCCCGGCAGCGCCCGGGGCCGACAACGCCCCGGCGGCGCTAGACCAGCCGGGCCGCCAGCTTCAGGTCCTGCCAGGCCCGCGCCTTCTCGGCCGGGCTGCGCAGCAGGTAGGCCGGGTGATAGCTCACGATCACCGGGATCTCGCGCCCCTCATCCGTTTTCATCTGGTGCACGCGGCCGCGCAGGCTGCCGATGGTGGCATCCGTGCCCAGCAGCGTCTGGGCGGCGAAGCGGCCCAGCACCAGGATGCGCTCGGGCTTGAGCAGCGCGATCTGGCGCATCAGGTAGGGGCTGCAGGCGGCGATTTCCTCGGGCTTGGGATTGCGGTTGCCCGGCGGACGGCACTTGATCACGTTGGCGATGAAGACGTCGCGCTCGCGGCTCATGCCGACGGCGGACAGCATGGCGTCCAGCAATTGCCCGGAGCGGCCGACAAAGGGCTGGCCCTGCCGGTCTTCCTGCTCGCCCGGGGCCTCGCCCACCACCAGCCAGCGCGTGGGCTGGCCGCCATGGCCGAACACCGCGTGGCGCCGGCCGCCGCACAGGCCACAGGCGGTGCAGGCCAGCACCTGTTCGCGCAATTCATCCAGATTGGCATTCTTGACCGCTTCGGCGACCGGAATGACCGCCGGAGCGGCCTCCTCGACCGCCGCCTTGGGCGCCGGCTTGGGAGGCGGGCCATTGCGCAGGCCCGGTCCCGGGCCGGCCGCCCGGGCAACGGGCGTCTGGACTTGCGGCTGCGCCGCCGCGGGCGGCGGCGCGGCAACGTCGCGCACCGGCGCAGCGGCAGCGCCGGCCGGCTCGACGACTGGGGAATCCGTTTTGGAAACAACGACTTGCGGCGCGGGCACGGCCACCGGCTGCGGCGCCGGCCGCAGCCACAGGCGTTCCATGCCCAGCTCGCGCAGCCACAGGCGCTGCAGCGGATTCACGCGCGGCGCGGGCGAGGCCGGCACGGTATTGGGCGCCGTCACGCCGACGCTCCCACGGACGCCGCGGCGACAGGCGCGTCCAGGCGCTTCTGCATCACCAGCGCATCCTCGCGCCCGCCCTTCTCGGCCGGGTAATAACCGCGCCGCAGGCCGATCTGCAGGTAGCCGCGGGCCTTGTAGAACTCGACGGCCGACACATTGGACGGACGCACTTCCAGCAGCACGCCCTCGAGACCGCGTTCGCGCGCCTGCTGCTCGCACCAGTCGAGCAGCACGCTGCCCAGCCCCTGCCGATGCAGGTCGCGGGCCACGGCAATCACCAGCAGGTGAGCCACGTCGGGGGCGAACATCAGGATGCAGAAGCCCGCCACCCGGCCCTCACGCCGCAGCGTCCAGGCGCCATAGCCGGCCGCCAGCGCGTCGGTGAAATTGCCGCGGGTCCAGGGAAAGGCCTGGACGTTGGCCTCCAGGGCCACGACCTCGTCCAGGTCCGAGTCGGTCAGCGGCTGCGGGCAGACCGGCGCCAGCGTCGACTGCGCCTTGGGATTGCCGCCCTCGCCGCGCAGGCGTTCGGCGGTGGTGAAGGCGACCTTGTCGCGCACGTACAGCGGCGCGGCCAGCTCCGGCGGCACGGTTTCCCCGCGCTGCCAGGCCTGGCTCGCCAGGCGCGCCACGCTGGCGGCCTCGGGCCGCCGCGCCTCGGCGGCGCGGCGCCAGCCCGCGGGAATGGTCATCTCGGCGGCGTAGGCGTCCCAGGCGTCACCCGCCAGCAGCGCCTGCAGCGGCCGCCCGGCGGCGCGCGACCAGGCCGGCAGGTGGTGCGCCGTCCAGGGCGCCACTTCGGCGGCCGCGATCAGCAGCGGCGCCTGCAGGGTGTCCCAGACGGGCTCGCCCGTCGGGCCGGCGCCCTGGCGGTAGACCGCCAGATAGACTTCGTTCATGCGGGCGTCCAGCGCCACCACGATGGCGTCGTCCGGCCCGCCGCCCGCCTGGGCGGCCACGGCCTGATGCGAGACCACCGGCAATACCGGGATGCCCAGGCCCATGGCCATGCCCTGGGCCACGCCGCAGGCCACGCGCAGCCCGGTGAAGCCGCCCGGCCCCTGGCCGAACGCCACCGCCTGCAGGGCGCCAGGCGCCAGGCCGGCCTCGGCCAGCAGTTCATTGGCCATCGGCAAGAGGCGTTCCGCGTGCTCCTGGGAGCCCTCGTGTTCGCGGACGGCGACCTCCAGCCGCCCGTCGGAGACGCGCAAAAGGGCCACGCCGCACCGCGACGAAGAGGTTTCCAGAGCCAGCAGGTTTAGTTCCATAGATGCAGATTGTACGAAATACCGGGGGATTCCCCCCGTATGTAAGGGGGATTTCAACCATGGTTCGCAATGTGTAATATCTTGTGAACGCCCACTAGCCGCTGGTTCTTGTCACTGTTACATTTCCGGCCATGAACACGCAAAACACCACCCCCACCCGAAAAATCCTCGTCGTCGACGATGATCCGCGCTTGCGCGATTTGCTGCGTCGGTATCTGTCCGAGCAGGGATTCAACGTTTTCGTTGCCGAAGACGCCAAAGAGATGGGCAAACTCTGGCAACGCGAGCACTTCGACCTGCTCGTGCTGGATCTGATGCTGCCCGGCGAAGATGGCCTGTCCATCTGCCGCCGGCTGCGCGGTGGCCACGACAATACTCCCATCATCATGCTGACGGCCAAGGCGGAAGAAATCGACCGCATCGTCGGCCTGGAGATGGGCGCGGACGACTACCTGTCCAAACCGTTCAATCCCCGTGAGCTGCTGGCCCGGATCAACGCGATCCTGCGCCGCCGCGGCACCGAGGAACATCCCGGCGCCCCCAGCCAGGAAAACGAATCCATCGCCTTCGGCCCCTACGTGCTGAACCTGTCGACCCGCACGCTCACGCGCAACGGCGAACAGGTGCCCATCACGACCGGCGAATTCTCGGTGCTCAAGGTGTTTGCCCGCCACCCGAAGATTCCGCTGTCGCGCGACAAGCTCATGGAACTGGCCCGCGGCCGCGAATACGAAGCCTTCGACCGCAGCCTCGACGTGCAGATCTCGCGCCTGCGCAAGCTGATCGAGCCGAATCCGTCCAAGCCCGTATTCATCCAGACCGTCTGGGGTCTCGGATACGTGTTTGTGCCGGACGGTGGTAGTTGATCGATACGCCCGCCCCGGGCAGGAGCGCAGCCTCGTGCCCCGCTTGCGCAAAACCTTCAGGAACCTGACTTCACGTCTGCGGCTTGGCTTGTTCGGCCGCACGTTCCTGCTGCTGGCCGCCTTGATGCTGGTCAGTCTTGGGGCGTGGCTACAAGTCTTCTTCAGCATGGAGCTGGGACCGCGCGCCAATCAGATGGCGCAGCGGGTGATCACGGCCGTCAATATCACGCGCACCGCGCTGATCTATTCCCATAACGGCGAACGCAGCAAGCTCCTGCTCGACCTGGCCACCAATGAAGGCATCCAGGTCTATCCGCGCGAGGTCACCGACTTCGCCGAAGCCCTTCCCGACGACGATTACTGGCAGCGCGTGGCGCAGCATATCCGCACGCGCTTCGGCCCGGAAACCCAGATCGCCTGGGGCGTGAACCAGGTGCCCGGGTTCTGGGTCAGCTTCCAGATCGAAAAGGATCTTTACTGGCTGGTGTTCGAGCGCGAGCAGATCGGGCTGACCGGCGGCATCGAATGGCTGGGATGGGGCGCCACGGCGCTACTGCTGTCCCTGGTGGGCGCGGCGGTCAGCGTCGGCTTCGTCAACCGGCCGCTGTCGCGGCTGGCGCGCGCGGCCCAGGTGCTGTCGCGCGGCGAGACCCCGGCGCCCCTGCCCGAGCAGGGCCCGCTGGAGATCCGCGACCTGAACGCCTCGTTCAACCGCATGGCCAAGGACTTGCGGCAGGCCGAGGCCGACCGCGAGCTGATGCTGGCGGGCATTTCCCATGACCTGCGAACGCCGCTGGCGCGCATGCGCCTGGAAATCGAACTGAGCGGCGTGTCGGAAGACGCGCGCCAGGCGATCGACGAGGACCTCGGCCAGATCGACCACAGCATCGGCCAGCTGATGGAGTACGCCCGTCCCGCCGGCACCCTGCCGCAACTGGCCACCGACATTTCCGCCGTGCTGGCCGAGCTGTACGAGCGCGAGCGCAGCCACACCTCGTCGCTGGGCGGCGAGCTGGACGCCACGCTCGAACCCGGCCTGCGCGCCCGCATCACCGCGCTGGACCTGAAGCGCATCGTCAGCAACCTGATCGAGAACGCGCGCCGCTATGGCCGCTCGACCGACGGCATGGCCCATCTGGTCATGACACTGCAAGCTGAGGGCGGCATGATCGTGATCGAGGTATCCGACCGCGGTCCCGGCATCGCCCCCGAGGACGTCGACCGCCTGTTGCGTCCCTTCTCGCGCGGCGAAGCCGCCCGCACCGGCGTCAGCGGCGCCGGCCTGGGCCTGGCGATCGTCGAACGCCTGCTCAAGCACGTCGGCGGCGCCCTGCGCATGCTGCCGCGCGAGGGCGGCGGACTGACCGCCCGCATAGAGTTGCCCAAAGCGAAGTTTAGGAATTATCAATTAGACAACGATAAT
Source organism: Achromobacter sp. 2789STDY5608621 (assembly GCF_001299375.1). Lineage (NCBI taxonomy): Bacteria > Pseudomonadati > Pseudomonadota > Betaproteobacteria > Burkholderiales > Alcaligenaceae > Achromobacter > Achromobacter sp. 2789STDY5608621. Next base: position 76,142 of record NZ_CYTU01000002.1, on the reverse strand, counting down.
CCATAGCGTAGAATTTATGGTTTGAGGCACCGCCTTAATTCCACCAACAACTACTGGGAGTAAACATGAAAACTGTTGGCGACAAACTCGAGCCCTTCAAGGTTACCGGCGTCAAGCCCGGCTTCAACCAGCACGAAGAAAACGGCGTCTCGGCTTTCGAAGACATCACCGAAAGCTCGTTCCCCGGCAAGTGGAAGGTGATCTACTTCTACCCGAAGGACTTCACGTTCGTGTGCCCGACCGAAATCGTCGGCTTCAACAAGCTGGCCAAGGATTTCGAAGACCGCGACGCCGTCCTGCTGGGTGGCTCGAGCGACAACGAATTCGTCAAGCTGGCCTGGCGCCGTGAGCACCCGGACCTGAACAAGCTGGGTCACTACCAGTTCGGCGACACCACCGGCGCCCTGATCGACCAGCTGGGCGTGCGTGAAAAGGGCGCTGGCGTTGCCCTGCGCGCCACCTTCATCGTCGACCCGGACAACACGATCCAGCACGTTTCGGTGAACAACCTGAACGTCGGCCGTAACCCGGAAGAAGTCCTGCGTCTGCTCGACGGTCTGCAGACCGACGAGCTGTGCCCGTGCAACCGTACGGTTGGCGGCGCCACGCTGTAATTTCCAGCCCGGCCGGGGACCTGTCCGCAGGTCCTTCGCCGGGCTTTAACTGCGCTAGATTATAGGTAAAAACTATGGAATTTCTGACGACCATTAAGGAACAGCTGCCGGATTGGGCCAAGGACATCCGCCTGAATCTGGACGCCGTGATCGCCCGCTCGACCCTGGCCCCGGAAGACGCCGTCGGCGCCGCCCTGTCGGCCGCCTACGCCGCGCGCAGCCCGGTGCTGGTCGAAGCCTTCAAGAGCGGCCTGTCGGAAGCCGACGCCAATGCCGCGCTGACCGCCTCGGCGCTGATGGGCATGAACAACACCTGGTACCCGTATGTCGAGATGACCGGCGACGCCCAGCTCAAGAGCCTGCCGGCCCAGCTGCGCATGAACGCCTACGCCACTCATGGCGGCGTCGACAAGAAGCGCTTCGAGCTGTTCGCGCTGGTGGCTTCGATCATCGGCAAGTGCCACTTCTGCGTCGCCTCGCACTACGAGAACCTGAAGAAGGACGGCCTGTCGACGGAACAGCTGCGCGATGCCGGCCGCATCGCCTCCGTGGTCAATGCCGCCGCCCTGGCGCTGGCCGCCCAGGGCAAGTAAGCCCCGGCTGACGAAAAAAAACCCGCCTGCGCGAGCAGGCGGGTTTTTTATTGGACGCGCGGCGCCGCGGCGCTTACTTGTCCTGGGCGGTCTTGACCTTCACCATCGGCAGGCCGTTGGCGACCCAGGCCTCGATCCCGCCGCGGTACCAGTAGGCCGGCCAGCCCAGCGTGCCGGCGCGCAGCGCGGCGTTGTAGGACGAGCGGTCGTTCATGCTGGCGCCCACGAACACCAGGGGAACGTTGTGTTCCTTTTCGGTGCCCGTCTTCTTGTGCAGCCAGCCGTCGAAGGCGTTCTGCATCTGGTCCGCGACGCTGCCGTCCGAGCCCGCGTCGATCAGCGGGAAGGCATCGGGCAGCGTCTCGTTCGAGCCGCTGGTGTCGATCACCAGCAGGTTCTTTTCGTTCTTGTACAGGGCCACCAGGTCGCGCGTCGTGATGACCTTGGCGCGCGGGTGGCTGCTCGGCGTCGGGCCCTTGTAGGGCGACGAGAACAGCAAGGTGGTCGGCGGCACGCCGAGGTCGCGCAGTTCGTCGAAGCCGCCGCTGGGCGCGGCGCCGCCGGATTGCTGACGCGGCTGTTGCTGCGGTTGCTGCTGCGGCTGTTGCTGTTGGGGCGCGGCCGCGCCGCCCTGCTTGGGTTCGCCGCCGACCGTGCCCATCTCGATGTCGGACACCATCACCGCGATATTCTCGATCAGCTCGTAGCACATGGTGATCGTGCCTTCGCGCGGGCTGTACCAGGCGTTGAGCTTGCCGCAATCCTTGAACACCACATTGACCGGCCGCGGCAGGACGTAGGTCTTGCCCAGTTCCTTGATGTTGTTGCCGATCGGCTGGGACAGGTTGATGGCGAACAGGTTGCCGACGCGGCGCGACGACGGCTCGAACACCACGTTGACCGGCGCGCCGGGCGCGTTGGCCGGCTGCTCGCCGTCCGGCGTCCAGGCGCCGACGCGGGTGTGGGGCGCCAGGATCCTGCGCCAGGCGCGGTTCTGCTTGGAGTACTCATCCGCGCAGCGCGCCTTGGTCCGGTCCTCGAAGCCGACCTGCTGGACCAGGGATTCGAACACGCCGGGGTTGCCGCCGTACATGATGCACAGCATGTTGCGGAAGCGCTTGAGGTCGCCGGTGTGCTCGTCCTGCCAGGGCGAGTTGCCCGCGCCCTTGGCTTCGGCCAGCTTGCCGCTGTAGTACCACTGCAGCGCGGCGTAGGTCGCGCCGCCGTTGACCATGGCGTTGGCTTCCTTGTCCTTGGACGGGTACATGGTCGGCTCGACGATCTGCAGCGCCGAATAGATGTCGACCGCGTCTTCCTCGGCGCCGGTCGACGGCAATTCGAGTTCGCCGATCAGGGCATGGCCGAACTCGTGCAGGAAGATGCTGCGCATGATACCGGCATAGACCGACACCATGCGCACGGTATCGCCACCGAAGGTCGGCAGCGGTCCGGAACCCGGCACGCCGCTGTTCGAGCCGGATTGCGGCTGTTGCTGGGGCGCGCGCGGCGGCTGCTGCTGGGGCGCCCCGCCCTGTTGCGGCGCGCCGCCGGCAGGCTTGTTGGAATTCAGGCTCGAATTGATGGTGAAGTCGGCGATCCCGAAGGTGCCGACGTCATACGCCATGATGCCCAGTTCGGAGCCCAGCGCCGGCTCGTCTTCGATGTCGCCGATCTTCTGGCCGTTGACGATGAAGCGCGCCGCGCCCGGGACTTCGACGACCTTGATGCGGTCGGAGCCGTCCAGCTTGGCCACGTTGGGCACGTTGGCGATATCGCGGCGCTTGTCGCCGTTCAGACAGAACAGGATGGTCTGCTTGGCGGCCGTGAGTTCGAGCAGGCAAAGGGCCTTGCGCGCGCGATTGTTCAGCACCAGGCCGATCGAGGCCTTGGGGTTGGTCGAGTTCAGGACCACGTTGACGTCGGTGATGCGGCCGCTTTCCGGCGCCTCGCCCACGTTGAGATACAGCGTCTGTTCGCTGCCGGCGGCCGCCCGGTTGCGCAAGGTGAACCAGCCATCCTCGACGCCCGCGGTCCAGCCCTGCAGCATCTGGGATCGGACAGCCCCGGAAAGCGGGCCGAGCTGCTGCTCGAATTCTGCATGTGCAGGCGAACCAAAGGCGACCAGGGCCAAAAACAAGGCAGCGCCACGTACATGCATTTCTAGTGTCCCTATTATCCAGACGTTAAGTAGCGGCAGAGTATTCCAGTTCAAATGCACCCGCAAGACGAAAGCAGGCGGCGTTTCCGGCGCCGACGGCCGAAATCACGCGCAATCCCGCCAAACCGCAGCAAGGGCGCGGCTCGCGGCTTTTTTTGCGTTTTGTTAATTTATTATGGACATGTATCCGCACGAATATCCGTGCGAATAAAACAACGCATGCGCGCAAAAACAATGGCGCGGAGAAATCCGCGCCATGCGTTCAAAAACGGGTTGGCCTGGCGGCAGTCAGGTCCGCGCCAGCAATGCCACCACGGTCGCCGCGATGCCTTCCTTGCGCCCCAGGTAACCCAGGCCTTCGTTGGTCTTGGCCTTGATGTTGACCTCGGTTTCGGCCAGGCCGGTGTCGGCCGCGATGTTCCTGACCATGGCCGGCGCATGCGGGCCGATCTTGGGCGCCTGCGCATGCAGGGTCGCGTCGATGTTCACCGGCGTCCAGCCGGCCTGGCGCACCCGCGCCATGGCCTCGCGCAAGAGCACGCGGCTGTCCGCGCCCTTGAAGGCCGGATCGGTGTCGGGGAAATGGCGGCCGATGTCGCCGAGGCCGGCCGCGCCCAGCAGGGCGTCGGTGATCGCGTGCAGCAGCACATCGGCGTCGGAATGACCCAGCAGGCCGTGGCTGTGGGGAATGGTCACGCCGCCGATGATCAGCGGCCGGCCCTCGACCAGCGCATGCACGTCAAAACCCTGTCCAACGCGGAAAGGAATACTCATAGCCATTTTTCCATCAGTTCGAAATCGTCCGGCCAGGTCACTTTGAAATTGCGCATCGCGCCGGGCACCAGCAGCGGCGCGTAGCCGGCGGCCTCGATCGCCGAGGCCTCGTCGGTCACCGCCACGCCGTTCACCGCGGCGGCCGTCAGCGCGTCGCGCAGGGCGCCGGCGCGGAACATCTGCGGCGTCTGCGCCAGCCACAGGCCGTTGCGGTCGAGCGTGCGCTCGACCCGCTCGTGGCCACCCTTGACGGTGTCGGCCACCGGCAGCGCCAGCAGGCCGCCGACCGGATCCGCCAGGCAGGCGTCGATCAGGCGCGCCAGCGCCGCGGCCGGCAGGCCGGGGCGGGCCGCGTCGTGCACCAGCACCCAGGTATCGTCGGAGACGCCGCTGTCGGCCAGCGCCCCCGCCACGGTATCGGCGCGGGTGGCGCCGCCGCAGGCGCGCCAGACGGTGCGGGGCAGGCCGGCCACGGCCTGGTCGACCCAGCCGTCGCCCGGCGTCACCGCCACCCGCACCTGCGACACGCGGTCGTCGGCGAGCAAAGCGGCCACCGCGTGGCGCAGCATGGGCTGTCCGGCCAACGGACGGTATTGTTTGGGCACGCTCTCGGCGCCGGGGCGGCTGGCGCGGGCGCCGACGCCGGCGGCGGGAACGATGGCAATGATTGAGTCAGACATGGTTCGGTGATTTTATAATCTTCCGCTTGATGCCTGCTCCCAGCCTGATGCCCGCTCCCACCTCCTCCGCCACGGCAGCGCCGCCCGTTCCCGCGACCGCCCCCACCCTTGCCGCGCTCAAAGCCGGCGCGCGCTATGCGCAGCCTCGCCCGCCGGGCTCCGGCGACGCCTGGCTGCTGGCCGACCTGGCCCGGCAGGCGGCCGCGCCGCTGGTGGTGCTGACCGCCGAGCCGCTCGAAGCCCAGCGCCTGGCCGAGGAAATCGCGCTGTTCGCGCCCGGCCTGCGCGTGCGCCAGCTGCCCGACTGGGAAACGCTGCCGTACGACGCCTTCTCGCCGCACCAGGATCTGATCTCCGAGCGCCTGCACACCCTGCATTCGCTGATGATGAAGACGGTGGACGTGCTGACGGTGCCGGTCACCACCGCGCTGTACCGGCTGGCGCCGCCCTCCTTCCTGGCGGCCTACACCTTCTCCTTCAAGCAGAAGGACAAGCTCAACGAGGCGGCGCTGCGCGCGCAGCTGACGCTGGCGAACTACAACCACGTCACCCAGGTCACCGCGCCCGGCGAGTTCTGTCTGCGCGGCGGCCTGATCGACCTGTTCCCGATGGGATCGGCGCTGCCCTACCGGCTGGACCTGTTCGATGACGAGATCGAGACCATCCGCAGCTTCGACGTCGACACCCAGCGCAGCCTGTATCCGGTGCGCGAGGTGCAGCTGCTGCCGGGCCGCGAGTTTCCGATGGACGAGGACTCGCGCAACCGCTTCCGCGCGCGCTTCCGCGAAGAGTTCGAAGGCGATCCCTCGCGCGCCCTGCCCTACAAGGACATCGGCAACGGCATCCCCTTCGCCGGGGTCGAGTACTACCTGCCGCTGTTCTTCGACGAAACCGCGACGCTGTTCGACTACCTGGCGGAAGGCACCATCACCGTCACCGTCGGCGACATCGACGACGCCATGATGCGTTTCAGCCAGGACACCGGCAGCCGCTACGGCTTCCTCAAGAGCGACCGCGAGCGCCCGGTGCTGCCGCCGTCCGCGCTGTTCCTGGACGAACAGGCGCTGTACGCCCGCCTGAAGGATTTCCGCCGCCTGGCGCTGGCCGCCGGCCAGCCGCACCCCGACTTTCGCGCCGCGCCCGACGTCAGCGTGGCGCGCCGCGCCGAGGACCCGATCGCCAAGCTGCGCACGCATGTCGGCAAGCCGCAAGGCCGCGTGCTGCTGTGCGCCGACTCGGCCGGCCGCCGCGAGACGCTGGTGCAGATGCTCAACGAGTTCGGCGTCACGCCCGACGCGCAGCCGGACAGCATCGAGGCTTTCCTGGCCTCCGACGCCCACTTCGGCATCGTCGCCGCGCCGCTGGCCACCGGCTTCGAACTGCCGCAGGCCAACCTGGCGTTCCTGACCGAGAACGACCTCTATCCGGGGCTGACCAGCACCGGCCGGCGCGGCAAGCGCGACCAGGAGCGCGCCAGCAACGTCGAAGCGATGGTGCGCGACCTGTCCGAACTGCGCGCCGGCGACCCCGTGGTGCACGCGCAGCACGGCATCGGCCGCTACCACGGCCTGGTCAACATGGACATGGGCGAAGGCGAGATGGAGTTCCTGCATCTCGAATACGCCAACGGCAGCACGCTGTATGTGCCGGTATCGCAACTGCACGTGATCGCCCGCTACAGCGGCGCCGATCCGGAAGCCGCGCCGCTGCACCAGCTGGGCTCTGGCCAGTGGGACAAGGCGCGCCGCAAGGCCGCCAGGCAGGTGCGCGACACCGCCGCCGAACTGCTGGCGCTGTATGCGCAGCGCGCCGCGCGCGAGGGCTTCGCCTTCAACCTGCCGCTCAACGACTACCAGGCCTTCGCCGAAGGCTTCGGCTTCGAGGAGACCGCCGACCAGGCCGCCGCCATCGAGGCCGTGATCGCCGACATGACCTCGGGCCGCCCGATGGACCGCCTGGTGTGCGGCGACGTCGGTTTCGGCAAGACCGAGGTGGCGCTGCGCGCCGCGTTCCTGGCCGTGGCCAACGGCAAGCAGGTCGCCCTGCTCTGCCCTACCACGCTGCTGGCCGAACAGCATGCGCAGACCTTCTCCGACCGCTTCGCCGACTGGCCGGTGCGGGTGGTGGAGCTGTCGCGCTTCCGCTCGGCCAAGGAAGTGTCCGCGGCCATCGAGGGCATCAACGACGGCCGCGTCGACATCGTCATCGGCACCCACAAGATCCTGTCCAAGGACGTGAAGTTCAAGCGCCTCGGGCTGGTCATCATCGACGAGGAACACCGCTTCGGCGTGCGCCAGAAGGAGGCGCTCAAGGCGCTGCGCGCCGAGGTCGACGTGCTGACGCTGACGGCCACGCCGATCCCGCGCACGCTCGGCATGTCGCTGGAAGGCATCCGCGATTTCTCGGTCATCGCCACGGCGCCGCAAAAGCGGCTGGCCATCAAGACCTTCGTGCGGCGCGAAGACGGCAGCACGCTGCGCGAAGCGCTGCTGCGCGAGCTCAAGCGCGGCGGCCAATGCTACTTCCTGCACAACGAGGTCGAGACCATCCACAACCGCCGCGCCCGCCTCGAAGAGCTGGTGCCCGAGGCCCGCATCGCGGTGGCCCACGGCCAGATGCCCGAGCGCGAGCTGGAACAGGTGATGAAGGGCTTCTACCAGCAGCGCTACAACGTGCTGCTGTGCACCACCATCATCGAGACCGGTATCGACGTGCCCAGCGCCAATACCATCGTGATCCACCGCGCCGACCGTTTCGGCCTGGCGCAGCTGCACCAGCTGCGCGGCCGCGTCGGCCGTTCGCACCACCAGGCCTACGCCTACCTGCTGACGCCGGGCGAGGACGCCATCACCAGCAACGCCAAGAAGCGGCTGGAGGCGATCCAGGCCATGGAGGAACTGGGCTCGGGCTTCTACCTGGCCATGCACGACCTGGAGATCCGCGGCACCGGCGAGGTGCTGGGCGACTCGCAGTCCGGCAACATCCAGGAAGTGGGCTTCTCGATGTACAACGAGATGCTGAACGAGGCGGTGCGCGCCCTGCGCGCCGGCGAGGAGCCGGACCTGGACGCGCCCTTCAACCTCGCCTGCGAGGTCAACCTGCATGCGCCGGCGCTGCTGCCGTCCGACTACTGCGCCGACGTGCACGCGCGCCTGAGCGTCTACAAGCGCCTGGCCCACGCCGCCGATGAAGACGACCTGATCCAGATCCAGGAAGAACTGATCGACCGCTTCGGCAAGCTGCCCGAAGCGGCGCAGACGCTGCTGACCACGCACCGCCTGCGCCTGGCCGCGCAACCGCTGGGCATCGTCAAGATCGACGCCAGCGAAACCCAGGCGCTGCTGCAGTTCGGCCCCAAGACCAGCGTCGATCCGGCGAAAATCATCGAGCTGGTGCAGCGACAACGCCACATCAAACTCGCCGGACAGGATAAATTGCGGGTTGAGATCAAGGCCGCGCAGATCCCGGCCCGCGCCGACGCCGTGCGCGCCGTGCTGCGCGCCTTGAAGTAACCCGCCCCGACCTTCGCATTTTTATGACTATCCATCACCTCGTCGTTCAATCCCCCGGCCTGACGGTCGAACACGCCGAACAGATCGCCGCCCTGGCGCAGGCGCAGGGCGTGGCCCGCATCAGCGCCACCGCGGCCCGCCTGCTCGACGTGCAGCACGATGACGCGACCCGCGCCCAGGTGGTGTCGTGGGCCGAGCGCCACGGCGTCGATACCGCCTTCGTGCCGGCCGGCCTGAAGCTGTCGCACTGCAAGGTGCTGGCGATGGACATGGACTCGACGCTCATCAACATCGAGTGCATCGACGAGATCGCCGGCGTGGCGGGCGTCAAGGACAAGGTCTCGGAGATCACCGAGGCGGCGATGCGCGGCGAGATCAAGGACTTCTCCGACAGCCTGCGCCGCCGCGTCGCGCTGCTCAAGGACGTGCCGGCCGAGGCCCTGGAGCAGGTCTACACCGAGAAGCTGCGCCTGAACCCGGGCGCCGAGCGCCTGATCACCACCGCCCAGGCGGCCGGCATCAAGGTGCTGCTGGTGTCGGGCGGCTTCACTTTCTTCACCGACCGCCTGCGCGAGCGCCTGCGGCTGGACAGCGCCCACGCCAATACGCTGGAGATCGACAACGGCGTGCTGACGGGCCGCGTGCTCGGCGACATCCTGGACGCCGACGCCAAGGCCGTGTACCTGCGCGAGTTCGCCCGCACCCATGGCGCGACCAAGGAACAGATCATCGCCATGGGCGATGGCGCCAACGACCTGAAGATGCTGGGCGCCGCCGGCTTCCCGGTGGCCTACCACGCCAAGCCGCTGGTGCGGCAGCAGACGCGCTACGCGCTGAACGTCTCTGGCCTGGACGGCGTGCTGAACTGGTTCGAAAGCTGATCGCGCCGCATCCGCCCAAGAAAAAAGCCACCGTCGAGGTGGCTTTTTCTTGGGCTGAACCCGCCCGGGAACCGCATGCGCGGCGCCCGGACTCGCGAATCAATAGCGCATGTTCACGCTCAGGATCGCCGAGCGGCCCGGCGCGATGTTGGCGTAGTGCGCCGGATAGGCCTTGTCGTAGTAGGTCTTGTCGAACAGGTTGAAGACGTTCAGCTGCACGTTCCAGTTCTTGTTGAAGCGGTAGCCGGCCATCGCGTCGAAGCGCCAGTACGACGGAATGTAGGTGGTGTTGGTGGTGTTGCCGTACTGCTTGCCCACGTAATAGGCGCCGCCGCCCAGCGTGAGGTCCGGCGTCACCGCGTAGGTCGACCACAGGCTGAAGCTGTTCTCGGGCGTGTTGGGGAAATCGTTGCCCTCGTCGGCGCCCGAACCGTCCTTGAGCTTGCTCTTCATGAACGTGTAGCCGCCGAACACCTGCCAGGCCGGCGTGATGCTGCCCGAGAAACCCAGCTCCAGGCCGTTCACTTCCTTCTTGCCGGCCATGGCGTAGTCGCCGGACGGCAGCGTGACGCGGGCGTTGGTGGTCTCGGTGCGGAACAGCGCGGCCGTCAGCGTCATGCGGCGGTCGAGCACATCCCACTTGGTGCCGATCTCGTAGGTCTTGTTCTTTTCCGGCGCCATGTCGGCCGCGTTCAGGCCGACGTTGCCGCGACCCGGCGTCAGGGCCAGGCTTTCGCTGCCTTCGCCCAGCGTGGCGTTGGACGGCGTCGACGAGGTCGCGTACGACACGTACACGCTGCCGTTGTCGGTCGGCTTGAACACCAGGCCCAGCTGGTAGTTCAGCAGCGTGTCGTCGCGCTTGATGACCTGGTAGTTGTTGGCCGGGGTATTGGTGAACTTGGTCTCGTAGCGGTCCAGGCGCAGGCCGCCGTTGACCAGCCATTGCGGCGACAGTTCAACGGTGTCGAAAGCGTAGATCGACTTGGTGATGGTGCGCGAGCGGGTCGGCTGGCCGAGGCGGTCGCCGTCCAGCGTGTTGACCCAGGGATCGTGCGGATCCGGGTCGTACAGGCTGGTGCAGTTGTAGTTCGATGCCGCGCCCAGTGCATTGCACGCGTTCGCCGGGCCCGAGCCCGAGCCGCGGTTGACCGCCAGCGTGTCCTTCTTGCCTTCTTCCTTGGACAGCTCGATGCCGACGTTGAAGCTGTGCTTGAGCGAGCCGGTCTCGAACTTGCCCGTCAGCTCGGTCTGGTTGGCCAGGCTGTCGACGCGGCTGGCGCGGGTGTTGGCGCGGCGCCAGACGCGGCCGTTGAGCACGTTGCCCTGGCTGTCGTCGGGCTGCGTCCAGACGTAGTCCTGGGTCGAGTAGGTGTAGCGCGTCATGTTGCGCAGGGTCAGGCGGTTCGAGAAATCGTGCTCGATGCCGATCGTGCCCATGTCGGACGTGGTCTTACGGTAGTCGCTGGACAGGCCGTAGAAGTTGTTGCGGTTGACGCTGGCCGGGCCGGTTTCCGTGACGCCCATGTAGCTGCCGTTGCGCTGCACCTTGGTGCTCGGGTAGGCGTACGGGATGCCGCTGTCGGGCAGGTCGTCCGACTGCATGTGGTAGTAGCTCAGCGTCACGCGGGTCGGCGTGTTGACGCCGAAGGTGATGGTGGGCGCCACGCCCCAGCGGCTGTTGTTGACCATGTCGCGGCCGGCCACATCGGCGTCATGGTACATGGCGTTCAGGCGGAAGGCGGTCTTCTCGCCCAGCAGCCAGTTGCTGTCGATCGTGCCGCGATAGTAGTTGTCGGTGCCGATGCCCAGGCTGGCCGCGGTGAAGTTCTCGGCCTTGGCCGTCTTGCTGATCAGGTTGATGCTGCCGCCGGCGCCGCCACGGCCGCCAAAGGCGCCGTCGGAGCCCTTGATGACCTCGATCTGCTCCAGGTTGAACACTTCGCGCGAGGTCGCGCCGATGTCGCGCATGCCGTCCACGTAGGTGCTGGCCTGGGCGTCGTAGCCGCGGATGATCGGACGGTCGCCGAGCGGATTGCCGCCCTCGCCCGCGCCGAACGTGATGCCGGGCGAGTTGCGCAGCGCTTCCGTCAGGGTGGAGGCGGCCTGGTTCTGGATCACTTCCTGCGGGATCACCTGCACCGATTTGGGCGTGTCCAGCAAGGGCGCGGTGAACTTGGTGGAGGCGGAATCCTTGACGTCGTACGGCACCAGCGTGTCGCCCTGCACCTGCACGGGCGATAACTGCGTCACGCCCTGGCCGCCCGATTGCGCCTGCGCGCCGGATGCCAGGAACAGCGCCGGGGTCGCCAGCACCGCGGCCAGCGATCCGCTGAGCGAGGTGACGGCAAAAGTGTCTTCGGATTTCAACGCTTTCTCCAGAATATGAATAACAACGATTCTTGTTTTTTTGAAGGTTGCGATTCTGGACGCCAAACCTGAAAGGTTCCTGAAAGAAAGGTGAATACCTCGTAAAGTCGGGAAAAAAACAACACAAGTTAAGTAAACATTCGCGATATATAACAACTCATAACGCGGGTATTCCCTGAATAAAAACTGAACCATTGCGCCGTGCCGCGTCGACAGCCTCCCGGCGTTCTCAAGGCTCGCCCGTCAACGTCCCCGCCCGCCGGCTCCATGAAAAAAAGGCCACCTCGAAAGGTGGCCTTCTTCATGCCGCGCGCCGATCAGTAGCGCACTTTCACCGACAGCAAGGCCGCCCGCCCCGTGCCGAGCGCGGCATGGTTGCTCGGCCTGGCCCGCGTGTAGAACGTCTCGTCGAACACGTTCAACACATTGAGCTGGACCGAGAGATTCGGGCTGAAGCGGTACTTGGCCATGGCGTCGAAGCGCCAGTACGACGGCACCCAGCGCGTCTTGGGCGCGCCGTGGGCATCGACATCCGTATTCGTGTTGCCGTAGACCTTGTCGACGTAATAGGCGCCCGCGCCCAGCGTCAGTTCAGGCAGCACCTTGTAGGAGGTCCAGAGGCTGAATGCGTTGCGCGGCGTGTTCGGCAGGTCCCGGCCCTCGGCGCCGATATCCTTGCGGCCGCCCCGGATCAGCTTGCTGTCCAGGAAGGTGTAGCCGCCATAGACGTTCCAGGCGGGCGTGATGGCGCCCGAGAAACCCAGTTCGATCCCGCGCACCCGGGTCTCGCCCGCCTGCTCGTACTCGTTCGGCATCACCTCGATGTTGGTGTGCTTGCGCGTGTCCTGGAACACCGCGCCCGAGAGCGTCAGGCGTTCGTCCAGCACCTGCCATTTGACGCCCGCCTCGACCGAGCGGCTCTGCTCCGGCGCCGCTGCCTCGTCCGAGCTCTTTCTCAGGATGTCCGACGCCGTGGCGCCCGCCACCGCGGACGGCGTCGACGACGTGCCATAGGAGGCGTAGAGCGTGCCTTCGGGCACCGGCTTGTAGGCCAGGCCCAGCTGATAGTTCAGCAGATTGTCGGTGCGGCGGTAGCCCTGCTCTTTCTTGTCGTGGCCGCTGGCGCGGTAGTTGTCCCAGCGCAGGCCGACGCTGGCCTGCCACTGCTCGTCGAACTTGAGCGTGTCGAAGCCGTACAGCGCCAGCGTGTCGGTGGCATAGGGCGCCGGCCAGCTGCGGACGGTGCGGCACGGATAGGACACGTTCGGATCGGGATGACGCAGCGAGGTCTGCGCCAGGTCGGCCGGGCATTTGGTGACGCCATCCGACGACAGGACCTGGTCGTTGTTGTAGGCCATGGTCTGCTCGACGCTGGTGTATTCGAAACCCAGGTCGAAGCCATGCTTGACGCCGCCCGACTCGAACTCGCCGCTCAGGTCGGTCTGGTTCGCGAAGGCCTTGGTGGTGTAGTACCTGCCATAGGCCGGCCGGTTCACGATCCCCGCGGGCAGGTTGGCGAGCGTGAGGTCGGGTTGGGTGGCCAGATAGTCGGCGGTCTCGTGGCCATATCGCACCACGCTGCGCAGCTTGAGCCTGTCGGAGAAATCATGCTGGAAATCGACCGTGGCCAGGTCATCGCGCGTCTTCATGAAATCGCGCCCGGCCAGGCCATAGAAGTTCTTGCGGCTGATGCCCAGGGTCTCCGTCACCGGCAGGCCCACTCGCGGGTCATAGGGGATGGAGTAATCCGGCATGCTGTCGTTCTGGTAGTGGTAGTAGCTGAGCGTGATACGGGTTGGCGTGCCCATGCCCAGCGCCAGCGACGGCGCCACGCCCCAGCGCTCGAAGTCCACCGCCTTGTCACGGCCCGGCACATCGCCCTTGTTGCCCATGACGTTCAGACGGAAGGCCGACTTCTCGCCCAGCCGCCAGTTGCTGTCGAGCGTGCCCCGGTAGTTACTGTCGGTGCCGATCTGGCCCGTGACCTCGATGGCGTCCTTGGCCTTGGGCGCCTTGCTGACCAGGTTGATGCTGCCGCCCGCGCCGCCGCGGCCGGCGTAGACTGAATCGGGCCCCTTGATGATCTCGACCTGTTCCAGGTTGAAGGTGTCGCGCGCCTGCATGCTGACGTCGCGCATGCCGTCCAGGAACAGGCTGCTGGCGGCGTTCTGGCCGCGGATGACGGGCAGGTCGCCGCCGGCGCGTCCGCCCTCGCCCGCGGCGAAGGTGATGCCCGGCGAGTTCTGCAGCACGTCCTGCAGCGAGGTCGCGGACTGGTCGGAGATGACCTGCTTGGGCACCACCTGCACCGAGCGCGGCGTATCCAGCAGCGGCGCGGTCATCTTGGACGACTGCACGCTGTCCGGCTGGTAGGGCGAGGCCTCGCCCTCCACCTGCACCGGCGCCAGCTGGGGAATGTGGCTGGCGCCCGCTTGCGCCATCGCATAGGGACTGGCGAACAGCGCCGGCACCGCCACGGCGGCGGCCAGCGACCCGGCCAGTGAATTCAGCGCGCATGCATCTTCGCGTTTCACGATCAAGCCCTCCAGGTTGTGAATGACAACCATTTCTGTTTATGAAAGGTTGCGATTCTGGACGGGAAAACCGATCGGGTTCAGTTCGACGAGGGAAATCGGACGCGGTAACGCGGAAATGCCGTGATTTGACGATATTTCGCCACGGAATCGGCAATCAGCGGATACACCGAGGCATCAAAGCAAAACGCCCCTTGCGGGGCGTTTCACAGGTACTGCTCGGCGCGGCCGGCTCAGGTCCGCAGCCGCGGGTGCCGCTTGAACAGATAGCGATACACGAAACCGGGATAAGCCAGCACCAGGTACAGGCTCAGCGTGATGGCGTAGAACTCCCAGGTCTGCGCGAAGCGGTTGCCCAGCACGGACTCGAACGTGAAGCCCAGGGCCCCCACGATCAGGTAGAACACCAGCACTTCGACCAGGCGCATCCAGAACGGCTTGACGGCATCCGCCCCGCCCCGCTTCCACGGCAGCACGGCGAACACGCGTTCCGTCAGGAAGGGCAGATTCGCGCTGACCAGGGCCAGCGCGATCAGGAGCCATACCGCCAGGGTCTGGTTCATGGCCCGGTCCGCTTACAGGCTGAGCGAGCTGCGGATGGCCTGCACGCACAGGGCCATCAGGCCGCCGGGCAACAGGCCCAGCACCAGGATCAGCAGGCCGTTGACCGACAGCACGCCGCGCTGGCCGCAGGTGGCCGACATCGGGGCGGCATCGGCCGCCGGCTCGTCGAAGTACACGACCTTGACCACGCGCAGGTAGTAGAACGCGCCGATCAGCGAGAACAGCACCGCGATCACGGCCAGCGTGACGTGACCGGCGCTGACCAGCGCCTGCAGCACCGCCAGCTTGGCGTAGAAGCCCACCAGCGGCGGGATGCCGGCCAGCGAGAACATCAGCAGCAGCACGATGGCGGCATGCCACGGGCTGCGACGGTTCAGGCCCTTCAGGTCGTCGATGTGCTCGCACTCGAAACCCTGGCGCGACAGCAGCAGCACGATGCCGAAGCTGGCCAGCGTGGTCAGCACGTAGGTCAGCATGTAGAACAGCGACGCGCCGTAGGCGGACGAGGCCAGTTCCGGCTTGCCGACCACCGAGCCCGACATCAGGCCCAGCAGCACGAAGCCCATGTGCGAGATGGTCGAGTAGGCCAGCATGCGCTTGAAGTTGGTCTGCGCGATGGCGGTCAGGTTGCCGATGGCCAGCGACAGCACCGCCAGGATCATCAGCATCGGCTGCCAGTCGGCCGCCAGGCCGTGCAGGCCGTCGACCAGCAGGCGCAGCGTGATGGCGAAGGCCGCCAGCTTGGGCGCGCCGCCCAGGATCAGCGTGACCGCGGTCGGCGAACCCTGGTAGACGTCCGGCACCCACATGTGGAACGGCACGGCGCCGAGCTTGAACGCCAGGCCCGAGACCAGGAACACGATACCGAACACCAGGGCCAGCTTCTCGGCCTTGCCGGCGGCGATGACCTTGGAGACTTCAGCCAGGTCGAGGTGACCGGTGGCGCCGTAGACCATCGACATGCCGTACAGCAGGAAGCCCGAGGCCAGCGCGCCCAGCACGAAGTACTTCATGGCGGCTTCGGTGGCGACGACGTTGTCGCGACGCAGCGCGATCAGCGCGTACAGCGCCAGCGACATCAGTTCCAGGCCCAGGTAGATCGAGATCAGGTTGCCCGACGAGATCATCACCATCTGGCCCAGCAGGGCGAACAGCGTCAGCACGTACAGTTCGCCGCCGCGCATCATGTCGCGCAGCTGGGCGTAGACGCGGCCGTAGACCAGCGTGACCGCCACCGCGATGTACGAGGCGATCTTGAGCAGGTGCGACAGTTCGTCGGTGACGTACAGGCCGTTGAAGGTCGAACCCGTGACGCCGTTCTTCCACTGCAGCACCGACACCACGGTCAGCACGCCCAGCGCAAGCATGGTCAGCAGGAACGTCGGCTTGCGCTCGGGGTGATTGCTGACCGCGTCGACGAGCAGGATAGCCAGGCCGAAAACCAGCAGGAGGATTTCCGGTGTCGCCAGGGCGAAATCGATTTGGGATTGCATCATTGTCTTGTCTTACAGTTTCGAGACGGCAACGTGTTGCAGCAGGGCCTCGACCGACACGTGCATCACGTCGGTGAAGGGCTTGGGATAGATCCCCATGTACAGCACGGCGATCGCCATCACGCCAAGAATCACGAATTCGCGGCGGTTGATATCGGTCAGTTCGCGGACGTGGTCGTTGGCGATGTCGCCCAGGACCACGCGCTTGACCATCCACAGCGAATACGAAGCGCCCAGGATCAGCGCGGTGGCCGCCAGCAGGCCGATCCAGAAGTTGTGCTCGACCGCGCCCATGATCACCATGAACTCGCCGACGAAACCGCTGGTGGCCGGCAGGCCGCTGTTGGCCATCGAGAACAGGATGAAGAACGTGGCGAAGCGCGGCATCACGTTGACCACGCCGCCGTAGTCGGCGATGCGGCGCGAGTGCATGCGGTCATAGAGCACGCCGATACACATGAACATGGCGCCCGAGACGAAGCCGTGGGAGATCATCTGCACGATGGCGCCTTCGACGCCGGCCGTGTTGAAGATGAAGAAACCCAGGGTGACGAAGCCCATGTGGGCGACCGACGAATAGGCCACCAGCTTTTTCATGTCGTCCTGCACGATCGCGACCAGGCCGATGTAGATCACGGCGATCAGCGACAGCGTGATCATCAGGCCGGCCAGGCTGTGCGAGGCGTCGGGCGCGATCGGCAGCGAGAAGCGCAGGAAGCCGTAGGCGCCCAGCTTCAGCATGATCGCGGCCAGCACGATGGAGCCGCCCGTGGGCGCCTCGACGTGGGCGTCCGGCAGCCAGGTGTGCACCGGCCACATCGGCACCTTGACGGCGAAGGCCGCCAGCAGCGCCACGAAGATCAGGATCTGCGGGGTGTAGCCCAGCTTGGTCTGCTGCCAGGTCAGGATGTCGAACGAACCGCCCGAGGCGTGCCACAGGTAGACGAACGCGACCAGCGTCAGCAGCGAGCCCATCAGGGTGTAGAGGAAGAACTTGAAGGCCGCGTAGACCCGGTTCGGTCCGCCCCAGACGCCGATGATGATGTACATCGGGATCAGCGTGGCTTCGAAGAACACGTAGAACAGCATGCCGTCCAGCGCGCAGAACACGCCGACCATCAGACCCGACAGGATCAGGAAGGCGGCCATGTACTGGGACACGCGGCTGGTGATGACTTCCCAGCCGGCCAGCACCACGATGATGGTGATGAACGCGGTCAGGAGCACGAACCACAGCGAAATGCCGTCGACGCCCAGGTGGTAGTTGACGTTGAAGGCTTCGATCCAGGAGGTCTTCTCGACGAACTGCATGGCAGCCGTCTTGGAGTCGAACCCGGTGTACAGCGGGATCGTGACGAGGAAGCCGGCGATCGAGCCGACCAGCGACAGGCCGCGCGTCAGACCGGGACGGTCGTCACGGCCCACCGCCAGCACCAGCAGGCCGAATACGATCGGGACAAAGATCGCAAGCGTGAGCCAGGGGAAAGTGTTGGATGCCATCTCGCTTGCCATCATTGGGGAATCAGCACAAAGAAAGTCACCAGCGCCATGATGCCGATGATCATCGCGAACGCGTAGTGATAGATGAAGCCGGACTGCAGGTGGCGGCTGATCGCCGACACCCAGCCCACCACGCGGGCGCTGCCGTTGATCAGGAAGCCGTCGATGATGCCGCGGTCGCCGGTCTGCCACAGGCCACGGCCCAGGCAGCGCAGGCCGCGGGCGATGATCTGCTCGTTGACCCAGTCGACGTAGTACTTGTTCTCAAGCACCTTGTTGACGGCCGACAGGCTCGACTTGATCGCGGCCGGGACCTTCGGGTTGATCAGGTAGCAGTACCAGGCGATGACCGCGCCGGCCACGACCAGCCAGAACGGCAGGGTCTGGAAGGCGTGCAGGCCGAAGGCGACCCAGCCGTGCCACTCTTCGTGCAGCTCGTGCATGGCGGGATGCTGCGGCAGCACCGTGATCACGCCGTTGAAGAACTTGCCGAACAGCATCGGATCCACCGCCCAGGCGCCGATCAGCACCGACGGGATCGCCAGCAGGATCAGCGGCAGGGTCACGACCCAGGGCGACTCGTGCGGCTTGCCGCCGTGGTGGCCGTGGCCATGGTCGTCGTGACCGTGGTCGTCATGGCCATGCGCGTCGTGGCCGTGGTCGTCATGGCCATGCGCGTCGTGGCCGTGGCCATGACCGTGGTCGCTGGTGTCGAAGCGTTCCTTGCCGTGGAAGACCAGGAAGTACACGCGGAACGAGTACAGCGAGGTCACGAACACGCCGATCAGCGTGGCGTAGTAGGCGAAGCTGGCGCCCCAGACGTGGGCGGCGCCGGCGGCCTCGATGATGTGTTCCTTCGAGTAGAAACCCGAGAAGAACGGCGTGCCGACCAGGGCCAGCGTGCCCAAGAGGAAGGTGATCCAGGTGATGGGCATGTACTTGCGCAGGCCGCCCATGTTGCGGATGTCCTGGTCGTGGTGCATGCCGATGATGACCGAGCCCGCGCCCAGGAACAGCAGCGCCTTGAAGAACGCGTGCGTCATCAGGTGGAAGATCGCCACCGAGTAGGCCGAGGCGCCCAGCGCGACGGTCATGTAGCCCAGCTGCGACAGCGTCGAATACGCCACCACGCGCTTGATATCGTTCTGGATGATGCCCAGGATGCCCAGGAACAGCGCGCCGATGGCGCCGATCACGATGATGAACGACAGCGCGGTGTCCGACAGCTCGAACAGCGGCGAGAAACGCGCGACCATGAAGATGCCGGCCGTCACCATGGTGGCGGCGTGGATCAGCGCGGAGATCGGGGTCGGGCCTTCCATCGAGTCGGGCAGCCAGGCGTGCAGGGGCACCTGCGCCGACTTGCCCATGGCGCCGATGAACAGGCAGATGCAGGCCACGGTCAGCAGCATCCAGTCCGAACCGGGCAGCGTCAGCTTGGACAGCTTGTCGGCCTGGGCGAACACTTCACCGTAGTGCATGGTGCCGGCGTAGGCGAACAGCAGGCCGATGCCGAGGACGAAACCGAAGTCGCCGACGCGGTTGATCAGGAACGCCTTCATGTTGGCGAAGATCGCGGTCGGGCGGGTGTACCAGAAACCGATCAGCAGGTACGAGACCAGGCCCACCGCTTCCCAGCCGAAGAACAGCTGCACCATGTTGTTCGACATCACCAGCATCAGCATGGAGAACGTGAACAGCGAGATGTACGAGAAGAAGCGCTGGTAGCCGGGATCGTCGGCCATGTAGCCGATGGTGTAGATGTGCACCATCAGCGACACCGAGGTCACCACGACCATCATCATGGCCGACAGCGGATCGATCAGGAAGCCGATTTCCAGCTTGGTCTGGCCGATCAGGCTCCAGGTGTAGACCGCGCCGTCGAAGCGCAGGCCGTTGAGCACGTCGCCCAGCACCACCACCGAACCGATGGCGGAGATGAGCACGCCCAGGATGGTGATGACGTGCGAGGCGCGGCGGCCGATCGGACGGCCCAGGAACCCGGTGCCGAAAAGGCCCGCGAGGATTGCTCCGGCCAGCGGCGCCAGCGCGATGAGCAGGTAGAGATTGGGTGAGCTAGACATTTTCTTCCAATACCCCGTCAGCCCTTCAGGCGATCGAGTTCGTCAACGTTGATCGTGTTCAGGTTGCGGAACAGCAGCACCAGAATGGCCAGACCGATCGCCGCCTCGGCGGCGGCCACGGTCAGGATGAAGAACACGAACACCTGGCCGGCGGTGTCGCCGAACCAGCTGGAGAACGCCACGAAGTTCATGTTGACGGCCAGGAGCACCAGCTCGATGGACATCAGCAGGATGATCAGGTTGCGGCGGTTCAGGAAGATGCCGAAGATCCCGATGGCGAACAGGATCGCCCCCAGGATCAGATAATGGGCCAGCGTCAGCGTCATTGTTTTTCTCCTTGGGGCGCGGCGGTACCGTTCTGGGCCTGGGCGCGCTCGCTCTGGGCGGGCATGCTCACCATGCGGAAACGGTCCTTCGAGCGCACGCGAACCGCGGCGACCGGGTCGTTGTACTTCACGTCGCGGCGGCGGCGCAGGGTCAGCGCGATGGCGGCGACCATGCCGACCAGCAGCAGCGCGGCGCCGACTTCGATGGCGTAGATGTAGTGCGTGTACATCGCTTCACCGAGCGCGCGGGCGTTGTTGTAGTCGCCGGCGACCGGGGCTTGCGGGCCCGAGCCGTACCAGGTCGAGCCCAGCACGAAGGCCATTTCCAGCACCATCACCAGGCCGATCACCAGGCCCAGCGGCAGGTAGGTCTTCATGCCTTGGCGCAGGGCATCCATGCGGATGTCCAGCATCATGACGACGAACAGGAACAGCACCATCACGGCGCCCACGTACACCAGCACCAGCAGCAGCGCGAGGAACTCGGCGCCCAGCAGCATCCACAGCATGGCCGCGTTGGCGAACGCCAGGATCAGGTGCAGGACGGCGGTGACCGGGCTGCGCGCGGTGATCACGCGGAACGCCGCGATCACCAGCACGGCGGCCAGTATGTAAAACAGGACAGTGGTAAAAGTCATGGATCAGGACCCTGGGCTCAACGGTAGGGAGCGTCTTCGGCCCGGCGGCGGGCGATTTCGGCTTCGTAGCGGTCGCCCACGGCGAGCAGCATGTCTTTGGTGAAATACAGGTCGCCGCGCTTTTCACCGTGGTATTCGTGGATGTGCGTTTCCACGATCGAGTCCACGGGGCAGCTTTCCTCACAGAAGCCGCAGAAAATGCACTTGGTCAGGTCGATGTCGTAGCGCGTGGTGCGGCGGGTGCCGTCGTCACGCTGGTCCGACTCGATGGTGATGGCCAGCGCGGGGCACACGGCTTCACACAGTTTGCACGCGATGCAGCGCTCTTCCCCGTTGGGGTAGCGACGCAGCGCGTGCAGGCCGCGGAAACGCGCCGAGGTCGGCGTCTTTTCCTGCGGGTAGCGCAAGGTGACCTTGCGCTTGAAGAAATACTTGCCCGTCAGGCGCATGCCCTTGAGCAGTTCGGCCAGCATCAAGCTGCCGAAGAAATCTTTGATCGCTTCCATATCCTGCCTCTGCCTGGCGGCTTAGCGCCAAATGTTCCAGGGCGTCTGCATCCAGATCGCCACAACGACCAGCCAAACGCCGGTCAGCGGGATGAAGATCTTCCAACCCAAACGCATGATCTGGTCGTAGCGGTAACGCGGGAACGACGCACGGAACCACACGAACAACGAAACCACGACGAACGTCTTGAGACCGAGCCAGATCCAGCCCGGGATCCAGGTCAGCGGCGCGATGTCGATCGGCGAAGCCCAGCCGCCCAGGAACATGATCGACGCCATGCACGACAGCAGGATCATGTTGGCGTATTCGCCCAGGAAGAACAGCGCGAAGGCCATGCCCGAGTATTCGACCATGTGGCCGGCCACGATTTCCGATTCGCCTTCCACCACGTCGAACGGGTGGCGGTTGGTTTCGGCCACGGCCGAGATCACGTAGATCACGAACAGCGGCAAGAGCGGCAGCCAGTTCCAGGACAGGAACGTCAGGCCCTTGTCGGCGAACCAGCCGCGGTTCTGCACATGCACGATCTCGGACATGTTCAGGCTGCCGGACACCAGCAGCACCGTCACCAGCACGAAGCCGATGGCCAGTTCATACGACAGCATCTGGGCCGAGGCGCGCAGCGCGCCCAGGAACGCGTACTTCGAGTTCGAGGCCCAGCCGGCGACGATCACGCCGTACACGCCGATCGACGTGATGGCCATGATGTACAGCAGGCCGGCGTTGACGTTGGCCAGGACCACGTCCGGGCCGAACGGCACCACCGCCCAGGCGGCCAGCGCCGGCATCAGCGTGACCACGGGGGCCACGATGAACAGCACCTTGTTGGCCTGGCTGGGGACCACGACTTCCTTGGTCAGCAGCTTGAACACGTCGGCGAACGGCTGCAGCAGCCCCTTGAAACCGACGCGGTTCGGACCCATGCGCACGTGCATGGCGCCGATCATCTTGCGCTCCCAGTACGTCAGGTAGGCGACGCACAGGATGATGGGCACGGCGATGACCACGATCTTGATGAGGGTCCAGAGGACCATCCAGACCGTCGGGCCCAGCAATGCCGTGCCGTGGCTTTCAAGAACATTGAGCCATTCCATCAGGCACGCTCCACGCTGAGTTGACCAAATGCGCCACCCAGGGCTGCGGTATTTTCAAAGGCTGCGGCGATGCGCACGGCGCGATCGGCCACGGCGTCATCCTGCACGGTTTCGAGCTCGACAGCGCCCTGCCCGCCCGTCACGCGCACCTTGACGCCGGCGGTCAGGCCGAGGCTGGTCAGCGTGTTGCCGTTCATGCGCGCGGCGGGCAGCTTCGAGGCCGGCGCGGCCTGCAGCGGCTCCGAGCGGCGCACCATGGCGTCGGTACGGTAGATCGGCACGTCGGCGACGCGTTCCAGGCCGGTCAGGGCCTGGCCCAGGCCCAGCGGCGCCTTGATGTCGTTGGACAGGCGGCCTTCGACGCCACCGGCCAGCGCGGTGTCGCGCACGGACTCGGAGGTTTCGTCATCGAAGCCGGCCAGGTGCAGGACGTTGCCCAGCACGCGCAGGACCTTCCAGGCCGGACGGGTCTGGCCGAACGGCGCGACCGTGCCCTTGAAGCTCTGGGCCAGGCCCTGGGCGTTGACGAACGTGCCCGAGGTTTCGGTGAACGGCGCCACCGGCAGCATGACGTCGGCCCATTCGGCGGCGGCCGAACGGTAAGGCGTCAGGGCCACGGCGAATTGCGCGCCGCGCAGCGCGGCGATGGCTTGCTGGCCGTTGTCGGCATCCAGCAGCGGCTCGGCGTGCAGCACCACGTAGGCCTTGAGCGGCTCGGCCAGCATGGCGGCGGCGTTCTTGCCGCCCTTGCCCGGGATGGCGCCGGCCAGGTAACCGCCGACGGTGTTGCCGCCGGAGGTCAGGAAGCCGAACTTGCCGCCGGCCAGGTCGGCCACGGCGCGGCCGTTGGCTGCCAGGGTCGAGGCCTGGGCGCTGGCCACGGCCAGGTTGCCCATCAGCACGGCGGTGTTGGAACCCGACGCCAGGCTGGCGGCGATGATCTTGGCGTTCTCGCCCGGGGTGACCGAGGCGAACTCGGCCGGCACCGCGGCTTCCTTGGCTTGCGCCAGGGCCACGGCCACTTCGGCCAGGGCGCGCGGCAGCTCGGACGGAGCCACGGTGAGGCGGCCGGCGACCGGCATCAAGGGATCGTCGGCGGCGCTGTCGACCATCAGGATCTGCGTGCCGCGCTTGGCGGCCTGGCGCAGGCGCTGGGCCATCAGCGGGTGATCCTTGCGCAGGAACGAGCCGACCACCAGGACGCGGTCCAGGTTGTCGAGTTCGGCGATCGGCATGCCCAGCCACGGCGCGCCGGTCAGGGCGGCGTCGAAGGCGGCATCGGTCTGGCGCAGACGGAAGTCGATGTTCTCGGAACCCAGCGCGCGGACCAGGCGGCCCAGCAGCGCGTATTCCTCGGTGGTGGCGTATTCGGACGCCAGGGCGCCGATCTGGCCGGCGCCGAAGCTGTCACGCACGCGCGACAGGCCTTGGGCCACGGCGGCCAGGGCGTCGGCCCAGGAGGCTTCCTGCCACTTGCCGTCGGCGCCCTTGATCATCGGGGCGGACAGGCGGTCTTCGCTGTTCAGGCCTTCGTACGAGAAGCGGTCGCGGTCGCTGATCCAGCATTCGTTGACGGCTTCGTCTTCGAACGGCACCACGCGCATGACGCGGTCGCCCTTGACCTGGACCACCAGGTTGGCGCCCAGGCTGTCGTGCGGGCTGACCGAACGGCGACGGGCCAGTTCCCAGGTGCGGGCGCTGTAGCGGAAGGGCTTGGAGGTCAGCGCGCCCACCGGACAGATGTCGATCATGTTGCCCGAGAGCTCGGACTCGATCGAGCGGCCCACGAACGAGGTGATCTCGGAGTGCTCGCCACGGCCCAGCATGCCCAGTTCCATGACGCCGGCGATTTCCTGGCCGAAGCGCACGCAGCGGGTGCAGTGGATGCAGCGGCTCATTTCCTCGGCGGAAACCAGCGGACCCAGGTCCTTGTGGAACACCACGCGCTTTTCTTCCTGGTAACGCGAGGAAGAGCCGCCGTAGCCCACGGCCAGGTCCTGCAGCTGGCATTCGCCGCCCTGATCGCAGATCGGGCAGTCGAGCGGGTGATTGATGAGCAAGAATTCCATCACCGACTTCTGAGCGGCGCGAGCCTTCTCGGAGCAGGTGTGCACGACCATGCCGTTCGTCACGGGGGTGGCGCAGGCGGGCAGCGCCTTGGGCGCCTTTTCCACTTCGACCAGGCACATGCGGCAGTTGGCCGCGATGGACAGTTTCTTGTGGTAGCAGAAATGCGGCACGTAAAGCCCGACTTTCTGGGCCGCATGCATCACCATGCTGCCCTCGGGCACTTCTACCGTATTGCCGTCGACGGTTAGTTCAACCATTGCTGTTCCTGAGACCTACAGATATTGCGGAACCACACACGACTTGTGCTCGATGTGGTGCGCGAATTCGTCGCGAAAATGCTTGAGGAAGCCACGCACGGGCATGGCGGCGGCGTCACCCAGGGCGCAGATGGTGCGGCCCATGATGTTGCCCGCCACGTTGTCCAGCATGTCCAGATCTTCCGGACGGCCGTGGCCGTTTTCGATGCGGTGCACCATGCGGTACAGCCAGCCGGTGCCTTCGCGGCACGGCGTGCACTGGCCGCAGCTTTCCTCGAAATAGAAATACGACAGGCGCAGCAGCGACTTGACCATGCAGCGCGTCTCGTCCATGACGATCACGGCGCCCGAACCCAGCATGGAACCCGCCTTGGCGATGGCGTCGTAGTCCATCGTGGTTTCCATCATGATGTCGGCCGGCAGCACCGGGGCGCTCGAGCCGCCGGGGATCACGGCCTTGAGCTTCTTGCCGCCGCGCATGCCGCCCGCCAGTTCCAGCAGGGTCGAGAACGGGGTGCCCAGCGGGATCTCGTAGTTGCCGGGACGCTCGACGTCGCCGGTGATCGAGAACAGCTTGGTGCCGCCGTTGTTGGGCTTGCCGACTTCGAGGTAGGCCTGGCCGCTGTTGCGGATGATCCAGGGCACCGCCGCGAAGGTTTCGGTGTTGTTGATCGTGGTGGGCTTGCCGTACAGGCCGAAGCTGGCCGGGAACGGCGGCTTGAAGCGCGGCTGGCCCTTCTTGCCTTCCAGCGATTCCAGCAGCGCGGTTTCCTCGCCACAGATGTAGGCGCCGTAGCCGTGGAATGCGTGCAGCTGGAAGTTGTATTCCGAACCCAGGATCTTGTCGCCCAGGAAGCCGGCGGCGCGCGCCTCTTCCAGGGCCTCTTCGAAGCGCTCGTAGACTTCGAAGATTTCACCGTGGATGTAGTTGTAGCCGACGCTGATGCCCATCGCGTAGGCGGCAATCGCCATGCCTTCGATCACGATGTGCGGATTGAAGCGCAGGATGTCGCGATCCTTGAACGTGCCGGGTTCGCCTTCGTCCGAGTTGCAGACGAGGTACTTCTGGCCCGGGAAGGCGCGCGGCATGAAGCTCCACTTCAGGCCGGTCGGGAAGCCCGCGCCGCCACGGCCGCGCAGGCCCGACGCCTTGACTTCGGCGATCACGTCTTCCGGCTTCATGCCGGTGGTGAGGATCTTGCGCAGGGCTTCGTAGCCGCCGCGCTTGACGTAGTCGGCCAGGCGCCAGTTGGCGCCGTCGACGTCGGCCATGATCTGCGGCTTGATGTGGCGGCCGTGCAGGCACATCGAATTGGACAGGTCGTTCAGCGGGTTGGGCTCCAGGCCCTGCGCGAACTGCTTGTAGATGTCCGGCGCGTTCATGCCGACTCTCCTTGCGCCTTGAGGGTCGCGACCAGCGCGTCCAGCTTCTCTTCGGTCATGCGCACGCACATATGCTTGTTGTTCACGATCAGCACGGGGGAATCGCCGCAGGCGCCCATGCACTCGCCCTCGACCAGGGTGAACTGGCCGTCGGCGGTGGTCTCGCGATAGTCCACGCCCAGCTTGCGCTTGAGGTAGTCGCCGGCACGTTCGCCGTCGCGCAAGGCACAGGGCAGGTTGGTGCAGACCGCGATCTTGGTCTTGCCGACGGGCTTGACGTCGAACATGTTGTAGAAGGTGGCGACTTCCTGCACCGCGATGGGCGGAACGCCGATGTAGTTGGCCACATCTTCGATGATGTCGGTAGCCAACCAGCCCTTCTCTTCTTGCGCGATCGCAAGAGAGGCCATGATGGCGGACTGCCGCTGGTCGGCCGGGAACTTGGCGAGTTCTCGGTCGATTTTCTGGTAGGCCTGTTCGGAAAGCAGCATAGTTTGAATCCGGGTTAAGCGGGCGTGCTCGTGACTGTCTCTGGGCGGATCAGCGATCGATCTCGCCGAAAACGATGTCCTGCGTACCAATGATGGTGACGGCGTCGGCGATCATGTGACCGCGCGACATTTCGTCCAGCGATTGCAGGTGGACGAAGCCGGGCGCCCGAATCTTCAGGCGGTACGGCTTGTTGGCGCCGTCCGACACCAGGTAGATGCCGAACTCGCCCTTCGGGTGTTCCACCGAGGCGAACGCTTCGCCCGGAGGCACGTGGAAACCTTCGGTGAAGAGCTTGAAGTGGTGAATCAGCTCTTCCATGTTGGTCTTCATGGCGGTGCGCTTGGGCGGGGCGATCTTGTGGTTCTCGATCATGACCGGGCCCGGGTTGTTGCGCAGCCATTCCACGCACTGGCGGATGATGCGGTTGCTCTCGCGCATTTCGGCGATGCGGACCAGGTAGCGGTCGTAGCAGTCGCCGTTGACGCCGACGGGGATGTCGAAATCGAGCAGGTCGTAGACTTCGTAGGGCTGCATCTTGCGCAGGTCCCAGGCCACGCCCGAGCCGCGCAGCATCGGGCCGGTGAAGCCCAGCGCCTTGGCGCGTTCGGGATCGACCACGCCGATGCCGACCAGACGCTGCTTCCAGATGCGGTTGTCGGTGAGCAGGGTTTCGTACTCGTCGACGCACGCGGGGAAGCGGTTGGTGAAGTCTTCGATGAAGTCCAGCAGCGAGCCCGAACGCGCGTCGTTCATGACGCGCATTTCCTTCTCGCCGCGGTATTTGCTGGTGTCGCCGTACTGCGGCATGGTGTCCGGCAGGTCGCGGTAGACGCCGCCCGGACGGTAGTAGGCCGCGTGCATGCGCGCGCCCGAGACCGCTTCGTAGCAGTCCATCAGGTCTTCGCGCTCACGGAAGGCGTACAGGAACACCGCCATGGCGCCCACGTCCAGCGCGTGCGAACCGAGCGACATCAGGTGGTTCAGGAGACGCGTGATCTCGTCGAACATCACGCGGATGTACTGCGCTCGCAGCGGGGCTTCGACGCCCAGCAACTTCTCGATGGCCATGACGTAGGCGTGCTCGTTGCACATCATGGACACGTAGTCCAGGCGGTCCATGTAGGGCAGCGCCTGGATGTAGGTCTTGTGCTCGGCCAGCTTTTCAGTGGCGCGGTGCAGCAGGCCGATGTGCGGGTCGGCGCGCTGGATGACTTCGCCGTCCAGCTCGAGCACCAGGCGCAGCACGCCGTGGGCGGCCGGGTGCTGCGGGCCGAAGTTGAGCGTGTAGTTCTTGATTTCTGCCATGATTCAACGTCCCAAGCCGTAGGTGTCTTCGCGCACCACGCGCGGCGTGATCTCGCGCGGGTCGATCGTGACGGGCTGGTAAATGACGCGCTTCTGTTCCGGGTCGTAGCGCATTTCGACGGTGCCGGAAAGCGGGAAGTCCTTGCGGAACGGGTGGCCGATGAAGCCGTAATCGGTCAGGATGCGGCGCAGGTCCGGGTGGCCTTCGAAGACGATGCCGTACAGGTCGAACGCCTCGCGTTCGAACCAGCCCACGGCCGGCCAGCATTCCATCAGCGACGCGACCATCGGGAACTCGTCGTCCGGCGCCCAGGTGCGCACGCGCAGGCGCCAGTTGTTCTCGACCGACAGCAGGTGCGCGACCACGGCGAAACGCGCGCGGTGCACCTTGGCGTTGGTTTCCTCGGGCAGCTGGCGCGTGCCGTTGCCCCAGGTCAGGTAATCGACGCCACAGAGGTCGATACAGATTTCGAAGCGCAGGCCGGCTTCGGTGCGCAGCTTGTTGCAGACGGAGAACCACTGCTCCGCGGGCACTTCGAGCGTCAGCTCGCCCAGCGCCTCGGTCAGCGCGATGTCCGCGCCGAGGGTGGTCTGCAAATTGTTTTTCAGGGTTTCGAGCCTGGTCATCATCTTGTACGCTTAGGTGAACCGATACGCTGTTTCGCGGGGTCCTGCGGCGGCGTTTGCGGCGGCCGCGGACCGGAGCGCAAACTCAGCGCGCAATCGTGTTGGTCAGACGGATCTTGTTCTGCATCTGCAGCAAGCCGTAGACCAGCGCCTCGGCCGTGGGCGGGCAGCCCGGCACGTAGACGTCTACCGGTACGATGCGATCGCAGCCGCGCACCACGGAATACGAGTAGTGGTAGTAACCGCCACCATTGGCACAGGAGCCCATGGAGACCACCCAACGCGGTTCGGGCATCTGGTCGTAGACCTTGCGCAGCGCCGGCGCCATCTTGTTGCACAGCGTGCCGGCGACGATCATCAGATCGGACTGGCGCGGGCTGGGGCGGAAGATGATGCCGAACTGGTCCAGGTCGTAGCGGGCCGCGCCCGCGTGCATCATCTCGACCGCGCAACAGGCCAGGCCGAAGGTCATGGGCCACATGGAGCCGGTTTTCGCCCAGTTAAGGAACTTGTCGGCGCTGGTTGTGATGAACCCTTGCTTGAGAATGCCGTCTATAGCCATATTCGTCTCTGATAGCGTGCGGTGATGAAATAACCCGGCGGGTTATTCCCAGTCCAGCGCGCCCTTTTTCCATTCGTAGATGAAGCCGACGGTCAACACGGCGAGGAAAACCATGACCGTCCAGAAGCCGACGAGCCCGACCGTACCTTGGGCGATGGCCCACGGGAACAGGAACGCGATTTCCAGGTCGAAAAGAATGAACAGAATCGCCACCAGGTAGTAGCGCACGTCAAACTTCATGCGCGCGTCTTCGAACGCTTCGAAGCCGCACTCATAGGGGGATAGCTTCTCGGCGTAGGGACGCCGCGGGCCAAGGAGGGAGCCGGCCGTCAGAAGCGCGAACCCGATAAGGGTGGCCACTACGATAAACAGCAGGACGGGGAAATACTGTTGCAGGTTCATTCAGGCGTCCGTCAAATGCGCAAACCTTAGGATTGTAGCATTCGCGCGGTTACTTCCGGCTGAACTCTGTAGCGTGAACAGCGGGTGAAAGACTGCATTTCTCCAGTGGAACAATCGCAGTATTCAAGGGGGGACACGCAAGCTTACCGCCACGCGCGCCGATATGTCGCGCCGGCAGGGCAAAACGCCCGCACAGCGGTCGCGAATTACCGTAAAAACAGACTGACCGCAAACAAAAAACCACCCCGAAGGGTGGTTTCATATGAGCGGGCCGAAGCCCGCTCATGCACTAAGAATCTAGGCAGGACTTACGCCCTGCTTTCGATTAGAAGCGGTGACGCAGGCCCACGCCAACAGCGGTCGCCTTGACGCCGTCGTTGAACGCGTAGTTCTTCGAGTACGAACCGTAGGCGTACAGGTTGGTACGCTTGGACAGGTCGTAGGTGTAGCCGGCCGAGAACACGTTCATCGTGGCATCGTCGCCAGTCAGCTTGTTGTTCGACGGGTCAACGCGCTGCCACGAACCGAACAGGCTCGAAGCGCCGCCGATCGGAGCCGACAGACCCAGCAGGTACGAGTTGGCCTTGAAGCCATCAGCGAACTGGTTGGTGCCGAAGCCGAGCTTGCGCGACGTACCGTCAACGGTAATCGAGCCCGAAGCGCCAGCCGGGTTGGACGTGGCGAACCAGCCGTCGGTGGTGCGAGCGTAGGCCAGGGCCAGCTTGACCACTTCGAAGTCATACGAACCGCCGATCATGTACGAACGGGGCGTCGCGTCGACTTCGCCTTGGGCTTGGTTGTGCGAAGCGTTCAGCTGGTCGTACGACAGAGCGACGTTCAGGGGGCCGTTGACGTAACGCAGGCCGGTCGTGATGGCGCGGACGTTGTCGGCGGTCTTGAAGCCAACGCGAGCCGGATCAGCCTTGGTCGAACCGTCAGCATTGCCGTCATCGGCGCTGAACGAGTAGCCAACGCCGAACTGGAAGCCGCTGAACGACGGGGTTTGGTACATGACCATGTTGTCGTAGCGTTGCGTGTTGGCAGCGCTCATGCCGGTACCGATGTTGGCGACGTTGAAGCCGGCGCCGAACGGATCGATCGAGCCGAAGTACTTCGACGCGATGTTGGTTTGGCGACCGAAGTCCAGTTGACCCCAGGCGTCGCTGGCCAGACCGACGGTGGCTTGACGGCCGAACAGACGGCCGTTTTGGCCCGACTTGCCGTTACCCGAGTCGAAACCCGATTCCAGTTGGAAAACAGCGCGCAGGCCGTCACCCAGATCTTCCGAGCCACGCAGACCCCAGCGCGAACCGTTCTGGACGCCGTTGATCATGCCGATCTTGCTGCCGTTCTTGGCATCGCCAGCACCGCTGATCTTGTTGTAGCCGATACCCGTGTCGATGATGCCGTACAGGGTGACAGACGTTTCTGCCTGGGCGACACCGGCGAAACCGGCGAGCAGGGCGGCAGCGAGCAGAGTCTTTTTCATTTAAGAAATCTCCGTTGATTTGAGTGACAAGAGCAGCAATCCAGCAAACCAGCCTGCCGCCCCCCTAACTCCGCGAAGGGAAGTTGACGCTATTGCATCAAAAATCAGGGGGGCTGGCTATGGTCGACACCAGAAAAGTGCAGGTTTGCGACAGCCCTGTTGGGATATTGCAACATCAGACCAATCTCACTAGGGCTAACCCTGCATTTTTCAAATCACCACGTATTCATGCGACTTTCAGCCCTGGCCCCAATAAACAACGAATCGCCACGATCTTTCTTTCAGACTCCTTCCGCACTCCCCGCAGGCCGGTTGGGCGCATTTTCGCGGCGACCGCCGGGGACGCTCGCCAAGCCGGCATCCGTCAGTTTCGATAACATTGTTATTTAAATAAACCGCCGATATTATTTCGGAACAATGCAATGGTCCTGATCCCCGCCCATGCCCACGCCCACCCAGCGCGCCGACCGCAATGAACGCCTGAGCGCCCTGCGCCGCCAGATGATCCTGGACGCCGCCCAGCGCGTCTTCGAGCGCGACGGCCTGGAAAAGACCACGCTGCGCGCCATCGCCAAGGAAGCCGGCTGCACCACGGGCGCGATCTACCCCTGGTTCGCGGGCAAGGAAGTCCTGTACGGCGCCCTGCTGGACGAATCGCTGCAGCGCCTGCACACCCACCTCTTGAGCGCCACGTCGGGCGGCAGCCCCGCGGCGGCGGCCCGCCAGGCGATCCAGGCGTTCTTCGGCTACTACGCCGAGCGTCCAACCGATTTCTCGCTGGGGCTGTACCTGTTCCAGGGGCTGGGGCCGCGCGGCCTGGGCCGCGACATGGACGAGCGGCTGAACCAGCGCCTGCGGCTGTGCGTCGACGTGCTGGGCCAGGCCCTGGCCCGGACCAAGTCCTGGCCGCCCGAGGCGGTGCAGGTCGAGCAGATGAACGTCTTTACCTATCTGATCGGGCTGTTGCTGCTGCTGCACACCCGCCGCCTGAAATCCCTGGGCCAGCAGGCCGATGTCCTGCTGGATCACTATTGCCTCGCGCTGGAACAACGATGACGCCCTCCCCCCTGCCCCGCGACGACGCCGATGCGTCGCTGATCAGCCTGGCCGACTTCCGGCTGCTGCTGGCCGAGCAGCATCCGTTTTCCCTGCTGTTGGGGATCGAGGTGGAGCGGATCGGCCGCGGCACCGCCCTGGCCGTCCTGCCCGCGCGCGACAGCCATCAGCGGCTCGGCGGCATCGTCGCCGGGCCGATGCTGATGGGGCTGGCCGACCTGGCGATGTACGCCGCGGTGGTCGGCGCCACGGGCCAGGCCCACGCGGTAACCGCCAGCCTGACCATCAATTTCCTGCGCAAGAGCCCGGCCGGCGCGATCCACGCCGACGCCCGGTTGCTGAAGGTCGGCCGCCTGTCCGCCGGCGAGGTCATCCTGACCGCCGCCGGCGCCGCTGAGCCGCTGGCGCACATCGTCAGCACCTGGTCGGTACCCAAATCATGAGCCTGC
Organism: Achromobacter sp. 2789STDY5608621; assembly: GCF_001299375.1. NCBI lineage: Bacteria > Pseudomonadati > Pseudomonadota > Betaproteobacteria > Burkholderiales > Alcaligenaceae > Achromobacter > Achromobacter sp. 2789STDY5608621. The sequence continues at coordinate 43,731 of NZ_CYTU01000002.1, read as the reverse complement.
GCATCAGCATCGTCGGGATGGGCCACACCGGCACCCAGGCGGCGCGCCGCCTGCTGGCGGCCGAACCCGATATCGCCCTGACCGTCTACGACATCGATCCGGACCGTTGCGAGGACTTCCGCGGCAGCGCCACGCTGGCGACCTCGGCGCGCGAGGCGCTGGCGGAGTCCGACACCATCGTGCTGGCCCTGCCGCGCGAGCGCGAGATCGACCGCACGCTGGAACGGTTCAGCGATGGCGAGGTCAGCGCGCCGGTGGCCGGCAAGCTGATCGTGGATCTGGAGCCGCCGCCGCCCGAGCGCGCGCGGCGCCTGGACCAGGCCATCGCCAGCGCCGGCGGCCGTTATGCCTGCGCGCCGCTGCGGCCGGCGGGCGCGGGCGAGCCGGGCGCGCGGCTATTGAACGCCTTGATCGCGCCGCGCTGAACCCGCCAGGCCTTCGGTGGCCGCCACGCATAGCGACAGCCAGACGAAGGTGATGGCGAAGCCAGCCGCCACGTCGCTGGCGAAGTGCACCTGCAGCAGCACGCGGCTCAGGCCGATCGCCATCACCAGCCCCGCCGCCAGCGCCACGCCGGGCAGCCGCCAGGAAACCGGCGCCAGGCGCCAGGCCAGGTAGCAGGCCCCGCCGTACACCGCCATGGCGGCCGAGGCATGGCCGCTCGGAAAGCTCCAGCCCAGCGCGGTGGCGAATCCATGGTCATGCTCGGGCCGCACGCGCTCGAAACCCAGCTTGAGCATCCGGTTGAGCAGGCCGCCACCAGCGGTGGCCACCGCATAGAACGCCGCCAGCCGCCACTGCCGCCGCCACAGCAGCGCGGCGGTCGCCAGGACGGCGAGGACCGTGAGGAACATCCGGTCGCCGAGCGTGGTGAACCACGACAGCAGCCACAGCACGGAATCCCCCAGCGACATGCTGAGGGCGCCCGCCAGGGCGCTGTCGAACTCGACCACGACGCCGGGCCGGCTCACGGCCGCGGCCAGCGCCAGGAACGCCGCGGCCGACAACGCCACCGCCCCGGTCCAGCCGGCCATGCGCAGGGCCGGCGCGGCCCGTGCATGGGCGCGTGCCAGCGCCACCGCCATGGCGGCGGCGGCGAGCGGCAAGAGCGTGAACAGGAGCAACGCATGGGAGGCCACCCAGGCCGCATCGGCATCGATCATCGCGCCCCCTTCATGATGGCCCCGTCACTGCTAGCCGGCGACCAGGGTCTTGTCGACCGGCGCGAAGGCGTGGGTGGCGGCGGCATAGTCCCACCGCTCGACATGGCAGACCCGCGTGTCGCCGTCCGCTTCGCAGGTGATCACGTTGACCGAATTGGGAATGTTGCCGCGCACCCGGCGCGAGCACGTGGTGCCGGCCTGCACCACCCAGCCGGCCGCCACCGCCGGATTGGCGCTGGCGGGCAGGACATAGGGCAGGTGGATGTGGCCGCCCAGGATCAGGTCGACGCCGGCCTGGCCCCAGGCCGACAGCGCCCGTTCGCGGCCGATCAGCAGGTTGAATCGGTCGGATTCCACCTTGGCGCGCACCGGATGGTGCGCCACCACCACGCGCAACTGGCCCGGCCTGGCCTGGCGCAGGCGCTGCGCCACCCGCGCGATCTGCGCGTCGGAAATCTCGCCGTCCTTGCGCCGCCGGGGCCGCGTGGTGTTGACGCCGATGGCCAGCAGGCCCGGCGTCTCGTAGATCGGCTCCAGCACGGCGCCGAGCGCGCGCTTGTAGTTGCCGTAGGGATTGAGCGCGCGCGCGAAAAGATTGAACAGGGGGATGTCGTGGTTGCCCGGCACCGCCAGCACGGGCAGCGACAAGCGCTCGATGAACTTGCGGGCGGCGGCGAACTGGCCGCGCCGGGCGCGCTGGGTGATGTCGCCGCTGATCACCACCAAGTCCGGCGCCAGCGCGCGGGCCAGGTCCAGGGCGGCCTCGACCACCGGCTTGCGCTCGGTGCCGAAATGCGTGTCGGAGAATTGCAGGATGCGGGTCATGGGCGCGCTCCGTCCGGCGCATCGACCGGCACGACCAACGGCAGCGGCGTTTCGGACACCTTGAATTCCAGCGGGGCATCCATCCAGGAAATCTCTCCATCCATGGCGACCTTGACCCGGCGGCGTCCGCGGATGGACACCGCCAGGCGGTCAAAAGCAAAATTGACGACGTGTTCGGCATCGCCCAGGCGGCTGAACAGCCCGCGCAGCAACAGGCCATACAGCGCCAGCGTGCCGACCGGCCGGGTCGCCATGGCCACCAGGCGGTTGCGGTCCAGTTCGGTCGGGTCGATGCCGATGTGTTCCAGCTGCAGGCGGTTGTTGCCCACCACCAGCGTCGGCGCGCGCAGGTCGCGCACCCGGCCTTCGTATTCCAGGCGCAGGCCGAGCTGGCGCGGCGCGCGCAGCAGGGTCACCAGTCCGGACCACAACGCCACCAGGCGGCTGCGGCCGAAGCGCTGCTTGTAGGCTTCGCGATCTTCCAGCAACTGGGGATACAGGCCGAGGCTGGCGTTCACCAGGAACAGGCGGCCGTTGAGCAGGCCGACCTGCACCGGCCGCAGCTCGCCGCCGAGCAGGCCGCGCAGCGCCGCTTCGGTGTCCTGCGAAATGCCGTAGCGGCGGCCGAAGTAATTGAAGGTGCCTTGCGGCAGGATGCCGAAGGGCACGCCCTGCCCCAGCACCTGGCTGGCGACGGCGTTGAGGGTGCCGTCGCCGCCCGCGGCGACCACGATGCCGTCCGCCTGGCGCGCCTGCGCCACGGCGTCGCGGGCGGTGGCGGTCAGGCGCGACGGGTCGTCGACCGGCATCAACTGGTAGCGCCGGCCCGCTTCGTCGAGTACGCGGCGGATGATGTCCTGCAGCGCTTGCGCGTCGCCGCGCCCGGAGCCGGTGTTCAGGACGATGAAGAGAGGTTCGTGTCCCGTCAGGGGACGAGCCCCTGTCGCCGGGCTCTGCTGGATAGGCGTCATGGGCAAAAGATAGCCCATGCCGGCAAATCGTCGCAACCGTGCCGGCGCGCGCCTCGCGGGCGCGCCGGCACGCGGCTCACCGGCCGACCGCGTAAGCCTGCATCAGGCGCGGCGTGGCGGCCGCGTGCAGCAGGCCGTCGGCGTCGCGCGAGGCCGCGGTCAGGCGGCCGACCGACCATTGCGGCACCTCCTCGATCTGGTGGCCGCGGGCGCGCAGGGCGGCGATGGTCTCGGCGCCGAAGCCGCTTTCCACCGCCAGATGGCCCGGCTTGCGGTCGCGCGGGTAGAACGACGAGGGGAAGTGCATGGTGTGCGACATCGGCAGGTCGATGGCTTCCTGCAGGTTCAGGCCATGGTGCGCGTGACGCAGGAAGAACAGCAGCTGCCATTGCTCCTGCTGGTCGCCGCCCGGCGTGCCGAACGCCAGGTAGGGCCGGCCCTCGCGCAGCGCCAGCGACGGCGTCAGCGTGGTGCGCGGACGCTTGCCCGGCGCCAGCGTGCCCGGCAGGCCCTCTTCCAGCCAGAACATCTGGGCGCGGGTGTTCAGGCCGAAACCCAGTTCCGGGATCACCGGCGAGGACTGGAACCAGCCGCCCGACGGCGTGGCCGAGATCATGTTGCCCCAGCGGTCGATGACGTCCACGTGGGTGGTGTCGCCGCGCTTGACCGAGGCGCGCATGTCGGCCATCGTCGGCTCGTTGGTCGCGCTGCCGGGGGCCGAGACCTTGGACAGGCGCTGCAGCGTGTCCATCACCCGCGCCACCTGCGCCTCGAAACCGGGGATCTGGCCGGGCCGCAGGTCCTGCGAGGCCTGTTCGCCGATGAGGGCGCGGCGCGCGTCGTTGTACTCGTCGGACAGCAGCTGGGCCAGCGGCACGTCGACGAAGGCGGGATCGCCGTAGTAGGCCTCGCGGTCGGCGAAGGCCAGCTTCATGGCCTCGGTGACGCGGTGCACGAACTCGGCGCTGGTCGGGCCGACGCCGGCCAGGTCCATGTCCTTGAGCAGCGCCAGGGTCTGCAGGAACACCGGCCCCTGGCTCCAGGCGCCCGCCTTGGCCACGGTGTAGCCGTGGTAGTCATAGGTGGCGGGCTGGTCGTAGCTGGCGGACCAGCCGGCCAGGTCGTCGGCGGTGATCACGCCGCGATGGCGTTCGCCGCTTTCGTCCATGACCTCGTTGCCGCGCGCGAACTTGTCGATCGCCTCGGCGACGAAGCCACGGTAGAAGGCGTCGCGGGCCGCCTCGATCTGGCGTTCGCGGTCGCCGCCGGCCTGTTCGGCGGCCTGCAACACGCGGGTCCAGGTGGCGGCCAGCGCCGGGTTGCGGAACAGCTTGCGGGCCTCGGGCACGTTGCCGCCAGGCAGGTAGACCTGCGCGGTGGTGGGCCAGTGGGCCTGGAAGAAGTCCTTCAGGCCGGCGATGGTGTTGGAGATGCGCGGCATCAGCGCGTGGCCGTGCTCGGCGTAGTAGATGGCAGGTTCCAGCACGTCGCGCACGCGCATCGTGCCGTGGTCGCGCAGCAATTGCATCCAGGCGTCGAAGGCGCCGGGAATGACAGTGGCCAGCAGGCCGTTGCCGGGAATCAGCTTGAGGCCTTCGGCGCGGTAGCGCTCGAGCGTGGCGGCGGCCGGGGTGGTGCCCTGGCCACACAGCACTTCGACGCGGCCGGTGCGGGCCGAGTAGAACACCGCCGGCACTTCGCCGGCCGGGCCGACCAGGTGGGGCTCGACCACCTGCAGCACGAAGGCCGAGGCGACACAGGCGTCGAATGCGTTGCCGCCGCGCTCCAGCAGCGACATGCCGGCCGAGCTGGCCAGCCAATGGGTGGAGGTCACGACACCGAAGGTGCCGAGGATTTCCGGGCGAGTCGTAAACATGTTGCGATCCTGTTGCGGACGGCGCGCAGGCCGGTGGCCGCAAGATAAGTAAAAACGGGACCCGCAACCGGGTCCCGCGTCTGGCTTGATGCCTACTTCCTGGCGAGGCTGACGCCCTTCAGGCGGATCAGGCCATCGGGATACGGCACGAAGCCTTCCAGCTTCTTCTGCGTGCCGAAGGTCCACGGCAGGTAGAACAGGTAGACGATGGGACGCTGGTCCTGCATCACCGACAGCACCTTGTCGTACATGGCGCGGCGCTTGGCGGTGTCCGGCTCGGCGCGGGCGTCGTTGAGCAGCTTGTCGGCCTCGGGGTCGCAGAACTTGCCGTCGTTCAGGTTGCCCTTGCAGCTGAGGTACTGGTGGATGTTGCCGCTGGGATCGACCCGGCCCGACCAGCCGCTCTGGCCCACCTCGAAGTCACCGCGCGCCAGCGACGATTGCAGCGAGGCGAACTCGACGGGACGCAGGGTGATGTCGAAACCGGCCTCCGCGCCCATGGCCTGCACCAGCTCGAAGACCTGCTGCATGGTGGTGTTGTTGCCGAAGGTGATCTCGAACTTGACGCGGTCGAAGCCCGCTTCCTTGAGCAGGGCCTGGGCCTTCTTGGGATCGCGGCCGGCGTGCTCGAACGACTTGTTGTAGGCGAAGCTGGCCGGCGGGAACGGCTGGTAGGCCGGCTGGTACTGGCCTTCGCCGATGACCTGGTTGAGCACGTCGCGGTCGATGGCGAGGTCGAGCGCCTGGCGCACGCGCTTGTCCTTGGCCAGCGGATTGTTGGCGCGCGCGCCGTTGCCCAGGTTGACCGAGATCGACTGGAAGCCCAGGCCGGTGACCGGGGCCAGGCGCAGGTTGGCGTCGTCCTTGACCGCCTTGGCGTCGCTGGGCGCCACGCGCTCAATGATGTCGAGGTCGCCGGCGCGCAGGTTGTTCAGGCGCACGGTGTTGTCGGGGATCGGCGTAAAGACGACACGGTCGAAGTGATAGTTGGCGGCGTCCCAATACTTGGGAAATTTCTCAAGCACGATGCGGTCGTTCTGCACCCGTTCCTTGAACTGGTACGGGCCGGAGCACACCGGCTTGCCGCCGGGATCCTTGTCGAACGAGGCGGGCGAGATCATCATGCCGGCGCGGTCGGACAGCTGCGACAGCAGCGAGGCGTCGGGCTCGGACAGGTGCAGCACCACGGTGCTGGCGTCGGGCGCGTCGACGCTGGCCACGGTGGCCAGTTCGCTCTTGCGGTTGCTGTCGGGCAGCGTGCGGGCGCGATCCAGGTTGGCCTTGACCGCGGCGGCGTCGATCGGCGTGCCGTCATGGAACACGGCGTCGGTGCGCAGCTTGAAGGTCAGCGTCTTGTTGTCCGGGCTGGTGCTCCAGGACTGGGCCAGCTGCGGCACGAACTTCAGGTCCGGCGTGATGTCGACCAGCTTGTCGCACAGCGAAGCGAACACGATGCGGCCGACGAAGGTGCGGGCGCGGGTCGGATCGAGCACGTCCGGGTCGTCCTGCAGGCCGACCCGCAGGGTCGATTGGGCGTGGGCCAGCCCGCTGGCCAGCATTCCCGCCATGGCCATGGCGAGGCAAAGTTTACGCATGAATGATCTCCGTCGATTCAGGCGGCCTGCTTCCCCGCGCGCCGGGCGGCGCGCCGCCTGGCAGTGAGGGAACAGACCCCGAGCCGTGCTGCATCGCCGGGCCCATCCCCCCGTTGCGCACGTTCTTGTTTGGATTCTGCGCCAGGCGCGGCACGATTGTATAGAGCGGCGGCTGTCAGCGACCCAAACGCCCCCGCGGCGACCGCCTTGCGGACAGGTCGCCCGCGCGCCGTTGCGCGGCGGGCCCGACGCGCGGTCTCAAGGCAGGCGGCAAGGCGCCGAGAAGTCGACCGCCGCCAGCACGGCTTCGCGCAGCTTGCCGACCAGCGGCCGGGTGTCGTCGCGGCGGTACTGGAAGGAATACGGCAAGGCCGCCGGCGCCGGGTCGCACGCCAGCACCCGCAGGCTGCCCTCGTCCTGCAGCGCCCGCGCCCAATGGCTGGGCAGCAGCCCCACGCCGGTGCCCTCGATCAGCAGGCCGGCGATGGCGCCCCAGTTGTTGCAGCAGAGCCGTTCGCCGGCCACGTCGCGTCCGGCCAGCCAGTCGTCGACGATGCGGGTGGTGCCCGCGCCCGCCGGCAGGGTCACCAGCGGCAGCCGCGCCAGCAGGTCGGGCGCCATGCGGGTCGCGCCCGCCAGCGCGGCCGGCGCCGCGGCCCAGGCGAACGCGGCTTCGCCGATCGGCGTGGAAGCGATGTTGGGGCGCGAGGAGCGCCCGGCGATGACGGCGAAGTCCAGCTCGCCGTCGGCCACCCGCTGCTCCAGCACCTGGCCGATATCCACATAGGGCTCCAGCACCAGGTCGGGATAGGCGGCGCGCACCACGCCGATCAGGCGCGGCAGCCAGGTCAGCGCGGTCAGCTCGCCCACGCCGAAACGGCAGCGGCCGCGCAGGCCCGGCGTCTCGGCCAGCGAGGCGCGGATCCGGTCGGCGGCGGCCAGCAGCTCGCGCGCCTGCGGCAGCAGCCGCTGGCCGGCGTCGGTCAGGACCGCCTTGTGGCCGCTGCGGTCGAACAGCGGCTGGCCCAGCGCGTCCTCGAGTTCGGCGATGCGCTTGGACAGCGACGACACCGACAGGTGCAGCCGCTCGGCCGCCACGGCGAAACTGGCGCAGGTGGCGGCCCAATAGAAGGCTTCGAGTTGCTTGAGGGTCATGCCCGGATTGTAGGGGCGCGCGGATCCCCCCGGCGCGGCATGGCCACGCGGACGGCCATGGCGGCGGCGTCCGCGTCGACGGGGTCAGGCGGCCTGCGGCAAGCGCAGTTGCGGCGACAGGCGCAGCGTGTCGATGGCGGCGCGGAGCATGCGCTCGACGCGCGGCCAGATATCGCCCTTGAGGCGATCGGACCAGCAGATCGTGCCGAACACGCCCTCGACCAGGGAGTGCAGGTAGACATTGGACAGGCGCACGTCGAGCGCGGGCGGCAGGTCCTCGCGGCTGACGGCGGCGCGCAGCAGCTTTTCGGACGTGCGCAGCGCGTGGCGCTCCCACAGGTCGCGGCGGCGCAGCAGCGGCGCGTTCTCGTCGCTGCGCTCGCATTTCAGGTAGAGGATTTCCAGCACGCGCTGCACCGAGCCCTCCTCGGCGTAGATCTGCACGTACTGGCGCATCGAGGCATAGAGCGCTTCCAGCGCCTCGCCATCGGTCGACACGCGGGTCAGCGACACCGCTTCCCCCAGGGCCCGGTCGCACATGGCGATGCAGACGTCGATCTTGTTCTTGTAGTGGCCGTAGACGGCGCCCCGGGACACGCCCGCGAAATCGGCGATATCGCTCATGGTGGTGCTGGCCACGCCCCTGGACAGGAACACGTGCTCGGCGGCGTCCAGGATGCGGTCGCGGGTGCGTTGGGATTCTTCTTTCGTCTTGCGGGCCATACAGGGATCTCCTTGAGAAACAGGGGTTGAGGGAACGGGAACGGGCGATATGAAAACGGCGGCCCGTCTTGCGGGGGCCGCCGGCTGCGCACTGTAAAGAAGTATGCAGACGCCAGCATACTTTCGAACAAAACAATTAATCAAGCATGATGGATTAAATGATAGACTGCCGACCCCACAGGGAAAACCCGCGACTTTCCCTCTCTCGCCCGCAACGGGCGCCTCACAATAATTTTTAAAAAATGACGCACCGAGTTCCCCTCAGAACGCTCGCATTCGCATCCGTACTGGTTCTCGTTTCCGCATGCTCGAAGCAGGAAACCCCCGAAGCCGCCAAGGCCCCCGCCGAAGTCGGCGTCATCGTGGCCAAGGCCACCCCCACCGCCGTCGCCAGCGAACTGCCCGGCCGGCTGGAGCCCTATCGCGAAGCCGAGGTCCGCGCCCGCGTGGCCGGCATCGTGACCCGCCGCCTGTATGAGGAAGGCCAGGAAGTGACGCGCGGCACGCCGCTGTTCCAGATCGACCCGGCGCCGCTGCAGGCCGCCTACGATTCGGAGGCCGCCTCGCTGGCGCGCGCCCAGGCCAACCTGTCGGCCGCCGCCGACAAGCTGCGCCGCTACGCCGACCTGGTGTCGGACCGCGCCATCAGCGAACGCGACCACGCCGAAAGCGTGGCCGAGGAGCGCCAGGCCCGCGCCGACGTGGCGCTGGCCAAGGCCAACCTGCAAAGCGCCAGGCTGCGGCTGGAATACGCCCGCGTCACCTCGCCGATCGACGGCCGCGCGCGCCGCGCGCTGGTCACCGAGGGCGCGCTGGTGGGCGAAGGCCAGGCCACGCCGCTGACGGTGGTGCAGCAGCTCGACCCGATCTACGTCAACTTCTCGCAGCCCGCGGCCGAGGTCATGCAGCTGCAGAAGCAGATCCGCGCCGGCGCCCTGCAGGGCGTCGCGCCCGACAAGATGCGGGTGCGCCTGCTGTTGCCGGACGGTTCCGAGTACGGCCAGGGCGGCACGCTGTCGTTCGCCGACCTGGCGGTCGATCCCGGCACCGACAACGTGACCATGCGCGCGCTGTTCGACAACCCGGGACGCGAACTGCTGCCGGGCATGTACGTGCGAGTGCGGCTGGAGCAGGCGGTCAACCGCGACACCTACCTGGTGCCGCGCAACGCCCTGCTGCGCAACGCCGACGGCGCGCACCTGCTGGTGGCCGGCGATGACGGCGAACTGCGCCGCGTGCCGGTGGCGGCGCACCGGCTGCTGGGCCCGAACTGGGTCGTCACCGAGGGGCTGGCGGGCGGCGAACGCGTGGTGGTGGAAAACGCCGCGCAGCTGGCCCCGGGCCAGAAAATCAAACCGGTCGAGCGGGCCGCGCCGAGCGCGCCCGCGGCGACCGCGGGAAATAACGAAAAAAGGTAAACCGCCATGGCGCGTTTCTTTATCGATCGCCCCGTTTTCGCGTGGGTGATCTCGCTGCTCATCGCGCTGGTCGGCCTGTTGTCGATCCGCGCGCTGCCGGTGGCGCAGTATCCGGACATCGCTCCGCCCGTCGTCAACATCGGCGCCAGCTATCCCGGCGCTTCGGCCAAGGTGGTCGAGGAAGCCGTCACCGCCATCATCGAACGCGAGATGAACGGCGCCCCGGGCCTGATGTACACCTCGTCCAGCAGCGATTCGACCGGCTGGGCCAGCATCAACCTGACCTTCAAGCAGGGCACCAACCCCGACATCGCGGCGGTGGAAGTGCAGAACCGGCTGAAGGCGGTCGAGCCGCGCCTGCCCGAATCGGTGCGGCGCGACGGCGTGCGGGTGGAAAAGGCGGCCGACAACATCCAGCTGGTGGTGTCGCTGAAGTCCGACGGCAGCCTGGACGACATGCAGCTGGGCGAACTGGCCGCCTCCAACGTGCTGCAGGCGCTGCGGCGGGTCGAGGGCGTGGGCAAGGTGCAGCTGTTCGGCGCGGAAGCGGCGATGCGCATCTGGCCGGACCCGGTCAAGCTCACCGCCCTGTCGCTGACGCCGGGCGACATCGTCTCGGCCTTGCGCAGCCACAACGCGCGCGTCACCATCGGCGAACTGGGCAACCAGGCCGTGCCGAAGGACGCGCCGCTGAACGCCAGCATCGTGGCCGGCGAGTCGCTGCACACGCCGGAGCAGTTCGCCAACATCCCACTGCGGGCGCTGCCGGGCGGCGCCACGCTGCGCCTGAAGGACGTGGCGCGGGTGGAGCTGGGCGGCACCGACTACATGTACCTGTCGCGCGTCAACGGCCTGACCGGCACCGGCCTGGGCATCAAGCTGGCGCCCGGCTCGAACGCGGTCGAGACCACCCGCCGCATCCGCGAGACCATGCGCGAGCTGGCGCAGTACTTCCCGCCGGGCGTGAGCTGGGACATTCCGTATGAAACGTCCACCTTCGTCGAGATCTCGATCAAGAAGGTGCTGATGACGCTGCTGGAGGCGGTGGCGCTGGTGTTCTGCGTGATGTACCTGTTCATGCAGAACCTGCGCGCCACGCTGATCCCGACGCTGGTGGTGCCGGTGGCGCTGCTGGGCACGCTGGGGGTGATGCTGGGACTGGGCTATTCGATCAACGTGCTGACGATGTTCGGCATGGTGCTGGCCATCGGCATTCTGGTGGACGACGCCATCGTGGTGGTCGAGAACGTCGAGCGCATCATGGCCGAGGAAGGCCTGTCGCCGCATGACGCCACGGTCAAGGCCATGGGCCAGATCAGCGGCGCCATCGTCGGCATCACGGTGGTGCTGGTGTCGGTGTTCGTGCCGATGGCGTTCTTCGACGGCGCGGTGGGCAACATCTACCGCCAGTTCGCCGTGACGCTGGCGGTGTCGATCGCCTTCTCGGCCTTCCTGGCGCTGTCGCTGACGCCGGCGCTGTGCGCCAGCCTGCTCAAGCCGATCCCGGCGGGCCACCACGAGAAGCGCGGCTTCTTCGGCTGGTTCAACCGCGCCTTCGCGCGCCTGACCACGCGCTATACGGCGCGCGTGGCCGGCGTGCTGGCGCGGCCGGTGCGCTTCGGGCTGGCCTACGCGCTGGTGATCGGCGTGGCGGCGCTGCTGTTCGCGCGCCTGCCGTCGTCGTTCCTGCCGGACGAGGACCAGGGCAGCTTCATGGCCATGGTGATCCTGCCGCAGGGGTCGCCGCAGGCCGAGACCATGGCGGTGGTCAAGGACGTCGAGCGCTACATGATGGAGCACGAGCCGGTGCAGTACGTGTACTCGGTCAACGGCTTCAGCCAGTACGGCAGCGGGCCGAACTCCGCCATGTTCTTCGTCACGCTCAAGGACTGGCAGGAGCGGCGCGACGCTTCGCTGCACGTCGATGCGGTGGTCAAGCGCATCAACAAGGCATTCGCGGATCGCAAGAACCTGATGGTGTTCGCGCTCAACTCGCCGCCGCTGCCGGACCTGGGCTCGACCTCGGGCTTCGACTTCCGGCTGCAGGACCGCGGCGGCCTGGGTTATGAAGCCCTGACGCAGGCGCGCCAGAAGCTGCTGGCCAAGGCGGCCGAGCATCCCGCGCTGACGGACGTGGTGTTCGCCGGCCAGGAAGAGGCGCCGCAGTTGCAATTGCGCGTCGACCGCGACAAGGCGCAGGCCATGGGCGTGCCGATCGACGAGATCAACACCGCGCTGGCGGTGATGTATGGCTCGGAGTACATCGGCGACTTCATGCTCAACGGCCAGGTGCGGCGCGTGACGGTGCAGGCCGACGGCAAGCGCCGCGTGGACGTGGACGACATCTCGCGCCTGCACGTGCGCAACCTGCAGGGCCAGATGGTGCCCCTGTCGGCGTTCGCCACGCTGAAATGGTCGATGGGCCCGCCGCAGCTGAACCGCTACAACGGCTTCCCGTCGTTCACCATCAACGGCTCGGCGGCGCCGGGCCACAGCAGCGGCGAGGCCATGCGCGCCATGGAAACGCTGGCGGCCGAGCTGCCGCGCGGCATCGGCTTCGACTGGTCGGGCCAGTCGTACGAAGAGCGGCTGTCCGGCAACCAGGCGCCGGTGCTGTTCGCGCTGTCGGTGCTGATCGTGTTCCTGGCGCTGGCGGCGCTGTATGAAAGCTGGTCGATTCCGCTGGCCGTGATCCTGGTGGTGCCGCTGGGCGTGATCGGCGCGCTGCTGGGCGTGACGGTGCGCGGCATGCCCAACGACATCTACTTCAAGGTCGGCCTGATCGCCACCATCGGCCTGTCGGCCAAGAACGCGATCCTGATCGTCGAGGTGGCCAAGGACCTGGTGCGTGATGGCCAGGGCATCCTGTCGGCCACGCTGGAGGCGGCGCGGCTGCGGCTGCGGCCGATCGTAATGACCTCGCTGGCGTTCGGCGTGGGCGTGCTGCCGCTGGCGCTGGCCAGCGGCGCCGCCTCGGGCGCGCAGGCCGCCATCGGCACCGGCGTGTTGGGCGGGATCATCACCGCGACCGTGCTGGCGGTGTTCCTGGTGCCGCTGTTCTTTCTCATCGTGGGGCGCATGGTCGGCATGCGCGCCCGCCCCGCGCGCCCCGAGGGCCGCGAATCGCTGGAGACGACGCCATGAAACCCGTGGCAATGACCCTGCTGGCGCTGGCCCTGTCCGGCTGCTCGCTGGCGCCGACTCATGAGCGCCCCGCGGCGCCGGTGCCGGCGCAATACGACACGCCGGCGCAGCCCGGCCAGGCGGCCGCGCCGCAGGAATGGCGCGCCTATTTCAACGACCCGGCGCTGCAGGCCTGGATCACGGCCGCGCTGGCCAACAACCGCGACCTGCGGGTGGCGGCATTGCGCATCGAAGAGGCGCGCGCGCTGTACGGCGTGCAGCACTCGGAACGCCTGCCGTCGATCGACGCCCGCGGCGAATTCAGCCGCGGCCGCGCCACCGAGCCGGGCCAGCCGCGCATGCCGGTGGCCAACCGCTACCGCGCCGCGGTCGGCATCACCGCGTTCGAGCTGGATTTCTTCGGCCGGGTGCGGAGCCTGTCGGATGCGGCGTTGGCGCGCTACCTGGCGAGCGAAGAGGCGCACCGCGCCGCGACGCTGGCGCTGGTGGCGGAAACCGCCACCGCCTACTTCAACCAGCGTTCGCTGGCCGAGCAGTTGCGCCTGACCGACAGCACCCTGGCGCTGCGCGAGGCCTCGCTCAAGCTGACCCAGCGCCGTTATGACGTCGGGCTGGAGACCGCCATCGGCCTGCGCACCGCGCAGATGCTGGTGGAAAGCTCGCGCGCCACGCGCGCCGAGCTGACCCGCGAGGCCAGCCTGGCGCGGCATGCGCTGGGCCTGCTGGCGGGCGACTTCACCCTGCCGGTCGGCGTCGATGCGACGCCGCTCGAAAGCCAGGCGCTGACGCCGCTGGCGGCTGGCCTGCCGTCCGAGCTGCTGACGCGCCGCCCCGACCTGCGCCAGGCGGAACAGGCGCTGCGCGCGGCCAACGCCGACATCGGCGCGGCGCGCGCGGCGTTCTTCCCGTCGGTGCAGCTGACCACGGACATCGGCACCACCGCCGACCGCTTCTCTGACCTGTTCAGCGGCGGCACCGGCGGCTGGAGCTTCGCGCCGCGCCTGACGCTGCCGATCTTCAACGCCGGCCGCAACCGCGCCAACCTGTCGCTGGCCGAGACCCGCAAGCACATCGCGGTGGCGCAGTACGAGGGCAGCATCCAGGCGGCGTTCCGCGACGTGGCCGACGCCCTGTCGGCGCGCGACGCGCTGCGCGACCAGATCGAGGCCCAGCGCAAGGTGCGCGACGCCGACCGCGAGCGCCAGCGGCTGGCCGAGCGGCGCTATGCGCGCGGGGTGGCGAACTACCTGGAGATGCTGGAGGCCCAGCGCAGCCTGTTCGAGTCGGAGCAGGAATACATCCGGCTGCAGCAGCGCCGGCTGGTCAATGCGGTGGATCTGTACAAGGCCCTGGGCGGCTGGGACGACGGCGCATCGCCAGCGTCCTGACGCCACCGGGCCATTGGGCGGTGATGCGGGACGCGCCGCCCTGGCGGGTCAGGCGCGCGCGCTGACGCGGTAGGCGCAGCGGCGCGCGCCCAGCAGGATGTGCTCTTCGCGCTCGACCCGCACGCCCTCGCCCAGCACCTGCCGGAACAGTTCCAGCTCGCTGCGGCAAAAGCCCATACAGGCCTGGGCCGCCGCACAGATGGGGCAGTGGTTCTCGATGAACAGGAAGTCGTCGCCGTCGCGGCGCATCTCGGCCATGTAACCCTCGGCCGAGCGCACCCGCGCCAGGCATTCGAGCCGCTGCGGCAGATCGCGGGCGCCTTCCAGCGCCTGCCGGTAGGTGGCCAACATGGCGGCCTCGCGCACCGAGATCAGCTTGTCCACGCCATCGTCGCCGAACACCTGGCGCACGGCGTTGATCATCTGCACCGTCATGTCGGCGTGCGTGTCGGGGAAGCGCCGGTTGCCGGCATCGGTCAGGAACCAGATCTGCGTGGGCCGGCCGCGCCCGGCGCTGCGGCTTTCCGAATCCACCAGGCCGTCCGCGTGCAGGCGCGCCATCTGCTGGCGCACCGCCTCGGCCGTGACGTCGAGCGCCTTGGCGATGACCGCGACCGACTGCGGGCCGCGCGTCTTGAGCGTCATGAGCACGCGGTCCGCCGGCTGGTGCGGTTGCCAGGAAATGGGATGGGACAGGCTGTCGTCGGACATGGAAAGTGGGAAAGGCGCCAAGCCCCTATGGTGCCACGGATTGAGCCTCCCAGCCGCCGCCCAGCGCCTTGTAGAGGGCGACCAGGCTGGTATAGGAAGCCGTTTCGGCCTGCGCCACCGCATCCTGCGCCCGCAGTTGCGTGCGCTGCGCGTCCAGCACCGTCAGGTACGGCGCGCTGCCTTCACGGTAGCGCAGGCGCGCCAGCTCCGCCGCGCGGCCGCTGTGGCCGGCCGCCTGCGCCAGGTTGCCGAGCCGCTGCTGGGTCTGGCCGTACTGCGTCAGCGCCCCCTCCAGTTCCTCGACCGCCTGCAGCACGGTCTGCTCATAGCGCGCCACCTCGCCCTGCGAACGCGCCTGGGCGGCGCGCTTGCGGGCCAGCGCGGTCGGCAGGTGGAAGGCCGGCCAGTTGACGCCGGGCGCCACGCTGAAGGCGCGGCTGGAGGCGCTGCCGAAATCGGCCCCGCGCAAGGCCACGAAGCCGAGGAAACCGCCCAGGTCGATGCGGGGATACAGCTCGGCGGTGGCCACGCCCACGTCGGCATTGGCCGCCGCCATGTTGCGCTCGGCCGCCCGGATGTCGGGACGGCGCGACAGCAAGGCGCCGACGTCGCCGATCGGCAGGCGCGCCGCCAGCGGCGGCTGCGGCGTGGCCGCGTCCAGTTCGCCCAGTTCCACCGGGCGCAGGCCGGCCAGCACCGCCAGGCGGTACAGCGCCAGGCGCCGGGCGGTTTCCTGCAGCGGCACGCTGGCCTGCACGGTTTCGAGTTCGGCGCGGGCGCTGGCCAGGTCGCCCTCGTCGCCGCGGCCGGCCGACACCATGGCCTGGATCACGCGCAGGCTGTCGCGCTGGCTGTCCAGGTTGGCGCGCGCCACCGCCAGGCGTTGCTCGGCGCCGCGCAGCTCGAAGTAGTTGCGCGCCACCTCGGCCACCACCACGATGCGGGCCTGCGCCAGGTCGGCGGCCTGGGCTTCGCTACGCGCCGCCGCGCCCTCGGCCGCGCGGCGCAGGCGGCCGAACAGGTCGATCTCCCAGGTGGCGTCGAAGCCGGCGCGATAACTCTTGGCCAGGTTGCGCTCGCCCGCCACGCCGGGATTGGCCTGCGACAGGCTGCGCTCGAAGCGGCCTCCCAGCGTCACGGTGGGGAACTGGTCGAGTTCCTTCTCGTCCAGCACCGCGCGCGACTCGGCCAGGCGGGCCTGGGCGATACGGATGTCATGGTTGCGTTGCAGCGCCAGCGTGATCAGCCGGTCCAGTTGCGGGTCCTGCAGCTGCTTCCACCAGTCCTGCTGCAGCCGGTCGGTGGAGAACAGCGCCTGCTCGGGGCTGGCCAGCGCCACCGGCGCGGCCTGGGGTTTCTGGTAGTCGGGGCCCACGGCGCAGCCGGCGGTGGCCAGCGCGGCCAGCAGCACCGTGGCGCCGCGGCGCAGACGTTTGGAGAGGTCGGGATGTTTCATGAGATTCCTCAATGCGTGGCGGCCGGCTGCGACGTCGCGAGCGGCGGCGCGTCCTCGGCCTGCGCCTGCGCCAGTTCGCGGGCGCGCGGCGTGTCGTTGGCGGCGCGGTGATCGCGCGCCAGCACGGTGTAGACGGTGGGCAGCACGAACAGCGTGAAGAGCGTGCCGACCAGCATGCCGACCACGATCACCAGCCCCAGGCTGTAACGGCTGTGGGCGCCGGCGCCGCTGGCGAACAGCAGCGGAATCAGGCCCACCACCATGGCGGCGGTGGTCATCAGGATGGGGCGCAGGCGGATGCGGGCGGCGTGTTCCATCGCGCTGCGCCGGTCCAGGCCGTGGCTGACCTGCATCTCGTTGGCGAACTCCACCATCAGGATGCCGTGCTTGCTGATCAGCCCGATCAGCGTCACCAGCCCGATCTGGGTGTAGATGTTGATGGTCGCCATGCCCAGCGCCAGCGGGATCAGCGCGCCGCAGATCGACAGCGGCACGCTCACCAGGATGATGAACGGGTCGCGCAGGCTTTCGTACTGCGCCGCCAGCACCAGGTAGATGACGATGATGGCGAAGATGAAGGTGATCATCAGCGCCGAGCCTTCCTGGCTGAACTGGCGCGCGTCCGATTGCCAGTCATAGCTGAAGCCGGCCGGCAGCTGCTGCGCCTGGCGCGTCAGGAACTGCACCGCGTCGCCCATGGTCACGCCCGGCATCGGGATGGCCTGGAAGGTGGCGGCGTTGAGCTGGTTGAACTGGGTCAGCTTGTTGGGCTCGACGCCCATCGACACCGACACGATGTTCGACAGCGGCACCTGCGCGCCGCTGGCGCTCTTGACGTAGTACCGCGCCAGCGATTCGGGCGAGATGCGCTGCTCGCGCAGGCTCTGCGGGATCACGTCGTACGAGCGGCCATCCATGCCGAAGCGGTTGATGTAGTTCTCGCCCACCAGCACCGCCAGTGTGTCCCCCACCGCCTTCATGGTGACGCCCAGGCTGTTGGCCTTGGCGCGGTCCACCTTCAGCTGCACCACCGGGTTGTTGTAGTCCAGGTCGCTGTCGACCACCATGAAGAGGCCGCTGGCGCGCGCCGCCTGCTTCAGGTTTTCCATGGCCTCGTAGACCACCGGGTAGTCGGCCGCGCTCATGATGACCATCTGCACCGGCAGGCCGCCGGTCGAGCCGGGCAGCGGCGGCAGCTGGAAGGCGAAGATGTTGCTGCCCTCGATCTGGTTGACCATCGACTGCATGTCGGCCTGGATCTGGTCGGCCGAGCGCTTGCGCTCGTGCCAGTCGACGAAGTCGACGCCGCCGATGCTGTTGGACACGCCGTCCGAGCCGTTGATCAGCCAGCGGCCCTTCTGTTCGGGCAGCGTCGCCATCACGTCGTCCCACTTCTTGCCGAATTTCTCGACGTAGTCGATGTTGGCGTGCTGCGGCGACTTGATCGCGGTGAGCACGGTGGACTGGTCCTCGACCGGCGCCAGCTCGCGCTGGGCGGCGTTGTACAGGAACGGCAGGCTGGCCATCACCGCCACCGCCAGCAGGCCGGTGACCCAGCGATGGTGCAGCGACACATCCAGCAGCCGGCCGTAGGCCTCGCCCAGGCGGCCGAAGAAATGCTCGGCGCGGCGCGCCATCCAGCCTTCGGACACCTGGCTGTTGAGCAGGAACGAACTCATCACCGGCGACAGCGTCAGCGCGATCACGCCCGACACCACCACCGCCCCCGCCAGCGTGAAGGCGAATTCCTTGAACAGCGAACCGGTCAGCCCGCCCATCAGCCCGATCGGCGCGTACACCGCAGCCAGCGTGATGGTCATGGCGATCACCGGGCCGGCCACTTCGCGCGCGCCGATCAGGGCCGCGCGCACCGGCGACTTGCCTTCCTCGATATGGCGGTGCACGTTCTCGACCACCACGATGGCGTCGTCCACCACCAGGCCGATGGCCAGCACCATGGCCAGCAGCGTCAGCAGGTTCACGCTGAAGCCGAACAGCGCCATGATGGCCGCGCCGCCCAGCATCGACAGCGGAATGGTGACCACCGGGATCAGCACCGCGCGCAGCGAGCCCAGGCACAGGAAAATCACCGCCACCACGATGACGATGGCTTCCATCAGCGTGTGCACCACGCCGTCGATCGAGGCGCTGATGAAGCGCGCCAGCTCGAACGGCACTTGCACGCTGGTGCCGGGCGGCAGGTTCTGCTTGATGTTGGGCAGCAGTTCGTTCAGGCGCTTGACGATCACCAGCGGGTTGCCGACCGGCGTGGCGTTCAGGCCGAAATACACGGCCGGCTCGCCATCCATCAGGCCGCTGGAGTCGGTCGAGGCCGCGCCCAGTTCAACCGTGGCCACGTCACCCAGGCGCACGATGGCGTCGCCCTCGCGCTTGATGACCATGTCGCGGAACTCGGCCACGTTGACCAGGTCGGTGTTGACCTTGATGTTGGACACCACGTACAGGCCCTTGGCCTGGCCGGGCGCCGCCTGCACGTTGTTCTGGCGCAGGGCCTCGGCCAGTTCGCCGGCCGAGATGCCGCGCGCGGCCAGCCGGTCGGGGTCGAGCCAGACGCGCATCGCCAGCTTCTGGCCGCCATACAGCTCCACGCTGGCCACGCCGTCGATGGACGACAGCTGCGGCTGCACCACGCGCGACAGGTAGTCGGTCAGCGCCGGCAGCGACATGGTGGAACTGGAGAACCCCACGTAGGCCACGGCGGTGGCCTCGCCGGCGGACTTGACCAACACCGGGTCGTAGGCGTCCTGCGGCAGGCGGTATTTGACTTCGTTGACCTTGGCCATGACCTCGGTCATGGCCTTGTTGGAATCGGCATTGAGCTTCATGCGCACCGTGATCACGCTGCGCCCCTGGGTCGAGGACGACGACAGGTAGTCGATGCCCTCGACGGTGGCGACGGATTGCGCGATCGGCTGGGTGACGAAGCCCTGCATCAGGTCGGGCGAGGCGCCCGGGTACTGCGTGGTGATGGTGATGGTGGTGCTTTCGGTCAGCGGGTACTGGCGGATCGGCAGGCCGCTCAGGGCGCGCAGCCCGAGCAACAGCAGCAGCGTGCTGACCACCAGCGCCAGCACCGGCCGGCGGACGAACAGATCGGTGAACTTCATGATCGGCTCCGCGGGTTCAGCGGGCTTGCGCCACGGATTGCGGCGCGGCGTCCAGCGCCACGGTGTCCTGGGCGCTGATCTCGACGGGTGCGCCGTTGTGCAGGCGCAGCTGGCCCGAGGTCACCACGCGGTCGCCCGGCTTGAGGCCCTTGGTCACCACCACCCGGCCGCGCACGCGCTCGGCGGTCTGCACGTAGGCCTGGGTCACGGTCGGCGGCGCCGACGCCTCGCCGCCCTTGGGCGGCGTCACCACGTAGACCGAGTCGCCATAGGCGCTGTAGCTGATGGCGGTTTCTGGCACGGTCAGCACGCCGGGCCGCGGCGGCAGCACCACCTGGCCATGGGCGAACATGCCGGCCGCGAGCGCGCCGTCGGCGTTGGCCAGCGTGGCCTGCACCCGCACGGTGCGCGAGCCCGGGTCGACCTGCGGTTCGATGGTGGTGACGGTGCCGTCGAAGACCCGGCCGGCGTGGGCGTCGACCGTCAC
The DNA here is from genome assembly GCF_001299375.1 of Achromobacter sp. 2789STDY5608621. Lineage (NCBI taxonomy): Bacteria > Pseudomonadati > Pseudomonadota > Betaproteobacteria > Burkholderiales > Alcaligenaceae > Achromobacter > Achromobacter sp. 2789STDY5608621. The sequence continues at coordinate 23,691 of NZ_CYTU01000002.1, read as the reverse complement.
GGTCACCGGCTGGCCGGCGCGCAGCGCGCCCAGCGCCTGCTCGGGCAGCGTGATGTTGGCGTAGACGCTGGCCGCGTCGGTCAGCGACACCAGCGGATCGCCGGCGCGGGCGAACTGGCCCAGGTTGACCCGGCGCACGCCGAGCACGCCGTCGAACGGGGCCTTGATGCGCTTCTGCTCGATCAGGGCCTGGATCCGCTTGATCTCGCCGGCGGCCTGGTCGTAGTCGGCCTGGGCCTGGTCCAGCTGCTCGCGCGTGGCCGCCTGCTGCGGCACCAGGCGGCGGGTGCGTTCCAGCAGCGCCCGGGCGTTCCTGGCCTGGGCCTGCAGCCGCGCCAGTTCGCCCTGCTCGGGCGCGTCGTTCAGCTGCACCAGCAGCTGCCCGGCGCGCACCCGCTCGCCGGGGGTGAACAGGATCTGCGCCACCCGGCCGTCGACTTCGGCCGGCACCAGCACCTGCCGGGTCGCCTCGAGCGAGGCGATGCCCGACAGCGCCGCCGGGAAATCCGCCTGCAACACGGGCGCCACCGCCACCTTGGCCGGCGCCATGGCCCAGCCGCCATTGTGCGACGCGCCGCCGAATTTCCAGTACAGCCCGCCCCCCGCCACTACCGCCAGGGCCAGCACCCCGGCCGCCCATGCGCCTGATTTCGCCTTCATGACTCTCTCACTATTTATCAAAGGAATGGCTTGGATAATCCTTGAAAAATCGGACGAAGTCAAAAAACCTAAAGTAATGTTTAGGATTGAGAAAACCTATCGGCGGGAAATGGCCAAAAAAAACGCCGGCGAAGGCCGGCGGTTTGCGGGGAAACAGGCTTGCGCCCAGGGCGCAACGCCAGGGCTACGTGCGCACCATGTGCAGGTAGTGGCGGTGGCGTTCGTACTGGTCGAGGATGTCGCCGATGACGGCGTCGCGGCTCCAGCCCATGATGTCGTAGTCCTGTCCGCCCTCGCGCAGGTGGACCTCGGCGCGGAAGTACTTGCGCTCTTCCTCGTCGGCGGCCTCTTCGGGCGTCAGGCTGGGCCGCACGAAGGCCTGCGGCCGCACCGAATAGAAGAAGTCCAGGTGTTCGCCGTGGTTCACCTCCAGCACCACCCCGCCCTCGCCGTCGCTTTCCTTGACCGCGACGGCGTAGCCCTGCTTGCGCAGTTCATCGGCCACGTCCTCCAGCGCCGGGGTCACCACGTCCGCGATGAAGCGCAGCACGTGGGCGCGGCGCGGCATCATGACCATGTTGCGCAGCCGCCGCTCCCACGACTGGCCACCGCGCGCGGGGCGCGACAGCGTCAGCGACTGGTAGCGGATGCCGCGCTTGGTGGCGTCGAGCCTGAGCGCCTTGAACAGCCCCCACAACGACAGCAGCAGGATGATCGAGAACGGCAGCGCGCTGGCGATGGTGGCCGTCTGCAACGCCGTCAGGCCGTCGGCCAGCAGCAGCGCGATGGCCACCGCGCCCATCGACAGCGACCAGAAGATGCGCTGCCACACCGGCGTGCGGTCGGCGCCGCCCGAGGCCAGCAGGTCCACCACCAGCGCGCCCGAGTCGGCCGAGGTGACGAAGAACACCGCCACCATCGCGATGGCGAAGATCGAGATCACGCTGCTCCAGGGCAGCAGCTCGAAGAACGCGAACAGCGCCAGCGAATTGTCTTGTTTGACCGTATCGGCGAACCCCTTGATGCCGTCGACCAGAATGAAGTGGATGGCGGTATCGCCGAACACCGTCATCCAGAACAGCGTGAAGCCGGCCGGCACCAGCAGCACGCCGCTGACGAATTCGCGAATGGTGCGGCCGCGCGAGATGCGGGCGATGAACAGGCCCACGAACGGCGACCAGGCGATCCACCAGCCCCAGTAGAACAGGGTCCAGCCGCCGATCCAGTCGGTCGGCTCGTAGGCGTACAGGTTGAAGGTCTTGTTGACGATGTCCGACAGGTAGGCGCCGGTGTTCTGCACGAAGGTCTGCAGCAGGAACACGGTGGGGCCGGCCACCAGCACGAACAGCAGCAGGATCACCGCCAGCACCATGTTGGCCTCGGACAGGATGCGGATGCCCTTGTCCAGGCCGCTGGCCACCGACAGCGTGGCCAGCCCGCAGGTGATGACGATCAGGATGATCTGCGGCATCACGCCCACGGGAATGCCGAACAGGTGGTTCAGGCCGCTGTTCATCTGCGCCACGCCCAGTCCCAGCGAGGTCGCCACGCCCAGCACGGTGCCGATGATGGCGAACACGTCGACCGCGTGGCCGATGGGGCCGTGGATGCGGTTGCCGATCAGCGGGTACAGGGCCGAGCGCAGGGTCAGCGGCAGGCCATGGCGGAAGCTGAAGAATGCCAGCGTCAGCGCCACCACCGCGTAGATGGCCCAGGCGTGCAGGCCCCAATGGAAGAAGGTGATCTTCATGGATTCGCGCGCGGCGGCCGCGGTGGCGCCCTCGCCCACCGGCGGCGACATGAAGTGCATGACCGGCTCGGCCACGCCGAAGAACATCAGGCCGATGCCCATGCCCGCCGAGAACAGCATGGCGAACCAGGTGAAGTTGCGGTAGTCGGGCTCGCTGTGATCGGGCCCCAGCTTGATGTCGCCATAGCGGCTGATGGCCAGGAACGCCACCGACAGCAGGATGATGGCGACCACCAGGATGTAGAACCAGCTGGCGTTGCCCAGGATCCAGGCCTGGATCGATTCGAACAGATTCTGCGCGGTCCTGGGCGCCGTGATGGCAAAGCCGACCAGCAGCAGCGTGAACAGCGCCGCCGAATAGAAGACCGGGCGGTTGATGGTGGATGGTCGGGTTTCTGAAGACATGCTGCCGCTCCTTTCGCCCGAGGGATGCCAAAGGCTGCGGCGCTGGCCCCCTCAGTCCAGCCGGCGCGCCGCCGTTATTACTATCATGCCGCCGCTGGCCGTGACAATGCCCGCGTGGCATGGCCGCACCGCGCCCGGCATCCGGGCCCGGGCCGGCCGCGCGGGTCGCCGTCGGGCCGGGCGGCCCTAGCCGGGGTCGCGTTCGCCGAATACCACGCGGCGGAAGAACCCCGCCAGCACCGATTCGGTGGTCTCGGCGCTGACGTTCTGCGGGTCGAAGGCGAAGCTGAATTGCATGCCGTCGGACAGCGCCAGCAGGCCGATGGCCAGCTCGCGCGCGGGCAGCGGCAGGGGCGTGCCGACGCGCTCGGAGAACTGGCGGATGTATTCGGTGGTGGCTTCGCGCAGCTCGCCCATACAGGCGATGAAGCCGACGCGGAATTCGGGATCGCGGGCGGCCTGCAGCTTGGCTTCCATCCACAGCAGGAAGCACTCGTTGTCGCGGAAATGGTTGCTGTAGTAGTGCAGCACGCTGTCTTCCATCTGCTGGCGGGTCTCGCCGGCCTCGAAGATGGCGCGCATGTCGCTCATCACGTTTTCATGGTCGCGCTTGAGCAGCTGCAGGAACAGTTCGGACTTGCTGGCGAAATTGGAATAGAAGGCGCCGCGGGTATAGCCGGCCAGCTCGGCGATGTCCTCGACGCTGGCGGCGACGAAACCCTTGGTCAGGAAGATCGATTGCGCGGCATCGAGCAGACGCTGGCGCGTCTGGTCGCGGCTTTGCTCTCGGGTAAGGCGGACTTTTGACATGGGGCGATTCTATCATCTGGAACGATTTCAGATTCACACTTGTATTTGAATACATACCCGAATTAGAATCCATCCCGTATCGGATTGCCAGGGTGCCGCGCGCCGGCCTGCAAGGGCCTGCCGCCTCGCGTCCCGTTTCCCCCTCCTGCCCGCGTCGCGAGGTGTTTCGTGAATTCTTCAGGTTCTTGCGCGCCCGTCGCCGCGCGCAATCCCGCCGCCCATGCCGCGGCGCTCTCCCATCCTGTCCTGCGCCGCCCCTGGCCCGCGCTCGCCCTGGCGCTGACGCTGGCGCTGGCCGGCTGCGGCAGCAAGGAGGCCGAGCCGCCGCCGCCGCGTCCGGTGGTGGCCATGCCGGCCAAGGCCGATTCGGCGCTGCCGGCCTGGACCCTGCCCGGCGAAGTGCAGGCGCGCTACAGCACGCCGCTGTCGTTCCGGGTGGGCGGCAAGATCATCGAACGCAAGGTCCGGCTGGGCGACACGGTCAAGCCGGGCCAGGTGGTCGCCAGGCTCGACCCCGCCGACGCCACCAAGAACGCCGCCGCCGCCCGCGCCCAGCTGTCGGCCGCCCAGCACCAGCTGGACTACGCCAAGCAGCAGCTGGACCGCGACCGCGCCCAGTCCAGGGAAAACCTGATCGCCGCCAACCAGCTCGAACAGACCCGCAACGCCTACGCCTCGGCGCTGGCGCAGCGCGACCAGGCGGCGCAGCAGGCGGCCCTGTCGGCCGACCAGCTCAACTACACCACCCTGGCCGCTGACCACGCCGGCGTCATCACCGCCGAGCAGGCCGACACCGGCCAGAACGTGGCGGCGGGCCAGGCGGTCTACAACCTGGCCTGGGCAGGCGACGTCGACGCCCTGTGCGATGTGCCCGAAAGCGTGCTGGCGGGCCTGGCCATCGGCCAGCGCGCCACCGTCACGCTGGCGCCGCTGCCCGGCCAGACCTTCAGCGCCGTACTGCGCGAGATCGCCCCGGCGGCCGATCCGCAGAGCCGCACCTACCGCGCCAAGCTGACGCTGGAGTCGCCCTCGCCCGAGGTGCGCCTGGGCATGACCGCCAACATCAGCTTCGACAACCGCCAGGCCAACGGCGCCACCACCTACACGGTGCCGGCGACCGCGCTGTTCCATGACAACGGCGAGCCGGCGGTCTGGATCGTCAAGCCGCAGGAAGACACGCTGGAACTGCGTCGCGTGCAGGTGCTGCGCTACGACGCCCGCAGCGTCACCCTGACGCAGGGCGTGCAGGCCGGCGAGCGCGTGGTCTGGCAAGGCGTGCACGCCGTGTCGGCCGGCGAGAAGGTCCGCGCGGTGCCGCCGCTGCACCCCGAGGACTTCGCATCATGAGCGCGCCGGTTCCCGAGAATCAGAACGCCGCGCACCGCCACGAGGAAGGCAAGTTCAACCTGTCGGCCTGGGCGCTGCGGCACCAGCCGCTGGTGATCTTCCTGATCACGCTGGTGACGCTGTTCGGCGTGCTGTCGTATTCGCGCCTGGCGCAGTCCGAAGACCCGCCCTTCACGTTCCGCGTGATGGTCATCAAGACCCTGTGGCCCGGCGCCACCTCGCAGCAGGTGCAGGAGCAGGTCACCGACCGCATCGCCAAGAAATTGCAGGAAACACCATCCACGGACTTCCTGCGCAGCTACTCGCGTCCCGGCGAATCGCTGATCTTCTTCACCATGAAGGACTCGGCGCCGGCCAGCGAGGTGGCCAACGAGTGGTACCAGGTGCGCAAGAAGGTCGGCGACATCGGCGCGACGCTGCCGCAGGGCGTGCAGGGGCCGTTCTTCAATGACGAGTTCGGCGACGTCTACACCAACATCTACACCCTGGCGGGCGACGGCTTCTCGCCGGCGCAATTGCGCGACTACGCCGACAGCCTGCGCACCGTGCTGCTGCGCGTGCCGGGCGTGGCCAAGGTCGATTACTTCGGCGAGCAGCCCGAGCACGTCTATATCGAGATCAGCAACACGCAGCTGACGCGGCTGGGCGTGTCGCCGCAGCAGATCGCCGAGGCCATCAACAGCCAGAACGCGGTCGCCAGCGCCGGCACCCTGACCACGGCCGACGACCGCGTGTTCGTGCGTCCCAGCGGCCAGTTCCAGGACACCCGGGCGCTGGCCGAGACGCTGATCCGCGTCAACGGCAAGTCGATCCGGCTGGGCGACATCGCCACCATCCACCGCGGCTATGACGATCCCCCGGCCGAGCAGATGCGCACGCGCGGCGAGCCGGTGCTGGGCATCGGCATCACCATGCAGCCCGGCCAGGACGTGGTGCACCTGGGCAAGGCCCTGGACGCCAAGTTCGGCGAACTCAAGGCGCGGCTGCCCGCCGGCCTTACGCTGACCGAGGTGTCGAGCATGCCCAAGGCGGTGTCGTTCTCGGTGGACGAGTTCCTGCGCTCGGTGGCCGAGGCCGTGGCCATCGTGCTGATCGTCAGCCTGGTGTCGCTGGGCCTGCGCACCGGCATGGTGGTGGTGATCTCGATTCCGGTGGTGCTGGCGGTGACCGCGCTGTTCATGGACATGTTCGGCATCGGCCTGCACAAGGTCTCGCTGGGCACGCTGGTGCTGGCGCTGGGCCTGCTGGTGGACGACGCCATCATCGCGGTCGAGATGATGGCGGTGAAGCTGGAACAGGGCTGGAGCCGCGCGCGCGCCGCCGCCTTCGCCTACACCAGCACCGCCTTCCCGATGCTGACCGGCACGCTGGTGACGGTGGCCGGCTTCCTGCCGATCGCGCTGGCCAAGTCCAGCACCGGCGAATACACCCGTTCGATCTTCCAGGTGTCGGCGATCGCGCTGATCACCTCGTGGTTCGCCGCGGTGGTGCTGATCCCGCTGCTGGGTTATCGCATGCTGCCCGAGCGCAAGCGCGAGGCGCACCTGCCCGATGACCACGAGCACGACATCTACAACACCCGCTTCTACCAGCGCCTGCGCGGCTGGGTGGCGTGGTGCGTGGACCGCCGCTGGCGCGTGCTGCTGGCGACCGTGGCGCTGTTCGTGGTGTCGATGGTCGGCTTCGGCCTGGTGCCGCAGCAGTTCTTCCCCAGCTCGGACCGCACCGAGCTGCTGGTGGACGTGCGGCTGCAGGAAGGCGCCTCGTTCGCCGCCACGCTGCGCCAGGTCGAGCGGCTTGAAAAAGTGCTGGACGGCCGGCCCGAGATCGCCCATTCGGTGAGCTTCGTCGGCACCGGCGCGCCGCGCTTCTACCTGCCGCTGGACCAGCAGCTGGCCACGCCCAACTTCGCGCAGATCGTCATCACCGCCAACTCGGTGGAAGACCGCGAAAAACTGGCGCACTGGCTCGAACCGGTGCTGCACGAGCAGTTCCCGGCGATCCGCAGCCGCCTGTCGCGGCTGGAGAACGGCCCGCCGGTGGGCTTCCAGGTGCAGTTCCGCGTCAGCGGCGACAAGATCCCCGAGGTGCGCCAGGTGGCCGAGAAGGTGGCCGCCGAAGTGCGCGCCGACAGCCGCTCGGTCAACGTGCAGTTCGACTGGGACGAGCCGTCCGAGCGCTCGGTGCGCTTCGACATCGACCAGCAGAAGGCGCGCGAAGTGGGCGTAAGCTCGAACGACATCTCCAGCTTCCTGGCGATGACGCTGTCGGGCTACACCGTGACGCAGTACCGCGAACGCGACAAGCTGATCAACGTCAGCCTGCGCGCCCCCGACAGCGAACGCGTCGACCCGGGCCGCCTGGCCACGCTGGCCATGCCCACGCCCAACGGCCCGGTGCCGCTGGGCAGCCTGGGCCACGTGCGCTACGGCCTGGAGTACGGCGTGATCTGGGAACGCGACCGCCAGCCCACCATCACCGTGCAGGCCGACGTCAAGGCCGGCGCGCAGGGCATCGACGTCACCCACGCCATCGACAGGAAGCTGGACGCGCTGCGCGCCGAACTGCCCGTCGGCTACCGCATCGAGGTCGGCGGTCCGGTCGAGGAAAGCGCCAAGGGCCAGTCGTCCATCAATGCGCAGATGCCGATCATGATCGTGGCGGTGCTGACGCTGCTGATGGTGCAGCTGCAAAGCTTCGCCCGCGTGCTGATGGTGGTGCTGACCGCGCCGCTCGGCCTGATCGGCGTGGTGGCCGCGCTGCTGCTGTTCGGCAAGCCGTTCGGCTTTGTCGCCATGCTGGGCGTGATCGCGATGTTCGGCATCATCATGCGCAACTCGGTGATTCTGGTCGACCAGATCGAACAGGACATCAGCGCCGGCCACAAGCGCGTCGACGCCATCGTCGGCGCCACGGTGCGGCGCTTCCGTCCCATCACGCTGACCGCGGCGGCCGCGGTGCTGGCGCTGATCCCGCTGCTGCGCAGCAACTTCTTCGGCCCCATGGCCACCGCGCTGATGGGCGGCATCACCAGCGCCACGGTGCTGACGCTGTTCTTCCTGCCCGCGCTGTACGCGGCCTGGTTCCGCGTGCGCCACGACGAGCGCGAGGAGCCCGAAGGCGTGCCGCCCGGCGCCCACGCCGGCGACAACGTAGAACGAGGAGCCTGACGATGTCCCTCCGTCTCCCGACCCCGGCCTGGCGCCTGGCCACCCTGCCGCTGCTGCTGGCGCTGGGCGCCTGCGCCTTCGCCCCCGACAGCAAGCCGCCGGCCATGGCGCAGCCCGCGCAATACGGCGTCGAGGCGCTGCCCGCCGCCGGCGCGCCGGCGCAGGGCGTGGCGCAGCGTTATGCGCGCGACGCCGGCCCGGTGCCCGAATGGTGGAAACGCTTCGGCTCCGAGGCGCTCAACGCCATGGTGGAAGAAGGCCTGGCCAACAGCCCCGACCTGGCCGCCGCCGAGCGCAACCTGGCCGGCGCCCGCGAGCAATTGCGCGGGCAGGTCAATTCTTCGTTGATGCCTACGGTCGACGCTGGCGGCGACGTCACGCGCAAGCGCGCGCTGACCATGCCGAACCTGCCGGAACCCACCGCGCTCTACAACGTCTTCACCGGCCAGATCCAGGCCAAGTACGACCTGGACCTGTTCGGCGCGGCGCGCTTCGAGAACGTGTCGCGCGCGGCGCACGTCGAGCAGCAGGCGTTCCAGCTGGAATCGGCGCGCCGTTCGCTGGCCGGCAACATCGTCACCGGCGCCATCACCTCGGCCTCGCTGGCCGAGCGCGTGGCGCTGACCGAAAAGCAGGTGGTGCTGGCGCGCCAGGTGGCGCGCGACACGCAGCGCCGCTACGAACTGGGCTCGGCCTCGCAGAACGACGCGCTGCAGGCCGACCAGGACGCCGCCACGCTGGAGGCCTCGCTGCCGGGCCTGCGCGCGCAGTGGCAGACCACCCGCCACGCGCTGGCGGTGCTGATGGGCCGCAGCCCCGACCAGGCGCCGCCAGACCTGGCCTTCGCCATGATCGCCGTGCCCGGCGAAGTGCCGGTGCTGGTGCCGTCCGAACTGCTGGCGGCGCGGCCCGACATCCACATCGCCGAGGCCGTCCTGCGCGCGGCGGCGGCCGACGTCGGCGTGGCCACGGCGCAGCTGTTCCCCAGCCTGTCGCTGTCGGCATCGATGGGCAAGGGCGGCTTCAGCTGGCCGGCGGCGCTGTCGGGCGCGGGCTCGATCTGGGCGGTGGGCGCGTCGCTGACGCAGCCGATCTTCCATGGCGGCGCGCTGCTAGCCGAGCGCAGCGCCGCCAAGGACCGCTATGAAGCGGCGGTGCTGCAATACAAGCAGACCGTGCTGACCGCCTTCCGCGACGTGGCCGACACGCTGGCGCAGCTGGATGCGGATGGGCAGGCGCTGGCGTCGGCCGAGGCCTCGCGCCGGTCGGCGGAGCAGTCGCACCGCAACACCGCCAACCGCGTGCGCCTGGGCGCGCTGGCGCCCTACACCGCGTACGCCAGCGAACAGCATTACGTCGCGGCGCGGGTGCGGGAAGTGGAATACGCCAATGCCCGCCTGACCGAGACGGCGGCGCTGTTCCAGGCCATGGGCTCGCCAGTGCGCGCGCCGCAGGCGCCGGCGCAACCGGCCACCGGCGGCAATACGGGCGAACCGCCGGCGCCTCAGCAGCAGCAGCAGCAGCAGCAGCAGCAGCAGCAGTAACCCGCGCCGCTCGATCCGAGCGGCCCACAGGCCCCCGACGCCTACGGCGCGGGGGCCTGTTCCTTGATGCGGGACGCCAGCGCCAGGGATTCGATGCGCCGCGCCGCCGCCTGCAGCAGCGCCGTGGTCTTGTCCTGCGCAATGGTGTTGAGCCGGGTCGCCAGGAAGGTCACGGTCAGCGCGCCGAAGATGCGCCGGTCTTCCTGAAACACCGGCACCGCGATGCCGGCGCGTTCCGGCGAAATCTCGCCCACCCCCAGATACGCCCCACGCACCCGGATCTCGTCCAGGTGGCGGATGAACTCGGCCTGCGTCGGCCCCAGGCCCGCGGCCTCGACCTCGGCGGCGTGCCCTTCGTAGAGTCTGCGCTGGTCCTTGCGCGGCAGGAACGCGATGATGGTCTTGGCGGTGGCGCCGCGGAACAGCGGGTGGGCGCGGCCGCGGCCGTGCGGGATGCCGAGCGCGTCGGGCCCGCGTTCGTGGTGGATGTTGAGGATCCGCAGGCCGTGGATGACGCTGAGCAGCACGTCGCCGCCGACCTGGTCCACCACCTCGCGCATGATCGGCCGGGCCACGCCCAGCACCGGATCGCCGTCGATGATGAGATGGTCCAGCTCGATGATGCGCGGCCCCAGCTTGTAGCCGCCGCCCGTCATGCGCAGCAGGTAGCCCAGGTCCGACAGGTCGCGGATGTAGCGGTAGCCGGTCGGCGCCGAGTAGGACAGCTTGGAGATGATCTCTTCGGCCGTCAGCACCGGCGTGGCCAGGCTGAAGAGGTCGAGGATCGCGAGGGCGCGCTTCAGGGTGGACATGGAATCGGCGGACGGTGGGCGAGGCGGAACCGGCGCAGCGTATCACAGCGATCCCGGCGCGCCCCTGCGCCATAACCCTCCGCTATCGCTTCTCACCCAACGCTCTGCTTCTCGCTATCGTCTTCGCTATTTTTATCATTTATAGAGAAAAACTAATTGGTGAAGATTGTTTTTTATCGAATAATGATACTGAAGCAGCAGGCCAGCGGACAGCGAAAAGTCCGCGGCCCGCCTCGCCCGGCATGCACATCCAAGGGGAAATCGCATGAAGCAGTCCAGCAGCAGGCCCGGCGGCATCAGCCGCCGGCAATTCATGGCGGCGTCGGCCGCCTCGTTGGCGGGCGCCGCGCTCGCCCGCCCCGGCCTGGCCCGCGCGGCCGGCTACCCGTCGGAACACCCGATCCAGTTCATCGTGCCGTTCCCGGCGGGCGGCGGCACCGACCTGGTGGCGCGGCCGCTGGCCCAGGGCATCGGCGAAGCGCTCAAGCAGAGCGTGGTGGTGATCAACAAGGGCGGCGCGGCCGGCATCATCGGCACCCAGCAGGCGGCGCGTTCGGCGCCCGACGGCTACACCGTCGCGCTCGGCTCCACCGGCACCCACACCGTGAACCAGAGCCTGTACGAGAACATCGCCTACGACCCCATCAAGGACTTCGAGCCGGTCTCGATGGTCTGCTACTACAACAACGTGCTGGTGGTGCATCCGTCGTTTCCGGCCAAGACCCTGCAGGAGTTCGTCGCCCTCATCAAGGCCAACCCCGGCAAGTACTTCTACGGCATCACGCAGAACGGCAGCTCGGCGCACCTGGCGATGGAACTGCTCAAGGCCACGGCCGGCCTCGACCTGCCCGGCGTGCCCTACAAGGGCGCGGCGGCGGCGGTCAACGATTTCCTGGGCGGCCAGTTCCCGGTGCTGATGGACGTGGTGATCAACCAGCAGCAATTCATCCAGGGCGGCAAATCACGGCCGCTGGCGGTGACGTCCGCCGCGCGCTCGCCCGCCCTGCCCGACGTGCCGACGGTGGCCGAGTCCGGCTATCCGGGCTATCAGGCGATCGGCTGGAACGGCGTGTTCGTGCCCGCCGGCACGCCACCGGCCATCGTCCAGACGCTCAACGGCGCGGTGCAGAGCGCGCTCAAGCAACCCGCCCTGGCGCAGCTGACGCAGAACGGGCTGGAACTGCACGGCGGCACGCCCGAAGAACTGCGCCGTTTCGTCGCCACCGAAAGCGAGAAATGGCGCACCCTGATCAAGAACGCCAATATCAAGGCCACCTGATGCAAGCCATTCCCTATGGCGTCCCGCTGGACGCCGCCGCCAATCCCTGGCTGGCGCTCAACCATGAACTACGCGCCGAGGGACGGCGCGCGCCATCAGCCCCGCCGGTGCGCGCCGTGGTGTGCGTGACCGTTCACGTCGACGGCCCCGCCGTCGAGGTCGGCCGCAAGCAGTTCCCCGGCGCCGGCATCCATACCGCCGGCCGCTACGCCATCCGCCGCGGCGTGCCGCGCCACCTGGAGATCCTGGCGCGCCACGCCATGCCGGCGACCTTCTTCGCCTGCGGCTACGACGTCGAGCATTACCCGGACACCTTCCGCGCCATCCTGGCCGCCGGCCACGAGATCGCGGCGCATGGCTACCTGCACGAAGCCTGGGACCTGGGCGAGGACGAACCCGCGCTGCTGGAAAAGACCCACACCCTGATCCAGCGGCAGCTGGGCGTGACGCCGGTGGGCTGGTGTTCGCCGTCGGGCCGCAAGAGCCACCGCACCCTGCCCACGCTGCGCCGGCTCGGCTATTGCTACGACGCCAGCGAAAAGGACCGTGACCGCCCCTACCTGCCGGCCGAGGGCGGCGATGGCTTCGTCATGCTGCCCAACAACACGGTGTCGCTGGACGACTATCCGTTCTATTTCACCGGCCACAGCCTGGCCGCCGAGGCCTGCGACAACTGGATCGAGGAATTCGAGGCGCTGCGCCAGGCCGAGGGCTACATCCACCTGACGGTGCACCCCAAGGCCGCCGGCGGTTCCGGCACGCCGGCCCGCGCCGCCGCCATGGACCGCTTCCTGGCCTACGTCGGCGCCCAGCCGGACGTGCACTGCATGACGCTGGCCGCGCTGGCCCGCCACTGCCTGGCCCACCCCGCCGCCTGGAGAACCGCATGACGGCCCCCAAGACCGTACTGGTCACCCTCAACGTGCAGGGCATCGGCCCCGAAGCCGCCGCCCGCCCGGAACACGAACTGCACGGCCGCGACGGCCACGGCCGCTACACCTATGGCGGCGGCCTGGCGCGGGTGCTGGACATGCTGCGGCGCCAGGAAATCCGCGCCACCCTGTTCTGGCCCGCCTTCGAGGCCGAGCGCTGCCGCGACCTGCTGGAACGAAGCCTGCGCGACGGCCACGAAGCCGCCTCGCAGGGCAACGCCTTCGAAGACCTGGCCACGCTGGGCGAGCGCGAGGCCGAGGTGCTGCAACGCGGCCGCGACCGCCTGGCGGCGCTGACCGGCCAGGCGCCGCAGGGCTTTCGCTGGACCGGCGGCGGCTTCAGCGCGCGCACCCTGCCCTTGCTGCGCGAGCTGGGCTACCGCTACGACAGCAGCGCCATCGACGACGACGCGCCCTACGCGCTGGACGCCGACGGCGCCCCCGGCATGATCGAACTGCCCTGGAGCGAGGGCCTGTGCGACGCCAGCCATTTCGGCCGCCGTGTGACCCAGGACCGCGCCTATGCGCACCTGGCCGAACAGGGCGACGCGCTGCTGGCGGCCGAGGGCTACGCCTGCCTGACGCTGCACCCGCGCGCGGACAACGGCGTGGGACGCGCCGCCCGGCTGCAGATGATCGAGCGGCTGCTCGACCGGCTGCGCGCCGCCGGCGCCGGCTTTGCCCGCTGCGACGACCTGGCGCGCGAACACGCGGCCGGCGCCTGACCGATGCGCCGCCGCCCAGCCGGCGCGGCCTGTCCGCCGGCCTGGCGGCGGGAGCCGGCGGACGCGGCGGCGCCCCTCCCAGACCGCTGCCGCGGGTCTTTCGCGGGTCCTGGCGGACCGTTATCCCCGGGCAAACCCTGGGTAATATTGGCGCCAAAATAAGCTAATATTTTTGCAACATTCCCTCCTCTCCCCCGACCTCACGGCGCCTTGCGCCGCTATCCGTCCATGACCCAGATCACCCAATTCCCGTTCGTATCGGTCTCCGGTACCCCCGAGGCCCGCGGCCGCGCCTACGGCCAGCAGGCCGCCGACCGCGTGCGCAAGAGCGCCGCCATGTACGGCCAGACGCTGGTCGACCTGGGCTACGACGCCATGGCGCGCACCCGCCTGATCGAAAGCTTCGCCCGCGAGATCGAGAACTTCGCGCCGCATTACCTCGAGGAAATGCGCGGCATCGCCGCCGGCGCCAACGTGCCCTTCGAAGACATCGTGATGGTCAACGCCCGCACCGAAGTCATCGCCAAGGCCCGCGCCGAAAAGAAGAAGGCCGCCGAGCTCGAACCGGGCGACGGCTGCACCGGCGCCCTGATCCTGCCGACCCGCTCGGCCAACGGCCGCCTGATCCACGGCCAGAACTGGGACTGGCGCGCCGAGTGCGCCGAGACCGCCATCGTGCTGCGCGTGCGCAACGACAACGGCCCGGACATCCTGACCTTCGTCGAGGCCGGCGGCCTGGCCCGCAGCGGCCTGAACAGCGCCGGCGTGTCGATCACCGCCAACTACCTGGAGTCCGACCGCGACTTCCGCCAGCTCGGCGTGCCGCTGTCGCTGATCCGCCGCAAGGTGCTGGAGCAGGAACACTTCGCGCTGGCCATCAAGGCCGTCAGCACCACCCAGAAGTCGTGCTCGAACAACATCATGATCGGCATGGCCGCCGGCTTCGGCGTCGATTACGAGTGCACCACCGATGAAGCCTTCCCGATCTACCCGGGCGCCGACGACCTGATCGTGCACGCCAACCACTGGGTCAGCGAAGTCGCCCTGGGCAAGCTGCGCGACACCGGCCGCGCCAGCACCCCGGAAAGCGCCTACCGCGACTGGCGCGTGCGCCGCCTGCTGAACGAGAAGGACAAGCTGACCCGCGAAGACCTCAAGCGCGCGCTGTTCGACGACTTCGGCACGCCCTACTCGGTCTGCCGCCCGCCGCGCCCCGGCAGCCACGACAACCTGTCGGCCACCGTCGCCATGGTCGTCATGGAACCGGCCGCCGGCCTGATGGAAGTGGCGCCGCTGCCGGCGCTGAACCGCACCTTCACCCGTTACAGCCTGGACGCCGAGCCCGAGCTGCTGGCCGCGGCCTGAGCTTTCCCGGTCCCCTGACCGCTGGCGGCGGCCGGATCCCCCGGCCGCCCGCGCAACCCCTGGAAACGCATCCATGAAAACAAAACTCCTGACTACCGCGGTTGCCCTGGCGTTGGGCACGCTGGCCGGCTCCGCCCTGGCCCAGGCGCCGGCCCCGCTGCGCATCTCGTTCACCGCCGACATCCGCTCGACCGAGCCCGGCGTCAACCGCGACAGCAACAGCGACGCGGTGGTGCTGCACATCGTCGAGGGCCTGGTGGCCTACGGCGAGGACGCCGAAGTGCGCCCGCTGCTGGCCGAGTCCATCGACATCAGCCCCGACGGCAAGACCTACACCTTCAAGCTGCGCCAGGGCGTCAAGTTCCACAACGGCGCGCCGCTGACCTCGGCCGACGTGCTCTGGACCTGGCAGCACTACACCGCCGCCAACTCCGGCTGGCGCTGCGCCAGCGAATTCGATGGCCGCGGCACCGTCAAGGTCACCGGCGTCGAGGCGCCCGACGCCCAGACCGTGGTCTACCACCTGGAAAAACCCAGCAGCCTGTTCCTGGCCTCGCTGGCGCGCGCCGACTGTGGCGGCACGGGCATCCTGCAGAAGGCCTCGGTCAAGGCCGACGGCAGCTGGGACAAGCCCATCGGCACCGGCCCCTTCGCCTTCGCCGAATGGAAGCGCGGCGAATACGTGCGCCTGACCAAGTTCGCCGACTACGCCAACCGCGACGGCAAGCGCGACGGCTACACCGGCTCCAAGCGCCCCCTGGTCGATGAAGTGCGCTTCGTCATCGTGCCCGACGACTCCACCGCCAAGGCCGCCCTGCAACGCGGCAACATCGACATCATCGAGGACGTCTCCAACAACGACGTGCCGGTGCTGCAAGGCACCCCCAACGTCAAGGTCGCCTACGCGCCCGTCATGAGCATGACCGCGCTGCTGCTGCAGACCAAGGACCCGCTGCTGTCCAACCCCAAGATCCGCCAGGCCCTGGCCCACGCCATCGACTACGACCAGCTGGCCGCCGCCGTCACCGAAGGCCTGGCCAAGCCCAACAACTCCATCGTCCCGCTGGTCTCGCCGTACAACGACGCGACCCAGAAGGAAGGCTGGAAATACGACCCCGCGCTGTCCCAGAAGCTGCTCAAGGAAGCCGGCTACAAGGGCCAGGAGCTGGAGCTGATCACGACCAAGCGCTACCCGCAGTCGTACAACTCCGCCGTCATCATCCAGGCCATGCTGCAGGCCGTCGGCATCAACGCCAAGCTGTCCGTGTCCGAATGGGCCACCCAGCTCGACCGCTACAACGCCGGCACCTACCAGATGATGACCTTCCCGTACTCCGCCCGCCTGGACGCGGCGCTGAACTACGAAATGGTCACCGGCGACAAGGCCAAGCAGCCGCGCAAGGTCTGGGACAACCCCGACGCCCAGAAACTCCTGGACGCCGCCTCGGTCGACACCGACCACGCCAAGCGCCAGGCCTCCTTCGACCAGCTGCACAAGCTGTTCCTGGCCGACGTCCCCAGCATCCCGCTCTACAACGGCCTGGACATCGGCGCCTTCCGCACCGACATCAAGGGCTACACCCCCTGGGCCGTAAAGAAGCCGCGCGCCTGGGAAGTGGAACGCGTGGCGAAGTAAATCCAGCGCACCGCACCAAACGAAGAGGCCGCGAAAGCGGCCTCTTTGCATTGCGACACCCGAAAAAATAAAACCGCCCCGGCAACCGTCAAGTTTCAACGGTCGAGTCCGGGGCGGCGTTGGCCTGCCGTGCGCGGGGCGTGTAGATGCGCCCGAGGGAATCCGTAGGTAGCCGAAGGCGTACGAGGATGACAACGGGGCAGTCCGGAGCGAACGCTCCGGACCGCAATCGTAGCCCCGCGCACGGCAGGCCAACGCCGCCCCGGACGGCCCCCAAAAAAACAACCGTCCGCCAAAAACCTACTAACTACTTACTTGCCAACGATCTTAGTCTCCCAAGCCCGCGGCTTCCCCTCCCAAACCGAAAACCCCTCAACCCGCTTATTCGTAGCCCAGGCATCCGCCCCGTTATAAAGCACCAACATCGGCGTCTGCTCCAGCATCAACGTATGCAGCTGGTCAAACAGCTTCTGCCGCTTCGCCGGATCCGACTCCAGGAAGCTCTCGTCGATCAGCTTCTGCGCCTCGGGATCATCCCAGACCTTGCGCGGCTGCTTGGTCTTGTCGCCCGCGAACTGCTCGAAGCTCAGCGCCGGATCGATCCGCGACGAGAACGTGAACGAACTGATCTGGTACTTGCCCGTGTTGTAGCGGTCCAGCTGCGTGGCCCATTCCAGCACCTCGATCTTGGCATTGATGCCCACCGCCTGCATCATCGCCTGCGCGATCACCGCCACCTGATAGCTCGGCACGTGCGCCCGCTTGTTGGCGTAGATGACGATCGGCTCGCCCTTGTAGCCCGCTTCCTTGAGCAGCTGCTGCGCGCGCGCCGGATCGTACTTGTAGGTGCGCTTCTCGGTCTCCTGGTAGTAGGCCGACCCCGCGTACACCGCCGAGTTGTTCAACTGGCCCAGGCCTTCGGAGGCCGCCGCCACCACCTGCGGAATGTCCAGCGCCGCCGCGATCGCCTGGCGCAGCTTGACGTTCTTGAGCACCGGATCCTGCGTCTGGAACAGCAGCGTGTGCTTGGTGGCGTCGTGCGGGCTCATCACCGACACGGTCTTGCTCTTCTTGAGCTCGGCCACGTCCGTGATGGTGATCTGGCTGGCGTCGATCGCGCCCGACACCAGGCCGGCCTTGGCGGTCGACGGGTCCGGCACCACCAGGAACTTGACCTCGTCGGCCAGCGGGCGCTTGGCGCCGACGTAGCCGTCCGGCTTGTCGCCGGCGCTGGGCGAGACGTAGTCCTTGAACGCGGTCAGCAGCACGTACTCGCCGCGCTTCCACTCCTTGAACTGGTACGGGCCGGTGCCGACCGGTTCCTTCCAGGAGCCATCGGCGTTGACCGAATCCTTGCTCAGGATCGCGGTCATGCCGCAGTCGGTGCGGGCCAGCGAATCGAGGAACACGGCCGACTTGCGGTCGATCTTCATGATGACGGTCTGCGCATCGGGCGCGGTCACGTCCGTGACCTTCAGGCCATTGCGGCCGTCGAAGTCGCTGCGGCAGCGCCAGTCCGTCTTCGCGTCCATGTAGCGCTGCCAGCTCCAGATCACGTCGGCCGAGGTCAGCGTGGCGCCGTTGTGGAACTTGACGCCGTCGCGCAGCTTGAAGGTATAGGTCAGTCCGTCTTCGGACAGGTCGACCGATTTGGCCAGCAACGGCGCCACCGTGCCGTTCTCCCGGTAGCCGACCAGGCCTTCCACCATGTTCAGCACCACGCCGTCGGTGGTGTTATCGCGGTTGACGCCCGGATTGGTCGAGCGAATGTCGGCCGGCTGGGCGATGGTCAGGGTGGCGGCCTGGGCCGCGCCTGCGGCGGCCAGGGCCAGGCTGAGCGCGAGCGCTCGGGAAACAGGAAGGTGGTGCATTGCGGAAATTCCCCCGGGGGCATGCGACGCCGGATTCATGACTATATTGGCGCCAAAATAGCTGCCCATTATGCAGGCTAATGGCCGATGCGGTATCCGGGGTATCCCTGAAAGCGGCCCCGAAATGACCGCGGCGGCCTCCTTTTCAGGAAGGCCGCCGCGAAAACCGGGCCGTCGCGCCCGCGCCGGGTCAGGAAATGTCCTGGCCGACGTGCTGGGCGATGATCTTCTGCAGGCGCTTGACGTCGCGCGCCTCGAGCGCCTCGACCATGTCGAAGTGCTCGCGCGCCGAGATCTCGATGCGCGAACGCGTGACCCATTCCTTGGCCGGCGCCGCCGGTCCGCGCGCGCGCGTTTCCTGGATCAGGGCCGCTAGTTCGCGGTTCGAGCACATGTCGTACATGCCGGCGTGGAACGCCAGGTTGACCTCGTACTGCTCCAGCAGCGTGCCGTCCTGCAGCAGCTTGGAGAAACGCTCGGCCAGCGTGCGCAGGGCGCGCACCTTGGCCGCCGTGACGTTGGGCATCAGGTCGGCCGCGGCGCCGGTTTCCAGCAGCACGCGGATGTCGCGGATCTGCACATGCTGGTCCGGGTCCATCGTGTAGACGTGGTAACCCCGGTTGGGGATGTGCGCGATCAGCCGCTTGGCGGTCAATTGGTCGAGCGCGCGCCGCACGTCCAGACGCTTGGCGCCGTAACGTTCCTGCAAATCGATCTGTTTCAGCCACGCGCCGGGGCCGTATACCCCCGACTGAATATCCAGGGCAATACGGTCAACCAGGCCCGGCTGTGTCGCCGCCGCTTTCGGCATGGACCACTCCCGTGAATCAAATCCAAACCGCGTATTTTATGCATAAGTCCGCGCCGGGACGGCAAGCCCCGGCCGGCGCGGACCCGTCCCCTCAGGCCGTGGCCGGCGACGGCTCCTGCTGGTCCAGCCGCCAGCGCAGGCGCACGCCCCCGGTTTCGGTCGATTCCAGCGCGGGAATCGCCGACAGCAGGCTGCGGGTGTATTCCTCGCGCGGCTGGTCGAACACCGTGTCGCGCGTGCCCTGCTCGACGATGCCGCCGTCGCGCATCACCACCACCCGGTCTGCCACCTGTTCCACCACGCCCAGGTCGTGGCTGATGAACAGGCAGGAGAAGCCGTGGCGTTCCTGCAGGTCGGCGAACAGGTCCAGCACCTGCGCCCGCACCGTCACGTCCAGCGCCGACACCGGTTCATCGGCGATGACGAAGGACGGCCGCCGCACCACCGCGCGGGCGATGGCCACGCGCTGGCGCTGGCCGCCGGACAGTTCGTGCGGAAAGCGCTTGGCGTATTCCGAGCCCAGGCCGACTTCGGCCAGCACTTCGTCCACGCGGCGGCGCTTGTCGGCGGCCGGCATGTCGACCAGCATGCGCAGGCCCTCGCCCACCAGCTCGCCGATGGTCATGCGCGGGTCGAGCGACGAATACGGGTCCTGGAACACCATCTGGCAGTTCAGGCGGTAGTCGCGCCATGCCGGCGAACGGCGGCTGACCGGCTGGTTGCGGAACAGGATCTGGCCCGAAGTCGGCGACAGCAGGCCGGCGATGGCGCGGCCCAGCGTGGTCTTGCCGGAACCCGAGCCGCCCACCACCGCCACCACTTCGCGCGGCTTGACGTGCAGGTCGATGCCATTGAGCGCGCGCTTGGCGCCGGTGCGCGAGAACAGGCGCTGGTGGCCGGCGTAGTCGACCACCAGGTTCCTGACCTCGACGATCGGCGCTTCCTGGATCGGCGGACGCGCCGGCAGGCGGCGCGGCATCGCGTCCAGCAGCTTGCGGGTGTAGGGATGCTGCGGCCGTTCGAGGATGCCGGCGGTGGTGCCGGTCTCCAGCACCTTGCCGTGCTGCATCACCACCATGCGTTCGGTATAGCGCGCCACCATCGGCAGGTCGTGGCTGATCATCAGCACGGCCGTGTTGTGCTCGCGCGTCAGGTCGACCATCAGTTCCAGCACGTCGCGCTGCACCACCGCGTCGAGCGCGGTGGTGGGCTCGTCGGCGATCAGCAGCGCCGGCTCCAGCAGCATCACCGAGGCCAGCATCATGCGCTGGCGCATGCCGCCCGAGAACTCGTGCGGCCAGGCCTCGACGGCGGCCTTCGGGTCGCGGATGCCGACGCGGCGCAGCATCTCCAGGATGCGTTCGCGGCGCTGCGCCGTCGACAGGTCGCGGCGATGCAGCTTGAGCCCTTCGTCCAGCTGGCGCCCGATGGACATGGACGGGTTGAGCGAGGTCATGGGTTCCTGGAACACCATGCCGATGCGCGCGCCGCGCAGCTTGCGCAGCGCGGCCGGGCTGGCCTGGGTGACTTCCACGCCCTCGAAGCGGATCGAGCCGCCGGCCACCACCAGCGGCGGCGGCGTCAGGCCCATGATGGCGCGCGCCGCCTGGGTCTTGCCGCTGCCGGACTCGCCGACGATGCCGACCATTTCGCCCGGCGCCACCTCGAAGGACACGCCGCCGACGATTTCGCGGCCGCCACGGCCGACGGTCAGGGACAGATTCGATACGGTAACCAGTGCGCTCATTGCACGCCCCTCATGCGGGGATCGAAGCGGTCTCGCACCGCGTCGCCCAGCAGGTTGATCCCGAGCAGCGCGAGCGCGATGGCCAGGCCGGGAAGAATGGAAAGATAGGAGGCCTGCGCCATGAACGGACGGGCGGCGGCCAGCATGTTGCCCCAGGTCGGCGCGGGAGGCGGCACGCCCAGGCCCAGGAAGGACAGCGCGCTTTCCGCCAGGATCACCCAGCCGAACATCGAGGTCGCCAGCACGGTCAACGGCGCGACGCAATTGGGCAGCACGTGGCGCACCATGGTGTAGAGCTCGGAGTTGCCCAGCACGCGCGAGGATTCGATGAACTCCTTCTCGCGCAGCGACAGCACCGTGCCACGCACGATACGGGTCACCGACGGCGTGTAGGCCAGGCCCAGCGCCAGGATGATGCCGTACTTGTTGGCGCCGACCACCGCCAGCAGGCCCAGCGCCAGCAGCAGGCCGGGGAAGGCCAGCAGGGCGTTGTTGAAGGCCATGATGATGCGGTCGGTCCAGCCGCGCACGAAGCCGGTCAGGGTGCCGATGATGGTGCCGGCGACGATGGCGAAACCCACCGTCAGCAGGCTGATCCAGACGCTGCTGGAAGCGCCGGCCAGCAGGCGCGACAGCTCGTCGCGGCCGAACTCGTCGGTGCCCAGCAGGAATTCGCCGCCCGGCGGCTTCAGGCGCGCCACGAAGTTGATCTTGAGCGGGTCGTGCGGCGTCCAGAAGGCGCCCATGATCGCCGCGACGATCATCGCCGCCACGATCACGCCGCCTATCAGCGCGTTAGCTGCAATTCGCTTTTTCATTCGGCGGTCACTCTCGGGTCAAAGATGGGATAGCAGAGGTCGATCAGCAGGTTGACGATCACGTAGATCACGCCGACGAACAGCAGGCAGCCCTGGATCACGGGATAGTCGCGGGCGAAGATCGAATCCACCAGCAGCCGGCCCAGGCCGGGAATGGTGAACACGGTTTCGACCACGGCGATGCCGCCGAGCAGGTTGCCCAGCACCAGGCCGATCAGCGTCCAGGTGGGGCCGAAGGCGTTGCGGAAGGCGTGGCGCATCAGCACCGCGGATTCCGACAGGCCCTTGGCGCGGGCGTGGGTGATGTAGTCCAGGCGCAGCACTTCCAGGGTGCTGGCGCGCGCCATGCGCATCAGCACGCCGATCTCGTGCAGGAACAGCGTCAGGATCGGCATGGCCAGGTACAGCAGGCCGGCCTTCCAGTCTTCGCCGATGGACACGTAGCCCACCACCGGCAGCCATTGCAGCTTCAGGCCGAAGAAGATCAGCAGCAGCAGGCCGAGCCAGAACGTGGGGATGGACACCAGCAGCGTGGCGGTGCCGACCAGGATCAGGTCGGGCGCCTTGTTCTGCTTCCAGGCGGCGATCATGCCGGCGGGCACGGCCACCAGCGCGGCGAACAGCACGGCCACCAGCACCACGCGGCCGCTGATCAGGAAGCGGTCCCACACCAGCGGCAGCACGGGCTGGCCGGTGTTGATGGACGAACCCAGGTCGCCATGCAGCATGTTGCCGAACCAGATGCCGAACTGGGTGGGCCAGGTCTGGTCCAGCCCCAGGCGCGCGCGCAGGTCGGCCAGCGCCGCCGGCGTGGCCAGGTCGCCCAGCAGCAGTTGCGCGGGATCGCCCGGAATCAGGCGGATCATGACGAACACCGCCACTGCCACGATCAGCAGTGTCGGAATGGCCATGACGATACGGGATAGCGCGAAACGCAGCATGGCCCTCTCCTATCGCGGCAGACAGGCGCTTGCGCGCCCGCCGCCGATCTTGTTTTTGATGTTATTCATTTCGCAGTTTGCGCAGTTCGGCGGCCAGGAAGTCCTGCACCTGGCCGACGCACTTGAGACCGTCGTGCGGCACGTTCTCGACCACGTCCAGCACGGCCTTGACGCCGGCCGCCTCGAACGAGCGGCGCAACGACTCCAGGCGTTCCGGGCGGGTGGCGCCGGCGGCGTTGGCGCCGGGCATGAAGAACTTGCCGCCTTCGCGGTGGGTGATTTCCCAGGTCTCCAGGTCGGCCTTGCCGACGATCATGTGCACCGCGACCTGGCGCAGGGCCTCGATGTCGACGGCCTTGCCGAAGCGGGCTTCGGCGCCGCGCACGCCGACCCACCAGTCCTGGCTGGGGTCGAGCAGCGTGACCGAGCCGGGCGCGCCGATCGAGGCGGCCCACAGGGTTTCCGGGTGCAGCAGGGTGTAGCGGTTGACGAACTGGCCGCCGCCCGAATAGCCGAACAGGGCGAAGCGGGTGAAGTCGCGGCCGAATTTCTCGCCGACTTCGGCGACCATGCCCTGCAGGATGTGGTCGTAGCGGATGTCGCCTTCGATCAGCTGCTTGAAGCCGTCGCGGTTGCCGTCGCCGAGCGGGCTGACGGGGAACAGCGGGCACAGCACGATGCAGTCGTTCCAGCGGGCGAATTCGGCGAAGGCGTCGCGGTATTCGACGAAGGCGCGGCCGGTGCCGTGCATGATGACGACCAGCTCCATGGGGTGCTTGGCCTGGTCGATATGCGGGGGGACGTACATGCAGTACGAGAAGCGCGGGTCGATGCGCGAGGCGAAGACGGTGCTGTGGCCAAGGTCGTACATGGCGCGGGCGCGGGCGGCGTCGGGGGCCAGGGTGGGTGCTGCGGTGGACTGCATGATTTCCTCGATTCCCGGGGAGTGTGGAAGGCCGGGGGGTGTTGCTGGCGGGGGATGTTTGACTAAATTGGCGCCAATTTTAGGAACAGGGGAAGGTTGGGGCAACCGGGGGGAATCCCTAACCGGTGATTGTGGCGGGGGGG